>NZ_VFVA01000022.1:0-100932 GCF_006442155.1 Mesorhizobium sp. B2-4-14 | reverse complement strand
GGCCGAGGGGTTTGGGGGGACTTGGGGGGTGGCCCGTCGCACCAACAATGTCTGAGTCCGGTAATGGTTCCGTGACCGTGTCACTTTTTTAAGAAATATTTGACGCGACCTGTTGGGAGCGGGCCGCCAGCCAGTCGCGGCCAGCATGGGCGAACACCGCGCAGAGCACGATGGCACCGCCGATCATGCTGGCCATCGGTGGGATCTCGGCCAGGAACAGGAAGGCAAACAGGATCGCGAACGGCACTTCCGCCGAGCCGAGCAGGCCGGATTCAGGCGCCGGGATAAGCCGTGCGCCCTCCGTCCACAGGATGGAAGCCAATGCGAAGGAAGCGCCGAACGTTACAAGCAGAACGGCGTCCCTTGCAGAGACGGCCAGGGGATCGGTGACAAACCAGCCGAGCATGAACAACAGGAAGGCCGAAACCGCGCCGGCCCACACCACGGGTGTGTCGCGGAAGGCGCGCACCATGATCATGTAGAGCGCGCTGCCGATCGTCATCAGCAGCGCCAGCCCGTCGCCGAACAGCTTTCCGGTGCCGAACCCCGACCAGACCATGATAGCCACGCCGCATAACGAGACGGCGGCCGCGACCATCGTCTGCAGGCGGAAAGGTTCGCGTACCAGTACCCAGGCCAGCAGGGCGGCAATGAAAGGCGACGTCGCATAGATGACCGCGACATTGGCGACGAAAGTGAACTTGAAGGCGGAAATGAAGGCGATGCTGGCGAGCGCGCCTTCCACCGCCAGCAGCCAGCCGCGCCAGCCAAGCCGCAGCGTTTCACGGTTGCCCGAGCGGTGGCGGCGCCACAGCACATAGAGGCTGATCAGGATCGAGCCGACAAAGCCGCGCCAGCAGGTGATCGTCAGCGGATCGGCATGGATCGACTTGGTCAGCACACCGGTCAGACCGAACACGGCAGCCGATGACGACACCAATATGATGCCAAGCGTGCGTTCGGGGGTCTCGGTCGTAGCCGCCATGTCAGTCATGCCGCCAGCCTATCCCGCCATGTCCTGCCATCGTCATGTCAGCAGTGAAGGCCATCCACATCACAACCGCTTGCGGAAATGCTCGCCGCCCACGATCAGCAGGCCGGCGGCGACGATAAGGGCGGCGCCCAGGAAAACCTCGCGGCGCGGCACGTCGCCCCAGATCGCGAAGCCGAGCGCGAAAGCCCACAACAGCGAACTATATTCGAGTGGGGCGAGGATCGATGCCGGCGTGCGTTTCATGCCTTCGAAGAGAAGATATTGCGCCAGGCCGCCGAGCGCGCCGACGCTGGCAAGAAGCAGCAACTGAGGCAAATCCGGCGCATGCCACCACAACAGAGCCGGCGCCACCGAAAACATCAGGAAATAGAAATTGTTGAGCAGGAGCTGGACCATCGAGCGTTCGGCAAGCGCGGTCTTGCGCAGGAGTACGATGGCGATGGCCCATAGGAGAGCCGCCGCCAGTACCAGCAGCACCGGAACGGACAGACCGAGATGGGTGGGGTCGCAAGCGACGAAGACGCCGGCAAAGCCGATCAATACCGCCAGCCAGCGCAGCAACGGCACCATTTCGCCGAGCAAGAATACCGAAAGCACGGTGACGATGATCGGGGCCGCGTAGTAGACAGTGGTCAGTTCGGCGAGCTGCAGGCTACGGGCGGCATTATAATAACAAAGCCAGGCGGCGAGCGTGAAGGCACTGCGCACCAGCATTGGCCGTACGATCGACGAGCGCACCGTGTCGGCAAACAGCGCCCGCCCGCCGATCACCGCGCAAGCGCCGAGAACGGTGACACTGCGGAAGAACATGATCTGCCAGACCGTCAGGCCGGTGACCAGCAGCTTGATCGAGGCGTCCTGCGTCGAAAACAGCAAGTAGGCGGCGCCGGTCAAAAGGATTCCGGCGAGAACCCTTTCGCGTGTTTCGAGAATAGCGATATCGGCCATGCGGCGTCGGACTGCTTGCGTGATGGCGGTTCCTGTCCCGTCGGCTCCGCTGCCATCAGCTATACGGGGGAAAGCCTGCGCGGCGCTATTCCAGCGCCAGGCATGCGTTGGGGCAGGGCCAACGCGCTCACTGCGTGGCTTGATAGAGTTCCGAGGCCGCATCCTTCAGCGCCCGCCGGCCGTCCGGGCGCAAGTACATCATGTGCCCACCTTCGACGACATCGAGGCGAATGGGCTTGGTATCGGCAAGTGAGGGCAGCTGGCTTACCAGATAGCGTGAGGCCAGATAGGGTGTGACCAGGTCGGTATAGCCGTTGACGATCACGACGCCCAGCGATGGATTGAGCGCCCGCGCTCGCTGCAGATCGGTCATCACACCGGCATAACCCTGCCGCGAGGTGCCGTAATCCCAACTGCGGGTGATCTCCCCGTTGAGCAGCCGATAGCTGACGTCGGTGCGGAAATTCAGCTCGTCGCGGACATAGCCGACGAAAGCCGAAGTCAGCGCCGGCACGCTGCGGTCGAGCACCGGATCGGGGCCAGCAATGCGAGCACTCTCGGGCGCGATGTCGGCCGTGCCGATCATGGCGTCATAGGGACTGAGCACTTTACCTCTGGCGCGGGCAAACTCCCTTGCGAACAGGTCGGTCGGGACGCGCGCAAAATTCCGCTGCACGACATCGAGCGGCAGCCCGGTGATTTCCGCCACGCGCTTGCTCGCAACTCGCCCGCCTTCCTCCAGTCCGCTCGCAATCGCGGTGAGATAGTCGCCCAATGCATATCGCTCGATCTCGGCGAGCTTGGCCCGCAGCGCCTCGCCGGCAACGCCGTCGGCACTCAGCCGTGCCGCTGCCAGCGAAGGCAGTTCGAGCGCCCAATGCAGCGGCTCGAACTGGTCGGGTAGCACCAGCATGAATTCCAGCGCCGGCGAGATCAGCACGATGCCGCTCGGGCCGACACCGATGTCTTCCTGCAGGGTGCGGCCCAGCAGTGCCGCCCGGAACCCGCCATAACTTTCCCCGGCGAGGAACAGCGGCGATCCCGTGCGGCCGTTCTGCGCGAGATACAGCCGGATGAAAGCGCCCATCGAACTGGCATCCTGATTGACACCCCAGAAATCATGCGTGTCCTGGCCCGGTGCCTCACGGCTGTAGCCGGTTCCGACCGGATCGACAAAGACGAGGTCGGTCATGTCGAGCCAACTGTCCGGATTGTCGATCAGCTTTTGCGGCGGGGGCAGGAATTCGCCATCGGCGCCGGTTGCGATTATGCGCGGGCCGAGCGCGCCGATATGCAGATAAGCGGAAGCTGCTCCCGGGCCGCCATTGAACACGAAGGTGATGGGGCGTCTTGGCTCCTTTACCGGGGTCGCCGGCGGCTGCAACACATAGGCGACATAGAACATCTCCGCCGTCACGTCGCCCTTGCCGGAACGCAGCGACAGCGTGCCGGCCTTTGCCTGATAGTCGAGCTTGCGTCCGGCTAGCGTGATCGAATGATTGGTAGTCTGCGGCTGCGGCAGCAGCGACAGCACCCCGCCTGTGGGTACCGGCCGCTCGGTGGTCTCGGCAAGCACGGGCTGCGCAAAGGCGGCAAGCATCAAAACGATGAGAGGGACCAGTTTCAGTTTGAGCGGCATGGTGCCTCCGCGAGAACGACTGCCGCATAGGTATGGCTGGGGCGGTCGAAGTCAAAGGAAACGTCGAAGTCAGTGGTTCGGCACAATTACCGCCGCGTTCCTTCGCTAGCATCTCTCAGGATTTGCACATGCCTCGCAAGACAATGCTATCAAGGCGAAAGGACCCCCCGAAAGGAACGGAAAATGGACGCCACCGCACTCAAGGCCATGCAGGCACCGCTCAAGGAGGTCTACCGCGACGATGCTTCGCGCGCGCTGATCACGCTGAAGGCCCGGGGCAGCCTCGACGACCAGTCGATCGCCTGCAAGGTGGAGACGGGCAGGGCGCTGGCGATCGCCGGCCTGCATCCGGCAACGGGCGGCTCAGGGCTTGAGCTCTGCTCCGGCGATATGCTGCTCGAAGCCCTGGTGGCCTGCGCCGGGGTAACGCTGAAGGCGGTGGCGACGGCGCTCGAGTTCAAGCTCGGCACCGCCACGGTGGAAGCCGAAGGGGATCTTGATTTTCGAGGAACGCTCGGTGTCGCCAAGGACGCACCGGTCGGTTTTCGCGCCATCCGGCTCAATTTCAATTTCGACACGGATGAAACGCAGGAACGCATCGATTCACTGCTGAGACTGACCGAGCGCTATTGCGTGGTGTTCCAAACCATCAATCAGAAGCCGGAACTGACGGTGACGGCCCAGCGCTGATGATCTCCCCTCGAGGGGAGATGTCGCCAAGGGCGACAGAGGGCCGGCACGTCCTGACGCGACTTCCTGATGAATAAAGGAGGCCGGCGCTTCATGCGCGGCGAGCCTCCTCTGCCTGCCGGCCGTCTCCACCTCAAGGGGGAGATTAAGCTTTACTGGGCTGACGGCTGTTCGGCATCGCCCTCGTCGGTGAAGGGCGAGGCACTCGGCACGCATTGGATAGACCAGCCGGTCGGTGTCGGCTGCTTCTGATATTCGGTGATGGCGGCGGTGCATTGTTCACGCTTGTCGAAGGTGCTGGGCAGCACCACCATGCCACCCTGCGGGCCGGCGATTACCAGATACCAGACCAACGCTGCGGTCGAAGCCATGGGAATTTCCTTGTTCTGCCCAGCTCGGGCGCTTGTTGTGGGAGTCGCTACGATTCTACCAACTCCGCGGAAATGACGAAAGCATGACCGCGGCGCGGCCTTTCCACCTTAAATCACAGCCGCGTGATGATCCGGCGGATTTCTGAAACCAGCGTCTTGCAGCCCTAGGTTATTCCGGCTGCTTATAAGCGACGAAGCGGTTGTGCTTGGCTTGGAAGATCAGCCCGGTTTCCTTCAAATCGGGGCTGGCCAGCGGCACGATGCGCTTGGCGATCTCTGAAGGATGCGGCAGCGTCTCCGGATCCTCACCGGGGACGGCCTGGGCTCGCATCGCGGTGCGGGTGGCACCTGGATCGGCGGCGTTGACTCGCAACGGCAAGCTTTGCGTCTCATGCGCCCAGGAGCGCATCATGGTTTCGACCGCCGCCTTCGACGCTGCGTAAGGCGCCCAGAAGGCGCGCGCCGAATGCGCGGTATTGGAAGAAAGAATGACGGCCCTGCCGGCATCCGAGAGCCGCAGCAGAGGGTCGACCGAGCGGATCAGCCGCCAGGTCGAGGTCACGTTGATGGTTATCACCTTTTCGAAGGTCTTGGCCTCGACATGGCCGATCGGCGAGATGACGCCGAGCACGCCGGCATTGGCGACGAGGATGTCGAGCTTGCCCCAGCGCTCGTGGATGGCGCCGCCCAGCCGGTCGATGCCGGCCATGTCGGCGAGGTCGAGCGGCACCAGCGTTGCCTGGCCGCCGCCTGCCTTGATCTGATCGTCGAGCTCTTCCAGTCCGCCAACGGTGCGCGCAACCGCAATCACATGGGCACCGGCGGCCGCCAGTTCCCTGGCGATGAAATAGCCTATGCCGCGCGAGGCGCCGGTGACGACCGCGACGCGGCCGGTGAGGTCGAGGGTCATGCGATGGATTCCGGAAGTCTGGCTGGGCTGATGATGGTCCGGCAATCCTACGACCCGCTCGTCGCCAGCAGTGACAGGGTGCGCACATTGTCGTGGCCTTCGAAGTCGAGCAGGCGGGTCGGATACTGGCCGGTGAAGCAGGCATCGCAGAATTGCGGCTGCTCACTGTCGCGGCCGGCCTCGCCGACGGCGCGGTAGAGGCCGTCGATCGACAGGAAGCCGAGTGAATCGACGCGGATGAATTCAGCCATTTCCTGCACAGACATGCGCGAAGCCAGAAGCTTCGACTTCTCCGGCGTGTCGACGCCGTAGAAGCAGGAGGCGCTGGTCGGCGGCGAGGCGATGCGCATATGCACCTCCTTGGCGCCGGCGTCACGAACCATCTGCACGATCTTCTGGCTGGTGGTGCCGCGCACGATCGAATCGTCGACCAGAACCACGCGCTTGCCCTCGATCATGCGGCGGTTGGCATTATGCTTCAGCTTGACGCCCATATGGCGGATCGAATCGCCGGGCTGGATGAAGGTGCGGCCGACATAATGGTTGCGGATGATGCCGAGTTCGAAGGGTATGCCCGCCGCCTGGCTGAAGCCGATTGCCGCCGGTGTGCCGGAATCCGGCACCGGCACGACAATGTCGGCCTCGACAGGGTTTTCCTGCGCCAGTTCGGCACCGATGCGCTTGCGCACCTCGTAAACGTTGCGGCCCTCGACCGAAGAGTCCGGCCGGGCGAAATAGACATATTCGAAGATGCAGAAGCGGGTCTTCTGCGGCTCGAACGGAAACAGGCTTTCAATGCCCTTGGAGGTGATGACGACCATCTCGCCGGGTTTCAGGTCGCGCACGAAGCGCGCGCCGATAATGTCGAGAGCGCAGGTTTCGGAGGCAAGGATCCATGCGCCGTCGAGATCGCCCAGCACCAGCGGGCGGATACCGAGTGGATCGCGGCAGCCGATCATCTTCTTGGCTGTCATCGCCACCAGCGAAAAAGCGCCCTCGACCTGCCGTACCGCATCAATGAAGCGCGAGTTGAGATCCCGTTCCTTGCTGGTCGCCACCAGATGCAGGAGCGTCTCGGTGTCGGAAGTGGAAGAGAAGATCGCGCCTTGCTTCTGCAATGCACGCTGCACTGTCATGGCATTGGTCAAATTGCCGTTATGGGCGACGGCAAAGCCGCCATCGGCGAGTTCGGCGAAGAAGGGCTGAATGTTGCGCATGCCGGCGCCGCCGGTCGTGGCGTAGCGTGTGTGACCAATGGCCCGGTTGCCCTGCAGGCTGTCGATGACCCGTTGTTTGGTGAATGTGTCGCCGATCAGGCCAACATGGCGTTCGACATGGAACTGCGTGCCGTCATAGGAAACGATACCGGCCGCCTCCTGGCCGCGATGCTGCAGCGCGTGCAGGCCTAGCGTGACGATGGCTGCCGCGTCTTGCCGGCCGAAAATGCCGAACACGCCGCATTCGTCATGGAAATGGTCGTCGGCCTCGGCGGAAAGCACGTCGTCTGCGTCTGCCATCTTAAGCTCCGCTAAAATCGCCATATAAGGCGCTCGCGCGTCGAAAGCAACGCACTGCCTGCAGTCCTTCACATGGTCGCACGTTCTGGCGCCCCGTTTGGGGCGTCAGTTAGCAGGTGCTGCCGGCGCCGGCTTGGCCGTGTTGTCCGCCGGGCCGGCGTCATTATCGTCAGGAGCCGGCGCATTGGCGTCGTCACCTGTTGTCGGCGCATCCGCCGCTGGCGCATCCGCCGCCGGTGCATCGGGCGCAGCCGGGGTCTCGGCGCCTGTTTTCGGGCTGAACTTCTTGAGAATTGCGTTTTCGGTGTCGGCTGGCAGCAGGTTCTCGATCTTGGCGCCTATCGATTCCAGCAACGGCCGCGATTTGGCATCCGTGACCCAGGCCGGAGCCTTGGCGCCGGCCAGCCAGTTGAAGAACAAAAGTGCCACCGCCACCACCAGGATGCCGCGCGCGGCGCCATAGAGGAAGCCAAGTGTCCGGTCGAGCGCGCCGATGCGGGAATCGATGATCCAGTCGGCGAGCTTCATGGTGATGACCGAGACGACGATCAGCGCGATGATGAAGACGACGCCGGCGGAGGCCGCCATCGCGATCTTCTCATTTTCGATGTAGGGCTTCAGATAGGGCAGGACCGGTTTGTAGAAGAAGAAAGCCGCCGCTGCTGCCGCCGCCCACGAGACGACCGACAGGACCTCGCGCGAGAAGCCGCGAACCATGGCGAGCATCGCCGAGACCAGGGTGAAGCCGACGAGAATTCCGTCAAGCAGCGTAATCGGCATGTCTTTCGCCCCACTCCGATCTCTTTTTCACGGCTCGACGAGCCGCGTCACTCTTCATCGTCGGCGCGGCTGCGCCGCGAGCCGGCTATGCGCGCCACGAGGTCGGTAAGCTCGGTGGGCTGGAAAGCGCCGGCCCCGATCCCTCCAGCAAGTTCCTCGCTGCCCAAGGGCAGAACCGCGCTACCAAAACCCAGCTTTTCGGCTTCCTTGAGGCGCTGTTGCGCATGCGCAACCGGCCTCACCGCGCCCGATAGGCTGATTTCGCCGAAATAGACGCAATCGGCGGGAAGGGCAAGACCGGTGAGCGAGGAAACCAGTGCTGCGGCGACCGCGAGATCGGCCGCCGGCTCGCTGATGCGATAGCCGCCGGCGACGTTGAGATAGACGTCGTGCTGGCCGAAGCGAACGCCGCAATGCGCCTCCAGCACCGCCAGCACCATCGACAGCCGCGCCCCGTCCCAGCCGACCACCGCCCGGCGCGGCGTGCCGAGCGAGGACGGCGCGACCAGCGCCTGGATCTCGACCAGAACGGGCCTTGTGCCCTCCATGCCGGCGAAAACGGCCGCACCGGGCGATTTCGCATGCCGCTCGCCAAGGAACAGCTCCGATGGGTTGGAGACTTCGCGCAAACCCTTGTCCGACATTTCGAAAACGCCGATCTCGTCGGTCGGTCCGAAGCGGTTCTTCACCGTGCGCAGGATGCGGTAGTGGTGGCCGCCTTCGCCCTCGAAATAGAGCACGCCGTCAACCATGTGCTCGACCACGCGCGGGCCCGCGATCTGGCCTTCCTTGGTGACATGGCCGACGAGAACGATCGCCGCACCTGTGGATTTGGCGTAACGGATCATCGCCTGGGCGGCGGCACGCACCTGGGTAACGGTGCCTGGCGCCGAATCGGCAAGATCGGTCCAAAGCGTCTGGATCGAATCGAGAATGACGAGGTCCGGGCGCTTGCCGTCCGCGATGGTGGCGAGGATGTCCTCGACATTGGTTTCCGCCGCCAACTCGACCGGGGTGGACGCGACGCCGAGGCGCTGCGCGCGAAGCCTGATCTGCGCGACGGCTTCTTCGCCTGAGACATAGACGATGCGGTGGCCTCTCGAGGCAAGAGCGGCGGCGGCCTGGGTGAGCAGCGTCGACTTGCCGATGCCGGGATCACCGCCGACCAGCAGCGCCGAGCCGCGCACGAAACCGCCACCGGTGGCGCGGTCGAGTTCGCCAATGCCCGAGACGATGCGCGGCGCATCCTCTATATCGCCGGAAAGCGTCGTCAGCACCACCGCGCGGCCCTTGCGGGCGTTGCGGGTGTTGGCCGGCCCCGAGCCGATACCGCCGGACGTGCCTTCCTCGACCAGCGTGTTCCACTCGCCGCAGGCATCGCATTTGCCGGCCCAGCGCTGATGCACCGATCCGCAATTCTGGCAGATGAATTGAACGCGGGATTTGGCCATCAGGCGCGGTCCGATTCGAACATCGCTGGATAGCTTGGCGGGACAGCGCTCCCCTCTGGCCTGCCGGCAATCTTCCCCTCGAGGGGGGAGATCGGATGTCGCGACGGCTTTCGCCTATCGTCATCGTTGCAAGGTGAGCGACAGAATCGAAATTGCCGATCTCCCCCCTTGAAGGGGAGATGTCCGGCAGGACAGAGGGGGGCGCGAAGGAATGAGACCTTTCTCAAGAAGCTACTCGAACCTCTCCGCAATATGATGCTCCTCGGCGAGGTCGGAGAAGCGTGTGAATTCACCGTGGAAGGCCAGCGTGACCGTGCCCGTCGGCCCGTGGCGCTGCTTGGCGACGATGACCTCGGCCTTGCCGCGCATCTCGTTCATCTCGTTTTCCCACTTGACGTATTCCTCGGTGCCAAGCTTCGGCTCGCGGTTCTTGAGATAGTATTCTTCGCGGTACACGAAGATCACGACGTCGGCGTCCTGCTCGATCGAACCGGATTCGCGCAAGTCCGAGAGCTGCGGGCGCTTGTCGTCGCGGCTTTCGACCTGACGCGACAGCTGTGAGAGCGCGATGATCGGCACGGTCAGCTCTTTTGCCAACGCCTTCAGGCCCGTGGTGATCTCGGTGATTTCCTGGACGCGGTTCTGCGATGCCTTGGCGCTGGACCCTTGCATCAGCTGGATATAGTCGATGACGATGAGGTCGAGGCCGCGCTGGCGCTTCAGGCGGCGCGCGCGGGCAGACAATTGCGCGATCGAGATGCCGCCGGTCTGG
The DNA here is from genome assembly GCF_006442155.1 of Mesorhizobium sp. B2-4-14. NCBI lineage: Bacteria > Pseudomonadati > Pseudomonadota > Alphaproteobacteria > Hyphomicrobiales > Phyllobacteriaceae > Mesorhizobium > Mesorhizobium sp. B2-4-14. The sequence continues at coordinate 90,860 of NZ_VFVA01000022.1, read as the reverse complement.
TCGATGAAAAGGGGAATCTTCTGCATGGTCTGCGAACAGGCGACCAGCTTTTCGAAGTCCATTTCACTGATTTCGCCGCGGCGGATCTTCGACGAAGAGATTTCCGTCTGTTCGGAAATGATACGGGTTGCGAGCTGTTCGGACGACATTTCGAGCGAGAAGAATCCGACGACGCCGCCATTGGCCGCCTTGAACGAGCCGTCGGCCTGTTGTGCCGGCACATAGGCCTCGGCGACGTTGAAGGCGATGTTGGTGGCGAGCGACGTCTTGCCCATGCCCGGACGGCCGGCAAGGACGATCAGGTCGGAGGGTTGCAGGCCGCCCATGCGGCGGTCGAGATCGCGCATGCCGGTGGCCAGGCCCGACAGACCGCCGTCGCGCATATAGGCGGCGTTCGCCATGTCGACGGCGGTCTTGACCGCGTCGGTGAAGCTCTCGAAGCCGCCATCATAGCGTCCGGTTTCGGCCAGTTCGAACAGGCGGCGTTCGGCGTCCTCGATCTGCTCGGAAGGCGACATGTCGACCGGCGCGTCATAAGCGATGTTGACCATATCCTCGCCGACGGTGATCAGCGCGCGGCGCGTCGCCAGATCGTAGATGGCACGGCCATAGTCGGTGGCGTTGACGACGGTGACGGCTTCCACCGCCAGCCGCACGACATATTGCGCCACCGTCATGTCGCCGACCTTCTCGTCGGCCGGCAGAAAGGTCTTCAAGGTAATCGGCGTCGCCACCTTGCCCATGCGGATGAGCTCAGCCGCGACTTCAAAGATCCTGCGGTGCAGGGGCTCGTAGAAATGGCCTGGTTTCAGGAAGTCGGAGACACGGTAGAAGGCATCGTTATTGACGAGAATCGCGCCGAGCAGCGCCTGCTCCGCCTCAATGTTGTTCGGCGCCTCGCGATAAAGCGGTTGCTCCGCCACGCCGAATTTTCGCGCTGCCTCTGCCATGATACCCCCGATTTCGATCCCGGCCTTTCGATATCAGAACGAGGCGAAACCATGCTGACCTTTCTGCATCACCGTACGACCAAACGGCCCCGATGCCCCGTTTGTTCACAGGGACGGCAAACCGTCCACAGGACAGTGTTCCTGTGCCCCGATTCCGGTTGACTCGGCGGGCTTCGATTCTTATGCGAGGCCATGGAACGAAGCAAGAACAATCGGCCACTTAAGTGGTGCCGGGGTCCATGGCATCGCCCCAGTCCAGGCGTCTGGCCAGCCTGAACACGTCCCCATCCCGCTTCGTAAACAGCTTTTCGCCCGCGCCTCCGTCCGGCTCGCAAAGTTTCAGCGACACCTTGCCGGAGCCGGATTTCGGCGGCGCAATCACACGCGCCGCTCGATAGGCGGCCGGCTGACGCGACGCGGCGACAAAAATGAATTTCTCGTCTTCCCACGGCACCTCGGCGTCCTTGGCCAGCCGGTGCAGGCGCGAGCGGGCGACGCGGCGGGAAAAGTGGCACCAGTCGGGCGGGCTGAGCGGGCAGGGTGCCTGGTGCGGACAAGGCGCCAGCAGATGCGCGCCGTCCGCGATCAATTGCGTGCGCACTGTCAGAATTCGCTGCCAGCCCGCCGGCGTGCCTGGTTCGACGATCAGCAATGTGTCTTTCGTGAGCTGCCATAGCCGGTCGACCATTTTGGGCAGGGATGCCGGCACGATCTCGTCCAGCACATAGGCGCATGTGACGAGGTCTGCCGACTCAACGTCACCAAGGTCGATCGTGACGTCACCGGCCTGCCAGACGGTTCGGGCGGCAAGCGCATCGGCGGCGAGCATCTCGCCGACCTTGCGCACCGCGGCACTTGCTTCCAACAGCACGGCCTGTTCGAGATCAGGCCAGAGATCGCTGGTGGCCCAAAGCACCGTACCAGGGCCAGCGCCAACATCGAGCAAGGTTTTCGGCATGAAATCCGGCCGGGCCTCATTCAAAGCGCCAAGGCTGGCGCGGACCGCGGCATAAGTCGCCGGCAGCCGCGCCGCCAGATAAGCCTTGACCGCCATGTCCTGAGCCATGTGCAGACGGCCGTCGCGAAGTTCGGCCCGGTAGCGGTCCGACAGGGTTTTCGCCGCCTGCTTCAGCTCCGGCAGCGGAACCCTTTCCAGGATACGATCGACAGCTTGTCGAAGAGATGCTGGCAATTCCACGCTATGCCCCTCGCGGTGCGAGCAGGATAACCGAAGCTCCGACGATGCAAAGCGCGGCACCGGCAAAATCCCAGCGGTCGGGCCGTACGTCTTCCACCAGCCACAGCCAGGCCAACGAGGCAATGATATAGATTCCGCCATAAGCGGCATAGGCGCGGCCAGCGGCATTGATGTCGACCAGCGCCAGAAGCCAGGCAAACAGAAGCAGCGAGGCGAAGCCTGGCGCCAGCCACAGCGGCGACCTTTCCAGCCGCCACCAGGCCCATACCGAAAAGCAGCCGGCGATCTCGGCCAGTGCTGCGGCGGCATAGATGAGATAGGTCATGAAAAGGCCTCGCGACGATCACGAGGCCTTTTTTCAGGGCATGGGCCGGGAATGGCAAGCGCCAATGGCGAACGGCGTGCCGATGGTATGCCTACTCCGCCACCTTGCGGCGACGGGCGGGCTTGGCGGGCTTTTCGACAGGAGCCGCCTCGCGGTGGCCCATGTCACGCATTTCCAGCGCCTTTTCGCATTTGGCCATGTAGTCGCGGGTCATCGGCAGCGTGTCGTTCTTCTTGGCGATCTGGAACTGGAAAATGACCAGGTCCTGCCAGCGGAACGCGGCTTCCGAGGCGGCGAGATAAAATTCCCACATGCGGCAGAAGCGTTCGTCATAGATCGCCCTGGCCTTGTCGCGGTTGGCGGCGAAGCGCTCGCCCCAATGCTTCAGCGTATCGGCATAGTGGAGCCGCAGGATCTCGATGTCCGTGACCACGAGGCCGGACTTCTCGATCGCCGGGAGCACTTCCGACATTGCCGGTATGTAGCCGCCCGGGAAAATATACTTGCGGATGAAGGCGCTGGTCGCCCAAGGCACGCCGGAGCGGCCGATCGTGTGCAGAAGCATCACGCCATCGGGCTTCAGCAAGGTTGCCGCCTTGTCGAAGAAGGTCCGGAAGTGGTTGACGCCGACATGCTCGAACATGCCGACCGAAACGATGCGGTCGAAGCGTTCATTGATCTCGCGGTAGTCCTTCAGCTCGAAATGGACGTGGTTCTCCAGCCCTTGCGCGTGCGCCCGGTCGGTGGCGACGCCATGCTGTTCCGTCGACAGCGTCACGCCCTGCACGTCGACGTCGAACGCCTTGGCGAGATAAAGGCCGAGCCCGCCCCAGCCGGAGCCGATGTCGAGCACGGTCTGGCCGGCCTTCAGCCTGAGCTTTGCGGCGATATGCCGTTTCTTGGCCGCCTGGGCCTCGTCCAGCGTCATGTCCGGCTGCTCGAAATAGGCGCAGGAATACTGCATGTCCTCGTCGAGGAAGAGCCGGTAAAGCTCGCCCGAAAGATCGTAGTGGCGCTGCACGTTGCGGCGCGAGCGCGAGGTGGTGTTGATCTGCTGCAGCCGGCGGAAGGCGTGGCGCAGGCCCTCGATGGCTTTCGACCAGGTCGCGTCGATGCCGCCGCTGCCCATGTTCTGGAAGGCGATGCGCATCAATCCAAGTACACCGCCCTCGAGAATGTCGAGCTCGCCGTCCATGTAGGATTCAGGCACCGCCAGCATCGGATCGAAAGTGATGGCGCGTTCGGCATGCCTGGTCTTGATGTGCATGTGCACCGGCTCGCCGCTGCCGTCGCCGAAGGTGAACGTCGCGCCTTTGGGCCCGGTTACCTTGAGATTGCCCGAGCGCACCAGGCGGTCGAGAATGCGCTTCAACAGAATATTCATGCTCAGATGTCCCCTCACGGTCAGACAGGCTGTCCTATTCTGCATCAATATGTAGGGTTTCGAAAAGTTCCTTTTGGCACAAAAATGCCCGGGCGAGAGGCCCGGGCATTAGTCCAGAATGACTGGAAAGCGGCGGGATGGTCTGAGTGCCGGTCCGGCGCCCAGACTGTCCCGTCAGGCGTTGTCTTCGCCGCCGTCGAACTCGGCGTTCGGATCGAAGAAGTTTTCCGGTCGCGCATTGTCGTTGATGTCGTCGCCATAGATGGCTTCGGCGGTGGTCAGCGTCTCGCCCTTGGCCTGGCGCTCGGCCTCGTCGGCTGTGCGGGCGATGTTGAGCGTGATCGTGACTTCGACTTCCGGATGCAGCGCGATCGCCACATTGGTGAGACCGATTGTCTTGATCGGCTGGTTGAGCTGGATCTGGTTGCGGTTGACCGTGAAGCCTTCCGCCGTCAGCAGATCGGCGATGTCGCGCGTCGACACCGAACCGTAGAGCTGACCGGTCTCGCCGGCCGAACGGACCGCGATGAAGCTCTTGCCGTCGAGCTTTTCAGCAACCTGGCTGGCTTCCGACTTGCGCTCCAGATTGCGGGCTTCGAGCTGGGCGCGCTGGCCTTCGAACTTCTTCTTGTTGGCTTCGTTGGCGCGCAGCGCCTTGCCCTGCGGCAACAGGAAATTACGGGCAAAGCCGTCCTTGACCTTGACGGTATCGCCCATCTGGCCGAGGCGGGAAACGCGTTCGAGAAGAATGACTTCCATGGTTTTGTTCCTTTGGTTGGACGCCAATCCCCGGGATCGACGCCGAATGTCTGTGGAACAGGTCAGGAAGCTCTGGGCACGACGTGGCGCCGGTGTCGCTGTCCTGCCTGTTCAGGCAGTTAGGATTTCTCTCGAAATCCAACTCGGGATTTTTGGTTCGGAACCGGTCGCGCCCGTCGCGATCGGCAGGAAAAGCGGGCGGTAAAACCGCCCGCTTGGATCGTATTTAACGGACCACGTAGGGCAGCAGGCCGAGGAAACGGGCGCGCTTGATCGCCTTGGCGAGCTCGCGCTGCTTCTTCTGGCTGACGGCGGTGATGCGCGACGGCACGATCTTGCCGCGCTCGGAGATGTAGCGCTGCAGGAGACGCACGTCCTTGTAGTCGATCTTGGGCGCGTTGGCACCGGAGAACGGGCAGGTCTTGCGGCGACGATGGAATGGGCGCCGGGTCGGGATCTGATTGATGTCGACCATTATTCTGCACCCCCTTCAAAGCCTTCGCGCGGACGGCGCGGACCACGCTCGCCACCGGCATCACCGAAGCTGCGCGGCGGACGATCGCCACGGTCGCCGCGATCGCGGTCGCCGAACGAACGTGGGCCACGATCGCCACGGTCGCGGTCGCCGAAGCTGCCGCGCTCGGAGCGCTCTTCGCGCTTCTGCATCATGGCCGAGGGACCTTCCTCATGCGCCTCGACCTTGATGGTCAGGAAACGCAGGACGTCCTCGGACAGACCCATCTGGCGCTCCATCTCGTTGAGAGCCGCCGGCGGGCAGTTCAAATCCATGAGCGTGTAGTAGGCCTTCCGGTTCTTGTTGACCCGGTAGGTGAGGGACTTCAGTCCCCAGTTCTCGACCCGGCCGACGGACCCGCCATTCGCTGCGATGACGCCCTTGTACTGTTCGACAAGCGCATCGACCTGCTGCTGCGAGAGGTCTTGCCGGGCAAGAAACACATGTTCGTAAAGAGCCATTATGTCTTTCGTGCCTTTCTTCGTTTCTCTCCCGGTTCCCGGCGGCAAAAGCCTCTGCAACTTCTCTGACCCGTGGAGCCCAACGAGGCGCGGGGAAGAAAGGAGCATGACGAGACGGTCGAGAGCGGAGACACGGGAGGCGGAAGCGCTTCTGGCTTCACACGAAGGCTTTTGATAAAAACCTCCGGCCCTCCGTTCAGCCCCCAGCTGGGACCGGCAGATTGGCGGCGTCTATACAGCAATTCACTGATAAGGCAAGCGCAAGCGGCGTCCCCGATGTCGCAGGGCGCTGGAAAATCAAGCCGCAGCGCCGGTACGGCCCGGCGATTTTACGGCAACCAGCCCTTAACCACAATGTCAGGTTGTGCAGGGTTGAGCCTCGCTGTCAACGGTCGGTTCATCATGGAAGGGGCAAAAGCCCGGTCAACCCGCATAACAAGCGGCAAGCATTTCCTGGGGTAAGGATGCTTCTCAACAGATTCTGGCGCTCGAGGAGCGGCAATTTCACGCTATTGCTCGGGCTGGGCCTGCCGGCCATCTTGTCAGCCGTGGCTTTCGCGGTCGACGTGACCACCATCATGCGGGCAAAAAGCAACCTCCAGAATGCTCTCGACGCGGCAAACCTTGCCTCCTCGCATCTTGGCGATCTGGACATTACCCGCACCGACGCCTTCGACCGTTATTTTCAGGCCAACATCGCCGGGCATGGCGAACTCATCAACGTACAAGCGACGCTGACCGCCGACAGGGGGGTCAACTTCATCAAGACCAAGGCTGTCGCCTCGGCGGACGTCAACCTGAACTTCGCCTTCCTGTTTGGCCAGAACAAGCACATCGTGGTCGAAGCGTCGGCCGTCGAATCAAACAACCAGCTCGAAGTCGTTCTGGTGCTGGATAATACCGGCTCGATGGCCGGCGCCCGCATGACGGCATTGAGGACGGCGACAAAGTCGCTGCTGGACACGCTCGAGGCGACAAAATCGCCGACGCGCCAGGTCCGCGCCTCACTGGTTCCATTCGTGACGGCCGTCAACGTCAATGGCGACGGGTTCGATCCGGCCTGGATCGACATGGACGGGAAATCGCCCACCAATGGCATCAATTTCCCTGTCATCGACGGCAAGCGGCCGAATCACATGGCGCTGTTCAAGCAACTTGGGCAAAAGGGAGGGTGGAACGGCACCGGGTGGAAGGGCTGCGTCGAGGCTCGCTCCGGCTCCTACAACATCTCCGACACGCCGCCCGATCCGTCGAATCCGGACACCTTGTTCGTGCCCTATTTTGCTCCCGACGATCCTGCGGCTGCCACCAAGCCGTCAGGCTCCTACGGCAACTCTGTCACCGGCTATAACAATTCCTACCTCGACGACTCCATCGACAAGACCGAACTCGCCAAGCCAGGCGTCAATATTCTCGGCATCGATCTCAGCGGTCTGCTTGGTGGCACGGTCGACGCGGACCTGGAAAAAGTCGCCAAATACGTGGCCTCGACGAACAAGATCGTCACCGAAACCGGCAGCGCGGTAACCGTTGGCCCGAACCGTTCCTGCCCCACCCCGATTGTTCCCTTGACCGATGATTTCGATAAATTGCGCAAAGCAGCAAGTCAGATGACGGAATGGAACGGCTCCGGCACAAATGTCTCGGAAGGCCTGTCATGGGGTATGCGGGTGCTTTCGCCAGGGGCGCCCTACACGGATGGTGCGCCGTTCAGGACGCCGGGCGTCAGCAAGATCGTCATGCTGCTCACCGATGGCGAGAATGTCGTCTACGGCGCCAGTAACCAGCTGACAAGGTCCGACTACACGTCCTATGGCTATCTGGCGGGTGGCCGCTTTGGGTCGGATAATCAGACGACGGCGGCCCGCAATGTGGACGGCTGGACCAAGAGCGTGTGCACGCAGTTGAAGAACCAAGGTGTGCAAATCTACACCATGGTGCTCCAATCCGACACCGCGGCAAACCGTGCGCTTTACAGCGCCTGCGCTTCCGACTCGAGCGGCTACTATGCGGTCAACGATCCGGCCAAACTGCCGAACGTATTCCAACAGATCGCCAACAAGTTCTCCAAGCTGCAACTGACCAACTGAGCGGCCGACCTGGAAGGCGCATCACAGGGAGGTCAGCGCTCGCCGATTGGCTCAGCTCGTATGGGCGACGACCTTGTTGACCGTCTCGGGGAAGAAGTCCGGCGCCGCATGGCGCTTGCCGAACATCATATCGTACTGGATCAGCTGGAAATCGCGGATCGCCGGGTCGATCTCCTTCTGACGCGACCAATCGGGCGTGGCTTGGCCAGTCGGTGTCAACAGCAGGTTGCGGTCGACGACGCGGTAGCGCTCCCGCATCTCGCCCAGGAAACCGGTGTAGTAGGGATGGGTGATGCCCGCGGCCGTCAGGATATGATAGGGCAGGAATGCCGGGCTCACCGTGCCGAGGTCCTTGACCGGACCGGAGCGGTTCGACCAGACGACCAGCGGTGTCTCGTGATGTTCAAGGGCCGCTTCCGGCGTCGGCTCCTTGCGTGGCGCGACGTTGTCCTTGAGGAACCCGGTCTCGACATAGACCGGCCCCAACGGCGGCAGATGGTCGCCGAAAAAGGCGATGATCGTTGGCCGCTCGCGCTTCTTGGCCCATTCGATCAACCGGTCAAGGCCACGGTCCGCATCGGCCGAACCCTCCGCATAGCTCAGCAGCGAATCGCGCGCCCACTGGCTGATCGGCGCCTGTACCGAGTGGGTCGGGTTGTTATAGCGGTTCGGCTCATAGGGGCCGTGGTTCTGCAGGCTGACGGCGAAGAAGAACACCGGATCGTCGCTGGCGTCGGCTTCGCGGATGATCTCATCCGTCATTGCCGCATCCGATGCCAGCGGTCCGCGCTTTTCCATGGGCGGCAACGTCTCTTCCGACTTGAAATCGTTGAAACCGAAATCGGCATACACCGCGCCACGGTTCCAGAACCAGTTGGTGCCTGGATGGATGGCGCGCGCCCTGTAGCCTTCACTCTTCAGGAAGGTCGCCATCGAAGGCGTCGGCGTGCGCACATATTGCTGGTAGGGGATGCTGCCGGCCGGCAGGAAAGCATTGGAAAAGCCGGTCAGCGCCTCGAATTCGATGTTGGCGGTCATGCCGCCGAATTCAGGTGAGAACATCGAACCCGAACGCAGTCGCCGCACTGTGGGAATGGGATCCGGCGTGATGGCGACGCCAGGCAGCTTGGTTGGATCCCAGAAGGATTCGCTCATGACGACGATGATGTCGGGCTTGTCATCGGGCACCGATGCTGTCGTCCGCGGCCGGTCGATCGCCGCGATTGCCTTGTCGGAATAGCCTGAGGGGGCCGAGACATGGGCCATCGGCACGTTAAGCGCGAAGGCGAGCGCAAAGCCGTTGGAGGCATAGTTTTCCTTCTGGTCCCACATGATCGGGATGATCTGCAGCCGGTCCCGGGTCCACGAGAAGGTGGCGTAGTCCATGATCGAGACGAAGAAGGCGAGCAGAGGCACTGCCAGCGTCAGCCGCGCAAGGCGGCCTTTGCGGCTGAGGGCCGGAACCTTGCGGTGCCACAGCCGCCAACCGTGGACGAGCAGCGACAGTCCGACGACGATGCCCACGACCATGGCCAGCGCGGTCATCGGCCGTTCGCGCACCAGGAGCGGCAGCAGGGCGAAAATCTGGCGAGCGTAGAGGAAATCTGTCGGATAGAGCGGATCGCCAAGATAGTGCGATTTCTGATGACCCACAAAGGCCAGCCCCAGGGTCAACGGCGCGACAATCATCAGGCTCTGGTGACTGCGGCCGAGCAAGGCGTCGAGGCCGATCAGGATCAGGGCGAACACGACGATGGTCGTCCAGCCGGGCTTGAGCGGTTGAAGAAAGAAGGAAACAGTGCCGGCAACATCGCCACGCACGATCAACTCGATGGCGAACACCAGGACGGCGGAGATCAGCAGGCTGACCAATCCGTAACGGACGACCGGCCATCTCCGGCCCGGCAAATAACCGGTGGACGGATCGTCTTCCAGGAACTGCGGCGCGGCCTCGCCGGCGCGTTTCGAATTCTTGGCCACCTTAACTTCCCCACCCAGCGACAAACGCGTCACTCGATTGTCATGAAACTGTCACGCCAAGCTAGCGCCTGTATCGGAAATAAGAAGAGCCAGCAAACGAATCGTGAGCAGTTTTCATCAGGAGTGATCGCCAAAAGTCCTTTTGGAACAGGCACTCGGCAGAAGGTTCCGACCTGAGGCTTGTTTGAAGCGGGCTTGACTTGACCGGCTGCCTTGCGTCACAGGCAAGGAAAATTCGTGTTATCAGGCAAGCAGAACAAGTCTTCGGGAGCCCTCGCATGGCCGTTGCATTCACCTTTCCGGGACAAGGCAGCCAGGCTGTCGGCATGGGCAAGGATATCGCTGATGCCTTTCCCGAGGCGCGCAGGATCTTCCAGGAGGTCGATGACGCGCTTGGCGAAAACCTGTCGAAGCTGATCTGGGAAGGTCCGGAAGAGACCTTGACGCTGACGGCGAACGCGCAGCCGGCTTTGATGGCGGTATCGCTGGCAGCGATCAGGGCACTGGAGTCGCGCGGTTTCTCGTTGAAAGACAAGGTCGCCTATGTCGCCGGCCATTCGCTGGGCGAATATTCGGCGCTTGCCGCCGCCGGCTTCATTTCCGCCGCCGATGCCGCCCGGCTGCTGCGTATCCGCGGCAATGCCATGCAGGCGGCAGTTCCAGCCGGCGAGGGCGCCATGGCGGCGATCATTGGGCTGGAGCAGACCGATGTCGAAGCCGCCTGCACCGAGGCCGCGCAAGGGTCCGGCAAGGTCTGCCAGATCGCCAATGACAATGGCGGCGGCCAGTTGGTGATTTCCGGTGCCAAGGCGGCGGTCGAACTGGCGGCGAAACTTTGCACCGAAAAGGGAGCCAAGCGGGCGCTGATGCTGCAGGTCTCGGCTCCTTTCCATTCGGCGCTGATGGCGCCGGCGGCAGAGATCATGCGAGACGCGCTGGCCGGAGTGACGAAGAATGCACCTTTGGTTCCTGTCGTCTCCAATGTGTCGGTGACACCGTCGAGCGATCCGGACGAGATCGCGCGGCGCCTGGTCGAGCAGGTGACCGGTCGCGTTCGCTGGCGCGAGACGGTGGATTGGCTTGGCGCCAACGCTGTCGCCACGCTCTACGAAATTGGTGCCGGCAAGGTGCTTTCGGGCCTGGCGCGGCGTATCAACCGCGACATCGCCACCGCATCGGTCGGTTCGGCGGCTGAAGTCGAGGCAGCATTGGCCGCGCTTGCATAAAGCGCCATTTGATCCCATCCCTATAGAGGCTGTGCTCTTCTCAACCTGGAGACAAAAATGTTCGAATTGACCGGCCGCAAGGCGCTCGTCACCGGTGCTTCGGGGGGGATCGGCGAGGCGATCGCCAGGGTGCTTCACGCACAAGGCGCCATCGTCGGCCTGCACGGCACGCGCGTCGAGAGGCTGGAGGCGCTGGCCGCCGAACTCGGTGACCGGGTCAAGCTGTTTCCGGCCAACCTGTCGAACCGCGACGAGGTCAAGGCGCTTGGCCAGAAAGCGGAAGCCGATCTCGAAGGCGTCGATATCCTGGTCAACAATGCCGGCATCACCAAGGATGGGCTGTTCGTGCGCATGTCGGACGCCGACTGGGACACGGTGCTCGAAGTCAACCTGACGGCCGTGTTCAGGCTTACCCGCGAACTCACCCACCCGATGATGCGCCGCCGCCACGGCCGCATCATCAACATCACTTCTGTCGTCGGCGTCACCGGCAATCCCGGTCAGACCAATTACTGTGCCTCCAAGGCCGGCATGATCGGCTTCTCCAAATCGCTGGCGCAGGAGATCGCCACCCGCAACATCACCGTCAACTGCGTCGCTCCGGGCTTCATCGAATCGGCGATGACCGACAAGCTCAACGACAAGCAGAAGGAAGCGATCATGGCGGCGATCCCGACGCGCCGTATGGGCACCAGCGCCGAAGTGGCCTCCGCTGTGGTCTATCTCGCTTCCAACGAAGCCGCTTACGTCACCGGCCAGACCATTCACGTGAATGGCGGCATGGCGATGATCTGACGAATGCCATCCAGAAGCACGCAGCGGTTTTGGGGCAATGACAGGCAAGGCCAGCACGCTGTGAAAACAGACCATTTCGGCTTGGACCTTGCCCATTTTTCGTGTAATGCGGCCCGCAACCCGGCGGTTCGGGCAAAAACCGGTCCGTAGCCGTTGCGTTTCCGGCAGGACCATCTTTCAACTTGATTAGCGGCATTCTGCCCGCTAACGAAGACAGACAAACAAAAGACGAGGATGCCCAAATGAGTGACACCGCAGAGCGCGTCAAGAAGATCGTCATCGAGCACCTTGGCGTCGATGCCGACAAAGTGACGGAGCAGGCGAGCTTCATCGATGATCTGGGCGCTGACAGCCTCGACACGGTTGAACTCGTCATGGCGTTCGAAGAAGAATTCGGCGTCGAGATTCCCGACGACGCAGCCGAGACCATTCTGACCGTTGGCGACGCTGTCAAGTATATCGACAAGGCTTCGGCCTGACGCATTCTGCAGTCATCACCGGGGAGGACCTGCGATGAGGCGTGTCGTCGTCACGGGCCTTGGATTGTTGTCGCCTTTTGGCATGGGCTTCGAGCACAGCTGGAAGGAACTTCTGACCGGCCGCAGCGCCGCCAGGCGCATCACCGAGTTCGAGGTGGAAGATCTTGCCTGCAAGATCGCTCACGTCATTCCGCGTGGTGACGGCAGCAATGCCACCTTCAATCCCGAGGCCGTGCTCGAGCCGAAGGAACTGCGCAAGATCGGCGACTTCATCCTGTACGGGATTGCCGCCGCCGACGAGGCGCTGAAGGATTCCGGCTGGCAACCGAAAACCCATGCGGAACAGTGCGCCACCGGCGTCCTGATCGGCTCGGGCATCGGCGGCATCGAGGGTATCGCCGAGAATGCGATAATCCTGAAGGAGCGCGGTCCGCGCCGCATCAGCCCGTTCTTCATCCCGGGTCAGATCATCAATCTCGTCTCCGGCCAGGTTTCGATCCGGCACGGGCTGAAGGGCCCGAACCATTCCGTCGTCACGGCCTGTTCGACCGGCGCGCACGCCATTGGCGATGCGGCCCGGCTGATCATGTGGGGCGATGCCGACATCATGGTCGCGGGCGGCGCCGAAGCGCCGGTGACGCGGCTGTCGATCGCCGGCTTCGCCGCATGCCGGGCACTGTCGACCGAGCGCAATGATGCCCCGCAGACGGCGTCGCGCCCGTACGATCGTGACCGCGACGGCTTCGTCATGGGCGAGGGTGCCGGTGTTGTCGTGCTGGAAGATCTCGAGCACGCCAAGGCCCGCGGCGCCAAGATTTACGCTGAGGTGACCGGCTACGGTCTCACTGGCGATGCCTATCATATCACCGCACCGGCCGAGGACGGCGACGGCGCTTTCCGTTGCATGGCCGCGGCGTTGAACAGGGCCAAGCTTACGCCCGCCGATGTCGACTACATCAACGCGCATGGCACTTCGACCATGGCCGACACGATCGAACTCGGCGCTGTCGAGCGGCTGGCCGGTAATGCCGCCTCAAAGATTTCGATGTCGTCGACCAAGTCGTCGATCGGCCATCTCCTGGGGGCGGCGGGTGCCGCTGAGGCGATATTTTCGATCCTCGCTATCAGGGACAATATTGCGCCGGCGACCATCAATCTCGACAACCCCGAGCGCGAAACGGCGATCGACCTGGTGCCCAACAAGCCTCGCTCCCGCCAGATCGACGTAGCATTGTCCAACTCCTTCGGCTTCGGCGGCACAAACGCTTCGCTCGTGTTCCAGCGCTACAATGGCTGATCGTCCGGCTGCCGGACGCCGCGTTGGCGTGCCGTCAATTTTGCCATATTCGCCTCTACTCTGCCGCAGGGGATTCGTTGAGAGATCAAACGGTAGGGCGAAATGAACACAAATCCGGCGGGCAACGGAGAATCGGGGCAGCGGCCCGCTAACACCGGGCCGATCGTACCGAAGACGGCCAGCGAGGCCTTGCGGCCGGAAGCTGGAACGCCGCCGCCGAAGCGCTCGCGTGCTTCGCGCAGCCAGGTCGTCGTGTTCATGAACTTCGTCATCTCTTTGGTGATCCTGACGGTTCTGGCGGCAGGCGCGGCGCTCTACTTCGGCAAACAGGAATTCACCGAGCCCGGCCCCTCGGCCAATGGCGACACCTTCCTCGTCAAGCCGAACACGGGCGTCCAGGACATCGCCGACCAGCTTGAGCGCCGCGGCCTGATCACTGACGCCCGCGTATTCCGTCTTGGTGTGCGCGCCTTTGGCAATGATTCCGCACTCAAGGCCGGCGAATATGCGATCAAGCCCCGGGCATCCATGCGCGACATCATGGAGTTGCTGAAGAGCGGCAAGTCGGTGATGTATTCGCTGACCATTCCGGAGGGGCTGACCGTCGAGCAGGCACTGGAGCGCATTGCCGACGAACCCGCCTTGAGCGGCGTCATGCCCACGGCCATGCCGCCGGAGGGCAGCCTTGCCACCGACACGCTGCGCTTCACGCGTGGCGCGACGCGCCAGCAGATGATCGACAAGCTGCTGGCCGATCAGAAGAAACTGGTCGATGAGGTATGGCAGCGGCGTGCGCCGGACCTGCCGCTGGCCAATGTCCAGGAATTCGTCACCCTGGCCTCGATCGTCGAGAAGGAAACCGGCAGGGGTGACGAGCGTTCGCGCGTTGCTGCCGTCTTCCTGAACCGGCTGGCCAAGGGGATGCGCCTGCAATCCGATCCGACCATCATCTATGGTCTGTTTGGCGGCAAGGGAAAGCCCGCCGACCGCCCGATCTACCAGTCCGACATCCAGAAGCTGACGCCCTACAATACTTATGCGATCAGCGGCCTGCCGCCGACACCGATCGCCAATCCGGGCCGTGCGGCACTTGAGGCCGTTGCCAATCCATCCAAGACCGACGATCTCTATTTCGTCGCCGACGGCACAGGCGGTCACGTTTTTGCCGCGACGCTTGATGAGCACAATGAGAACGTTGCCCGCTATCGCGCGTTGCAGAAGAAGCAGGCCGATGAGGCGGCCAAGGCCGCCTCGGCCGCTGGTACCAGCGGCAACAATGCGGACAAGCCTGCCGACGGCAGTGGAAGCGACACCAGCGGTGGCGACAATGGCGACGCCGGCGGCGATGCGGGCGCTGCCCAGTAAGAGGAAGAAAGGCGTTGCCCCTAGGGCGACGGCCTGACATTTGAAAGAACGCCATGCGTCTGATTTCGACGCACCCGGGCGTGATCGTTTTTACGCAGCACTTGCCCCTGTCCGGAAAACCGGTTTCGGGGTGATGCGCCAAGGATATGCAGGCGACATGAATTTGCAGAGCATGACCGGATTTGCCCGCGCCGTCGCCGAGCATGACGGCACCTCCATCGCCTGGGAGGTCAAGTCCGTCAATGGCAAGAGCGTCGAGGTGCGGCTGCGGCTGCCGCAAGGTTTCGAACGACTGGAGCCGGCGGTCAGGCAAACGCTGCAGAAGCGTTTCGCCCGCGGCAATTTCCAGGCGACGCTGACCATCGGCCGCGCTGCCGGCGCGCAGGCACAACCCGTCGTCAACGAAGCGTTTCTGAAAGACCTTGCGGGTCTTGCCAAGCGATTGCAGGAGCAGTTCGGCGTTGCCCCCGCGACCGCCGACGGGTTGCTGTCGCTCCGTGGCGTGCTCGACATTCCTGAAACCGTCGAGACTGAAGAGGCGCGCACCGCGCTTGACACCGCCATCATGGCTGCGCTCGACGTGGCGCTGAAGGGCCTGGAACAGGCGCGGCACGGTGAGGGCGCTGCACTGGCTCTGCTGCTGTCCGGCCATATCGACGTCATCGAGGTATTGACGCTGCGCGCGGAAGCGGACTCGTCGCGCGATCCGGCGGCGATCCGAGAACGCATCGGCGAACAGGTCAGGCTGTTGATGGACGCGTCCGCCAATCTGGACGCCAGCCGGCTGCACATGGAGGCGGCGTTCCTCGCCACCAAGGCCGATATTCGCGAAGAGATCGACCGGTTGAAAACGCATGTCGCGTCTGGCCGGGCGCTGCTCACGGGAGGCGGCGCGGTCGGTCGCAAGCTCGATTTTCTGGCACAGGAATTTAACCGCGAATCGAATACGCTGTGCTCGAAGTCGAACGCCGCCGCCGTCACCGCGATCGGGCTGGAACTGAAGGCCGTGGTCGACCAGTTTCGTGAACAGGTCCAGAATCTGGAGTAGCCGATGGTTGCCAAGGAACCGATGGTTCCCAGGGATTTGGGGTCCCGCATTCGCCGCCGGGGGCTGATGCTCGTCCTGTCGTCGCCGTCAGGTGCCGGCAAGTCGACAATCGCGCGCAATCTTCTGGAAAGCGATTCCAGCCTCGAACTGTCGGTCTCGGTCACCACCAGGCCGCGCCGCGGCAGCGAGATCGAGGGCGTTCATTACCATTTCCGGACGATGCGCGAGTTCGAGCGGCTGCGCGATTCCGACGCGCTGCTCGAATGGGCCGAAGTGCACGGCAATTGCTATGCGACGCCGCGCGAGCCGGCCGAACTGGCGCTGGCGCAGGGACGCGACATGCTGTTCGACATCGACTGGCAAGGCGCCCAGCAACTCAAGGAAAAGATGCGCGCCGATATCGTCTCGATCTTCATCCTGCCGCCATCGATGAAGGAGTTGAAGTCGCGGCTGAAACGCCGCGCCGAGGACCAGGAAGCGGTGATCGAGACGCGGCTGAAGAACGCCCGTACCGAGATCGAGCACTGGAAGGAATATGATTTCGTCATCGTCAATGACGATCTCGACCGTGCCTTCGCCGAAGTGCGCGGCATCGTTGTCGCCGAGCGGCTGCGGCGGGACCGCCGGCCCGGTCTGTTCGATTTCGTCTCCGGCCTGCTGGACGAGAAGACGGCGTGAACGCCTCCTCCTTCTCCCCGTAGACGGGCAGAGGGAAGCTACGCAGCATTGGTCAGCCGCACGAATTCCTCCACACTGAGTGTTTCGGCGCGTCGGGTCGGATCGATGCTGGCGCGTTCCAGCAAGGCCTCGCCGCCGAGGCTTTTCACGCTCTGCCGCAGCATCTTGCGGCGTTGGCCGAAGGCGGCTTCGGTGACGCGGCCGAGTTTTTTCACATCGGCGGGCAGCGGTGTGGCGCGTGGCTCCAGATGCACCACCGAGGAGGTGACCTTGGGCGGCGGCGTGAATGCCTGGGGCGGCACATCGAAAGCGATCCTGGCCTGCGTGCGCCAGCCCGCCAGCACGCCAAGCCTGCCATAGGCATCGCTGCCAGGCGCGGCGACGATGCGCTGGGCCACCTCGCGCTGGAACATCAGCGTCATCGAGGCGTAGAAGGGCGGCCAGTCCGGGACCGTCAACCATCGGATCAGCAGTTCCGTGCCGATATTGTAGGGCAGGTTGGCCACGATCCGCACCGGGCCGCCATGTCCGTCGGTCGCGGAAGCAAGCGCGGCGAAGTCAGTCTTCAACGCGTCGCCGGAGATCACCTCCAGCCGGCCGGAATAATGGGCGGAGACTTCCGCAAGGGCGGCCAGGCAGCGTTCGTCGCGCTCGATGGCGACGACCCTGCGGGCGCCGTTGGAAAGCAGCGCTCTTGTCAGTCCTCCAGGTCCCGGCCCAACTTCGATCACCGTGGCATTTGTCAGATCGCCGGCGCTGCGCGCGATCTTGCCGGTCAAGTTGAGGTCGAGCAGGAAGTTCTGGCCGAGCGCCTTTTTTGCCTGCAGCCCGTGGCGCTCGATGACGTCGCGCAGGGGCGGCAGCCCGTCGATGCTCATGCCCGAAGATCCGAAGCTGGAGCGCTCATACGGCCGCAGCCTCTTTGTCGGTGTCGGCGAGCCTTCTGGCAAGCTTCAGCGCCGCAATCAGGCTGTCGGGCCGTGCAATGCCCTTGCCGGCGATGTCGAAGGCGGTGCCGTGGTCGGGCGATGTGCGGATGAAAGGCAGGCCGAGCGTCACGTTGACCGCCTCGTCGAAGGCCAGCGCCTTGGCGGGGATCAATGCCTGATCGTGATACATGCACAGCGCCGCGTCGTAACCTGCTCGCGCCCGGATATGGAACAGCGTGTCCGCCGGCAGGGGGCCGAAAGCATCGATGCCTTCGGCGCGCAGGATATCGACCGCCGGGCGCACGATACGCTCATCCTCCAACCCCATGGAGCCGCCTTCACCCGCATGCGGGTTGAGGCCGGCAATGGCGAGCCTCGGCTTGGCGATGCCGAAGCGGCTGGCGAGGTCAGCGGCGGTGATGCGCGCGGTCGCGACGATCAACTCGCTGGTCAAAACCTTCGGCACCTCGGCCAGAGCGATGTGTATGGTGACAGGAACCGTGCGCAGGTCGGGGCCGGCCAGCATCATCACCGGCATCACCTCGACGCCGCTGTGCCCGACCGCCAGATAGGCCAGATATTCGGTGTGGCCGGGGAAGCGGAACCCGGCATCGTAGAGCGGCTTCTTGGCGATAGGGCAGGTGACCACAGCCGCGGCCTCGCCGGCAAGGCAGGCAGCGACAGCGCGGTCGATAGCCTCGATGGTGCCGGCTGCGTTGGCGGGATCCGGCAGGCCGGGGCTGTCGATAAAGTGGGCCGCCAGTGGAACGATCGGCAAGGCATGGGCGAAGATCTGCGCCGCTTGCGCGGGAGTTGTCTCGACGATCGGCACCGACACGCCGAGGTGACTTGCCCGCGAGGCGATCAGCGCCGGATCGGCCAGCAGATAAAAGGCCGGCAAGGCAACAGCCTCGCGCGCCAGGAAGGCCGCGACGGCGATTTCAGGGCCGATGCCGGATGGATCGCCGACGCTCAACGCCAGCGCGGTCATCGCGCTGCTCACGTCAGCGCTTGACGATGCGGGCTTTCGCCTTCAGCTCGTCGACATACTTCTTGCTGAGATCCTCGGCGGCCTTGTCGTTGGACCCTTCGCTCTGGAACACCATCTGGGCAGCCTTGTCGTCGGACACTTCGCGCGAGGAGCAAATGCCAATGAACTCGACGCCGCGTTCGGTCTCTCGCGTGGTGGTGGCGCCGCCGACCTTCGTCGCCTTGATCTGCTCGGCCCAGTCGGCCGGCAGTTGCGGTGCCAGCACCCGGCCCAGATCGCGGACGGTGACGTCGATCAGGCCCTTGGCAAACTCGCGCGTCGTGTTGCAGCCATTGAAGCGGGCACGCATGGCGTCGGCCTCGCGCTTGCGCTTGGCCAACGTCGCGCTGCGTTCGGCGGGCGGTACGACGAAGATGACCTGCTGCAGCATGTACTCGGTGGCGCTTGGTTTGGCTCCGCCCTTGTCGAGCATGCGCCTGACCGCATCTTGCTCGGTCACGCTGCCGCCTTCGCCGGAACGGTAACGCGCGCTCAAGGCCTGGCTCCAAGCCATCTGGGCGCGGATGAATTCCTTGAAATGGTCCTTGCCGACACCGGACTTTTCCATGACACCGTCAAGCTGGCTGATCTGCATCTTGTTGTTGGTGGCGAAGCGCTGATAGGCAGCCTGCACCTGGGCATCGCTGATGCGGATACCAAGCCGCCTGGCCTCGGCCAAGCGCAGCGTCTGGTCGATCATTTCCTGGGCGGCGTCGCCCTTCTTGTGCTGCAGCTTCAGGAACGCGGCACGATGCGCGATATCGCCGCTGGTGACTGGTATGTCGTTGACGACGTATTTGATCTCGCTGGCGAAAGCCGGCGGCGTCATGACGGTCATTGACACGGATGTCGCCGCCACAAGCAGCGCGAACCCTGCTGAAAAGAGGTATTTCCTCATCGTTAGCATCCCAATTCTATCCCGGTCCCGCCCAATTTCGTCCTCTTCCGGGTGCGCGAATCCGTGCCAGCCCTATGCGGCAAAACGATGTCGCCGACTACTGGATGGTGTTGACTGCGTTGGTCGACGAGCCGAAATCGCCGAGGGTGCGGAACGACAGATTGAAGCCGATGCTCTGCGTCACCTCCCTGGTGTTGAGGTCGCGCGACTGCGAGTACGTCATCAGGTAGGTGAAGCAGGAATCGTTGTAGGCGAAACCGACCCCGTCCTTGACCAGCAGGCCTTCCTGCAGGTCGTAGGTTCCCGTGCCGAACACACGCCAGTTCTGGGCGAGATGTGTCGACGCTCCGAGTGTGACCTCGTGACGGTCGGTGGTGAAGCCATAGAGCGGCTGGGCCTGGATGAAGGCATATTTGGCGCTCAATGACACCGGCAGGCCCGAATAGGCAGCCTTGAACTCGGCGCGGCGAATCTCGAAGGACTGTTCGTCGAAGCGGCCGCTGACCGAGGCCGCGAAGCCGTTCGGGCTGTTGATGCCAAAGAGGCCGACATAGTCGGACGTGGTGTTCTGAAGGCCTGAATAGGCGCCGACATTGACCAGATCAGGCGCTGCGAAGGAATTCTCGCCGCCAAGCTGATAGGATTGGCCGAAAATCGCGTTGGTGCCCCAGCCATTGATATAGGAGCCGGAATAGCGCAGGCCGACATTGGCGCGCGAACCGCCTTCCACACGGTCGTAACCAGAGAACTTGTCGCGTTCGAACAGGGTGGTCGCGTCGAACACCATGCTCTGGGCGTCTTCGTTCGGGACGGAGAGGCCGCCGACATATTGTTCGTTCGGCCGCATGAAGACCTGCGCCATCGGCTCGAAGACATGGCTGGATCCGCTGGCCATGGAAAACAGCACCGGCCAGCGCATTTCGAGGCCGGCGGTTGCCATAAAGCGGGCAAAGGACGAGCGCATATCGTCCTGCTCGCCCAAATTCGTCGCCATGTGATTGATCGCGTCGAGCGAACCCGATGAGGCGTTGAGATAATCGACGTCGCCCTGCAGCGCCAGCAACGGCGTCAGCACCAGTCCCCCGTCAGTGACGAATGACCGCTTCCACTCGGTCTCGGCGGTCAGACGGCCGGATTCGCCTTCGATGCCGCGCACACGCTGTACAGGCGTAGCGGAGTTGTATGGTACATTGAATGCCTCATCGAGATCGTCGCGACGGATAATCCGCGTATTGACATTGAGCGACAACTGGCCACCCGCGACCGAAACATCGGGAATGTAGGCATAGTCGAGCGACGGCAGCACCCAAGGCTGCTGGCCGCTGCGCGCAGCGGGATTGCTGTTTAGAGTATTTTCCTGGACGTCGAAATGCATGGCGCGCACGTCGAAATAGTTGCGGCCATTGAGGCCCGTCAGGTAAACCGACGACTGGTGAACGGCGGCGTTGTATTTGCCGATATTGTAGGTGCTGGCGAAGTTCTTGTCGGTCTGCAGCAGCACATCCCAGCCGAAATCCCAGCGCTCGTTGATCGCGAATTGCCCCTGCGTGCCCATCATGCCGCGAAACTTGTTCGGATCGCCAGCTGCACCCGAACTGACATTGCGGCCGGCGCTGTCGATGAAGGCGTCGGGATTCCGCTGCTGAATGCCGGCGATCTTCAAACTGTATTCGCCATTGTTGAAGCGCTGCCGCCACTCGGCCTCTCCAAGGAAGCCCTGCTTGGTGTAGCCGCTTCCCGTCACCGTCAGGTCATAAGTCGGCGAAAGGGCGAAATAATAGGGGATCTTGACGCTATACCCCAGGTGGCTGTTGTAGTTGACGCTCGGGATCAGGAAGCCGCTCTTGCGCTTCACCGTCGGGTCGGCGATCTCGAACGCCGGCAGGTAGGCGAGCGGAAAGCCGAAGAATTCGAAATTCGCGTTCTCGAAGCGAACCGTCTTCTTCTCGCCGTTCCAGATGATCTTCCTGGCCTTCACGCGCCAGGTCGGCGCCTTGTCGGGCTTGTCCTCGCACGGTTCGCAGGCGGTGTAGACGCCATTGTGGAAGGTGGTCAGCACGCCACCCATGCGCTCGGCGCTCTCGGCGGCGAAATAGGCCTTGTCGACGGTTTCAACGCGAAGCGCGTTGACGAAACCGTCGGCGAAATCGTCAGTAATGTCGATATGCTGTGAATTGATCTTGGTGCCGTCGCTGTTGACGATTTCAACATTACCGCTGGCAACCATCCGCTTGGTGTTGCGGTTGTAGACCACCTTCTGGGCGACGAGGCGGTTGCCGCCATAGTCGATCTGCACGCCGCCGATAGCGGTCACGGTCTGGTTGTCGTTGTTGTACTCCAGCGTGTCGGCCGCCAGCAGCATCTGCGAGCCGGACGGAACCTTGGTCGCCATGTTGCCGACATCTTGCGCGAACGAAGGCAACGGCACGCCGCAGGCAAGCAGGCACGCCAAGGCGCTCGCCGCATAGAGGCGCGCCAAATTGGCCTGCCTGTTGCTGGGCAAAAACGCCTCCCTCACTAGCCGTCTTCCTTGTATAGCAGGAAAGTCACCCCGAAGAACATAGCTACTACAACCGGCACCCAGGCGGCTATCGCAGTCGGCACGAACCCCGCCACGCCGAATGCCTTCACCAGCACCGAAACGACATAAAGCAGAAACCCGGCAACGACGCCACCCAGAATCATCGTCGCCGATTGCCCCATCCTCGCAAATCTCATTGAAACTGTTGCCGCAATCAGCGTCATGGCGACGAGGAGGAACGGCAACGCCACCAGCGAATCAAACTGCATGGCAAAGGCATTTGCCTTGAGGCCGAAGGAACGGGCAACCTCGATTTTTCCGGGTAGGTCGTAGAAGGGAATGGTTTCCGGGCGCGCCAGCCGTTCCTGTACGAATTCTGGTTTCAGATTGGTCGGCACACGATCGCTCGCCGTGGGCTGGATGGTGCCGTTCCTGAAGGTCTTCACATCCTGCAAATCCCAATAGCCGTCGCGCAGGTAAGCACGCGCGGCGTCCTTGCGCTCGACGATATTGCCTTGCGGGTCGAGGATGAAAAAGACGGCGTCGGCCATCTCCAGGCCTTGGTTGAGGATGGCCCGCGCGCCGATGATGGTGTCACCGGAACTGGTTTTCTGGCGGATCCAGGGGGCGGCATCGGCCGAAACCGTATTTGATTTGCCGGAGCGCAGCTGGGTCTCGATCTGCTCGGACCAGGAGAAGGCATGCGCGGCCAGCGGGTTGATGAGCCCCACCGACACGAAGCCGAACAGTAAAGCCCCGATGCAGCATGGCAAAAGAAACTGCCAGGCGGAAACGCCGGCGGACCGCGCGATGACCAGCTCGTAGCGCCGGTTGAGCGAAACCAGCGTCGCCATGGCCGAGAACAGGCCGACAAACGGTACCGTCTGCAGCATGATCATCGGCATCCGAAGGCCCGAAATGGCCATCGCCGTCCCATAGGTGAAGCCGGGCAGACCGGTGGTGCGACCGGACAGCTCGGTGAAGTCAATCAGGAACACCAGCGCCAGCAGGCCGATGAAGAACCAGATCGTGATCGCCACGTAGCGGAAGAAGAAATAACGGCCAAGCGTCCAGCCCATCAGCCGACCCCTTGACCTGAAGTGTCGCGCCTGGACCAACGCAATTTGAGGGCGTTCCAGCCATCACCGAGACGGCTGGCCAGGTTCGTCATCCAATCGGCCCAGGCCACCGGCAGTTCCATGGTCCGGTTGGACACGATGAACCAGATCGCCACGGCGGAAGCCACGATGGGCACGCCATAGACCATATAGGCATATTGCGGAATCTCGTCGGCCTTGCTGGCGGCAAAGAAGCCAAGCCAGCGTACGAACAGGGATATCGCGATGGCCGTGATCAACGGATTGACGCGCGCCTCGCGATGCGAGCGCGCGTCCCCCGCGACCGCGAGCGCGATCAGGGCAAAGACCATCGAATAGGTCCATTCCGAAAACCGCTGGTTGATTTCGGCACGGTATTCGTTGGGGATTTGTTGAAAATTCTTGTCGTTTGGGCTTGGATTGAGCAGGTACTGGGTGGTCTGGTCCTTCGGCAGGAGCGTCACCTGGCCGGCCGCCGACATGAAGGCCGACATGTCGAAGGCATAGGAGGTGAATCGGATAACCGACAGGTCGCCGGTTAGCGTTTTGCGGTGGATGACGCCGTCATTCATCATCAGCACCTTTTCGCCGCCGCGTTCGACGATGCTGCCGGTCTTGGCGTAATAGACGAGATTGACACCTTCCTCACGCGAATCGGCGACGAAGATTCCGCCCAGGCGATTGTTGGGAAGCCGCTCGCCGATCTGCAGGAACAGCCCGTCCTCGATCTTTCGGAATGTGCCTTCCTGTATGATCAGCGACAACAGGTCCGCGCGCGACTCCGCCACCAGGGCGCGATTTTTCTGCCGCGCATAGGGGTCTATGCCATTGTCGACCGCAAAGGAAAAAACGCTGGCCGCAAGGGCGAGAAGCATGATTGGCCGCACGATCGTCCAGCGTGAGGCGCCCGCGGCGTTGACGACGGCGAGCTCGGAATCCGAATTCATGACGCTGAGTGTCTGGGCGACCGCCACCACCAGCGCGAAAGGCACGACGATCGGGATGATCGAGGGAAGGATGAGGGCCGCGACCTCGAAGAAGGTCAGTGACGACTGGCCGCTGTCGGTGACCAGATCGATTTTGGCCAGCACCTGCGTCGTCCACACGATGGCCAGCGTCCAGACCAGCGCCGCCAGGAAGACCACGAAAGCGCGGCGCATGATGTAGCGTTCAATGACCTTCATGAAGGCTTTACTCGATTTTCTCGAACGGCATCATGCCACCACGCTAAGGGTAGCTGTCCGGCGACGCCCGCACAACTGGCTCCATTGGGCCACATCAGGCAGGCGATCCGGTTCCCGACCCACGTCGCGGGCCGCAGTGGACCGGAGTGTCGGCGGCAATGGATAAGAAAGGGCGAACATCGATGGTTAACAACAAGTTGCGGCTAAAAGCGGCGCCGTGCCGCGACGAATCGCCATCGATTCCGTGTGTCATATGGGTAGCCATTTTGGCAAAGTCTTGCCAAATGCCGGAAAACGACCAAATGTCGCGGATCGCTTCAAACCGCTTCGCGCAATTTCACGCAATCCCCGAAAGCAGGACATGATGAACCAGAGACCGTCGATCGCCTTTGCAAAATTCGCCGCGCCTCAGGCGTCGGCGAACAGGAAGGGCACGGTCTTCGTGCTGTCGGCGGATGACGGTGGCCTGAGTGATGCGGCCAAGGCTTACGATCCCGGCAAGACGCTGGAACGCGCTTTCCCGGTCGCCGAGTTTACCGGGAAGTTCGCCGGCGTCGTCGAAATGCTGGCGCCGGAAGGAACATCGCTCGACAGGCTAGTCGCGATCGGCGCCGGCAAGACGTCGGGGCTCGACGAATATGCATGGTTGAAGCTCGGCGGCACCATTGCGGCGTCGCTGCGCAAGGCAACCGATGTGGCGGTGGTGCTGGACCTCGTCGGGGCCTCGCCCAATGGCAAGGACGCCGCCGCCCTCGGGGCGGGTATTCTCCTGCGCAGCTATTCCTTCGACAAGTACAAGACCAGAAAGGACAAGGACGACGCAAAGTCCGATCCGAAGAAGCCGATCAAGGTCACAATCCACACCGCCGACCCGGCGGGCGCCAGGAAGGCATTCACGGATGCCGAGGCCGTGATGGATGGCGTGCTTCTGGCGCGCGACCTTGTCAACGAACCGGCCAACGTGCTGGGGCCCGTCGAGTTCGCCGCCCGCGCCAAGGAACTCGAGGCGATCGGCGTCAAGGTCGAGATCCTGACCGAGAAGGAGATGAAGAAGCTCGGCATGGGCTCGCTGCTCGGTGTCGCGCAGGGCTCCCCCCGCGGCGCCCGAATGGCCGTCATGCAGTGGAACGGCGGCAAACCCAAGGACAACCCCGTCGCCTTCGTCGGCAAGGGCGTCACCTTCGACACCGGCGGCAATTCGATGAAACCGGCGTCGGGCATGGAGGACATGAAGGGCGACATGGGTGGTGCCGCGGCCGTAACAGGGCTGATGCATGCCTTGGCCGCGCGCAAGGCAAAGGCCAATGTCGTCGGCATTATCGGGCTGGTGGAAAATGCCGTCGACGGCCACGCGCAGCGTCCTGGCGACATCGTCACCTCGATGTCGGGACAGACCATCGAGGTGCTCAACACCGACGCCGAAGGGCGCCTCGTGCTGGCCGATGCGCTCTGGTACTGCAACGACCGCTTCCAGCCGAAGTTCATGGTCAATCTGGCGACGCTGACCGGTGCCATCATGGTCGCGCTCGGTCAGAATTATGCCGGCCTGTTCTCCAACAATGACGAACTGTCGGAGAGGCTGGTGGCAGCGGGACAGTCGACGCAGGAGCGCCTGTGGCGCATGCCGCTCGGCGCCGAATACGACAAGCTGATCGATTCCAAGAACGCCGACATGAAGAATATCGGCGGCCGCTACGGCGGTGCCATCATCGCCGCGCAGTTCCTGCAGCGCTTCGTCAAGGACACGGCCTGGGCGCATCTCGACATCGCCGGCACGGCGATGGGCTCGCCATCAAACGAGATCAACCAGTCCTGGGGGTCAGGCTTCGGCGTGCGGCTGCTCGATCGGCTGGTGCGTGACCATTACGAGAGCTGACCTCGATCCATGGCCGAGGTGCTGTTCTATCATCTGACCGAATCGACACTGGAGGATGCGCTGCCTGGTCTGCTGGAGCGCAGCATCGATCGTGGCTGGCGCGCCGTGGTGCAGACCGGCACCGAGGAACGGCGCGACGCGCTAGACCAGCATCTGTGGACATTTCGCGATGATTCCTTCCTCGCCCATGCCAGCGACCGCGAAGTCTATCCCGCTGAGCAGCCGATCCTGTTGACCACCGGCGAAGCCAACCCGAACGCGGCGCAGATACGTTTCTTGGTCGACGGGGCCACGCCGCCGGATCTCGGCGGCTACGAGCGCGCCGTGTTCCTGTTCGACGGCCATGATGCCGCCCAGGTCGAGGCGGCCCGGGGGCACTGGAAGGCGATGAAGGACGCCGGCCATGCCGTGACCTACTGGCAGCAGACGCCCGATCGCCGCTGGGAGCGCAAGGCCTAGGCAGGTCACGTGATGATGCAGAGGCCCGCCGATGGCCGGCCTCTGCATGTCGCCGGTGGACTTACTGCCCAGCCATTTCCTTCTTGAATGTGTCGAAATCGATCTGCATGCCATTGAAGATGGTGCTCCAGTGGCGGGTCAGCGCCGCCATCGCCACGGCTTCCTGGATTTCCTCATCGGTGGCGCCGGCGCGCTTGGCATCCTGCGTGTCCGACCAGATGCAATAGTTACACGGAATTTGCGCCGCCACCGCCA
Source organism: Mesorhizobium sp. B2-4-14 (assembly GCF_006442155.1). Classification (NCBI taxonomy): domain Bacteria; kingdom Pseudomonadati; phylum Pseudomonadota; class Alphaproteobacteria; order Hyphomicrobiales; family Phyllobacteriaceae; genus Mesorhizobium; species Mesorhizobium sp. B2-4-14. The sequence continues at coordinate 64,062 of NZ_VFVA01000022.1, read as the reverse complement.
GCGAAATCAGCGACTTGACCTTTGGCGGCAGTGCCGTCTTGTCGCTAAGTTCGATGGCCTTGACCTCGGCCCAGGCACCGGGCAGACCGGCTTTGGGAAACTGTTTCACAAAGCTTGGCACACCGCCCATGGTCGACTGGATGTCCTTGATGGTTGCATCATATTCATCGGCATGGGCCGGCGCTGCTCCGAGCGACAGGACGCAGGCTGCGGTGGTGAAAAGGAACGCACGGCGGATGGAAGATTGCACGGATTCGGCGATGCGACGGTTCGACATGGTTTTCTCCTCTGGTCTTTTCTAGCCTTACGATGTAAGGTGCGCGGAAGATGAACCTTACAGTGTAAGCTGTCAAGCGACGCCATGGACTCAGAGATCAAAAAAAAGCGAACCCGCGGTCGGCTGTCCCGCGAGATGATCGAGGACGCCGCCTTCGAGGTGATCGAGCGGGAGGGTTTCGCCGGCTTTTCGACGCGCAAACTGGCGGCGGTGCTCGGCTGCGAGGCGATGAGCATCTACCACCACTTTCCGTCCATGACGCATCTGTTCGAGGCGATGGTCGACAGGCTGGTCGGCCCGCTGGAGATGCCGGATCCCGGCTTGCCATGGCGTCAACGGATGCGCATGGCCATATTGGATTATCGCCGGATCGGTCGCGAGCATCCGGCCTTCGCGACGTATTTCCTGACCTACCGCATGAATTCGCCCATTTGCCTTGCCTATCTGGACGGCATCATCGGGCTGTTCAAGGACGGCGGCTTCGACCAGGAGGCGACTGCGAGGCTGTTCCGCGCGGTTGGCTATTATCTGACCGGCGCGGTGCTCGACGAAACAGCCGGGTACGCCAAGGGCCCATCGGCCGCCACCCCCGTCAGCAACGAGGAGCTTGGGCGTAATTTTCCCAATGTCGCCGCTGCCGGCCGTTACTTTGGCAAGGCGGAGTTCGACAAGACGTTCGAGCTTGGGCTCGATATGCTGCTGGATGAAATGGAACGCTTGCGCGACGGCGCCAAGGCAAGCCGGTTGTCCGGCGAGATCTGACCAAGTGACTGTCTGAATGCGATGCCGACGATATACCGATGCGGGCGGTCGATCTTGTCTTGCGCTCCGGGGCGGGCGAAGCCGAAGCCGCGCGCGGCCGATCGGCTTATCCCTGATGGCGGTTGGCTTGATCGGTTTCCTGTCCTTGCATTTCGGTGGCGGCCGGCCGAAAAGTCCAAACTCGCAACCGCCGCCGCGCCGGGGCAGGGGAGCTTCATGAACTACCGCCACGCCTATCACGCCGGCAATTTCGCTGACGTCGTCAAGCATGTCGTGCTGACGCGTCTGCTCGAATATCTGAAGCAGAAGGACAAGGCGTTTCGCGTCATCGACACCCATGCCGGCATCGGCCGCTACGACCTGTCATCACCCGAAGCGCAAAAGACAGGCGAGTGGCAGGGCGGCATCGGCCGGCTGATCGACGCCTCGTTCGATGCCAAGGTGGCGGCGCTGTTGGCGCCTTATCTCGGCACGGTGCGGTCGCTCAATCCCGAGGGCGGTGTGAAGAAGTATCCGGGTTCGCCGCTGCTCGCACGCAATCTCCTGCGCAAGCAGGATCGATTGTCGGCGATCGAGCTGCACCCGAAAGACGCGGTGAAGCTGAAGGCGGAATTCGCCGACGATTTCCAGACCCGGGTGATGGAACTCGATGGCTGGCTGACGCTGGGCGCGCATCTGCCGCCAAAGGAGAAACGCGGGCTGGTGCTCGTCGATCCGCCCTTCGAAGAAGAGGGCGAGTTCGGCCGCCTCGTCGACGGGCTGGTCAAGGCGCACAGGCGCTGGCCTGGCGGCATCTATGCGCTGTGGTATCCGATCAAGGACCGCAAGGCGATCATCGCCTTCAGGAAAGCGCTGAAGCAATCCGGCATCCCGAAAATCCTCGACATAGAATTCGAGATCAGGCCGGCTTCGTCGGAACCCAGCCTCGACGGCAGCGGCATGGTAGTGGTCAATCCGCCCTTCACGCTGGAAGGCGAATTGCGAACCGTGCTGCCGGCATTGCACAGATTGCTCGCCGTGGAAAAGCCGGCGCACTGGTCGCTGGAATGGCTGGTCGGCGAGCAGGCTTGATTTGGAACGGCCGTTTTGCGGTGCGTTGTCCTGGTGAACTTCGCTATTGTTGGCAATTGCAAGCGCCGATTTCTGGAAACCATTGTTTCGGCAACCGCTTGACCGCCGCCAAGCGAATCCGCACAGTGCGCGCAATCGACCTTGAGAGGCTGCCATGACTCGCTTCGCCAAATCCGCACTTGCTGCCCTGATTTCGCTCTGCACCCCCTTTACCGCGCCTCTCGGCGTAACGCAGGCCGTTCACGCCGCCGATGTCATAGGCATCTATTCCGAGGACGACGGCAGCATCTGTGGTGAGTCATGGGTGCTGAACAAGATCACCCATCGCTTCGCCTACCAGGTGCATCACGTGCCGCATCTGCCCGACGTCGCGATCACCGATTTTCACAACATTCACCAGCACCGATATCAGCTGGCGAGCGAGCAATGGCCGATCGGCCGTCACTATTGCCGGGCAACCGTCAGTCTGTCGGACGGCCGTGACCGGTCGATCTTCTATCTGATCGAGGAAGGCCAGGGCTTTGCCTCGATCGGCGACAACGTCGAATTCTGCGTCTCGGGCTTTGACCGCTGGATGGTCTACAACGGCCGCTGCCGCGTTCTGCGCTGAACGCGTCTCTTCCTCGGATGATTTTCGCGCCTGCGACCTGAAGGGGTCGCAGGCGTTTTTGCGTCCTGCGTTGACCGAAGGTGCGATCGCACGCGCCGGGTCAATCGCTCGGCAGGTCACGATCGGCGCCGGCGTTGCCGTGGTCGTTGCACGATGGGAGCGTCCGCTCGGCCGTAGAGCTATTTCCTGCGTTGCGTCGCCTGGGCCTGGTCGATGATCTTGCGAAGAAAGGCCATGTGACCGCGAAAGGCCCGCCGCCCAATCGTCGTTGCCTTGACTCGGGTCTGCGGCCGCCGCCCGACGAAGAGCTTTTCAATCTCGACATAGCCTGCCCTCGCCAGCGTATCGAGGTGCGCGCCGAGATTCCCGTCGGTGGTTTCGATCATCGCCTTCAGCCGCGTGAATTCCAGCGCCTCGCGCCTTTCGAGCCTATTCAGAACAGTCATGATCCTGAGCCGTGTACTCTGGTGGATGATGTCGTCGGCGCTCATCTATGGGCTCCAATACAGCAAGGCTTTGAGCTTTCCCACGTGGCTCGGCGATCTCGGGCAGCAGCGGTTGTGGGACCGACATCGAAGCTCTTAGTTTTCGACAGAATACTCCATTGTACAGAGTTATCTGTCAATTTTCCAACCGGCAATGAAACGGCGCTTGACAAGGTGATCTCCAGATCGGTCGTCGCATTGCGTTCGTGAGCTGCATCGATCGTCCAGCTGTAAAAGAAGATCGCCTCGATAAGGCTGCAGCTCATGATGTTCGTGATCGAAGATCAATGCGCGAAACTATTCGCTATCTTCGAAGGTTCACGGCGGGCTTGGTCCCGCAGCGCATCGAGAATGCCGGTGTCAAATCGCGGGCGATATCCAAAGATGACGCCGCGTTTTTGCGATGATGAGTGCGATCGTGTGCCGATCGCAACCAAAATTTAAGCTGAGAGAATCATATCATTGCTTCGCTGGCTAGCGAGCCGCGAGTCAGATATGCATTGCGCGCCGGGGTCATTCACGGCCATCGGCATAACGTGAAGGGGCATGACATGGCTAAGCAGTCATCTAAAGCGCCGGCATCCAAGACACCGGCAAAGAAAGCACCCGCAAAAGCAGTCGCGGCGAAGGCCGCAACGGCAGTGAAGAAAGCAGCGCCCGCCGCCAAGCCGAAGGCAGCCGCGGCCAAGGCTCCGGCGAAGAAACCCGCAGCCGCGGCGAAGGCTGCTGTGAAGCCGGCGGCGAAGAAAGCAGCGCCTGCGAAGGCAGCGGTAAAGCCGGCGGCAAAAGCAGCCCCAGCGAAGAAACCGGCAGCAGCGAAGGCGGCGGCAAAGCCCGCAGCCAAGAAGGCGGCACCCGCCAAGGCAGCGGCAAAGCCGGTCGCGAAGGCCGCGGCAAAGCCGGCTGCGAAAGCCGCCGCCGCCGCGACCAAGCCAGCGGTGAAGAAAGCGGCCGCGCCGAAGGCCAAGGCAGCGCCTGCGAAGGCGAAAGCTCCGGCCAGGAAGTAGACCGAGCCGTTGGGGCGTCGCGTGTCCTTCGGACACGGCAAGGACGCTCTGACGCTCTGGATCGAAGTATATTCGGCAGTTGGTTCAGCCCTTGGGCTGAACGTCGGAAGGGACCGAGGGCAAGCAAAGCGAGGCGCCGTTTGGCTGCCCCGCTCGCCCGATCCAATTGTGTGGTTGCAGCGGTCGCCGGAGGTTCCCCCCGGGGGGCAATGCCTGGATCCGTGAAGCGTGAAATGCAGGTTCAAAATCCTGTCAGCCTGTTCGTCGTCACTTGCTCGCGTCTCCAGCGTACCGGTCTGTAAGCTTGTCGTGATGTCTGGTCGGAAGCCGCAATCGGTTTCTGGTAGCTGTTTTTTGCGCTCTGCCGGTTGATCACGAGTGCCCGTCCAGTCAACACTGGACGCCTGCAAACAGGAAACCGATCATGCCGAAGCTGCTCTACGCCTCCTCCTCTCCCTACAGCTCCAAGGTAAGGATGGCCGCGGCCTATGCCGGAATCGCCATCGAGCACGTGCCGGTCAAGACCGAGGACAGGCCAGCCGAATTAATCGGTGCCAATCCACTCGGCAAGATCCCGGTGCTGGTGCTCGACGACGGCCGTTCGGTTCATGACAGTCGTGCCATCACCCAGCACCTCAACCGGATTTCGAAGAACGCGCTGTTTCCGCGCAATCCCGACAAGCGGCTGGAAGCGGAAGTGCTGGAGGCGCTGGCCGACGGCATCTGCGATTGCGCGCTGTCGATGGTCTATGAGCGCCGCACCCGGCCTGAAGAAATGGTCTATCAGCCCTGGCTCGACCGCCAATGGGCGAAGATCAGCACCGCACTCGACCTGCTCAACGCCAATCCGCCTAAACTGCCGAAGAAGATCACCGCCGGCCAGATCGCGTTGCGCGCCTGCCTTGGCTACCTCGCGCTGCGCTTTGCCGGCAAATGGGAAAAGGGCCGTGGCCGGCTGACGCGTTGGGCGGCGCGTTTCGACGAGAAATTTCCGGAACTGAAGCCCCTCATTCCGGCGTGAGGCTGCCGCCATAAAAAAAGCCGGGCGCGAGGCCCGGCTTTTTCGTGTCGTGGCTTGGACGACTTAGAACTTCATACCGACGCCAAAGGTGACGCGGTTGTCGGTCGCCTTGACCTTGCCGATACCACCACCGAAGTCCTTGCTGCCGAAATCGGTGTAGCGATACTCGACGCGGCCGAACACATTGTCGGTCAGCTTGATATCGGTGCCGAGACCCGCGGTCCAGCCGATCATGGTGGCGGTGTCGCTGGCGGGAATGACGGAGTCCTCTACCTTCAGGCTTCTGCCGGCAAGACCGCCGGTGCCGTAGAGCAGGATTTCCGGGGTCACCGCGTAGCCGAGACGGGCACGCAGCGAGCCTTCGAAGCCGCCCTTTGAGTGGATGCCGTTGTCGTCGCCCTTGACGCCGTCGTAGCCGAGCTCGGCTTCACCGCCGTAGACGAAGTTCTCCTGCTGCCACTGATAGCCGCCGAAGACGCTGCCGACGAAACCCTTGGTATCGGTCGAAACGCCGAAGTCCTTCTCCTTGGTACGGCCGCTGAAGCCATAGCCAACATTGATACCGGCATAGGGGCCGGCCCACGAAGCGACAGGAAGTTCGGCAACCGGAGCGGGTGCCGGCGGCTCTTCCCGGACGACGTCCGCGGCATAGGCGGTACCACCGAGGGCAAAGAGCCCGAGCGCAACAGCCAGCGGCCGTGCGAATTTAAGATTGGCTTGCATTCTTCTTTACTCCTTAAGCCACAGGACACAGGCTTGTTTCTCACGATCGCCATCGACCCGCCCGGGGGGTGAAACGGATCTGGCGTTCGTCGGTTCCAAATGTCGTGTCAAAATGCGGCTGAACCGAACCTGAACTTGGGTCATTACCCGGCACGAATGAGGCAGAAACTTGACGTTGCATCTTCGCAACAGCGAAATGTCAGCAATCGGAGGGCGTTACGCTGGACACGGCTTGGTACAAGGAGTCCGGCGTCCTATATTGGGCGGTGGCTGGCTTTCGTCGAGAAGCGAGTCGAGAGCCCGTCCAGCCGTTTCGCCACAATGCTGCCCCAGGTGCGAACGCCGTTTAACAGATGACAGGCCATATTTTGCCGGCACCGTCTTTTCGTGCCGAAACCGAGGATTGACACACGATGAGCAATGCCACCGCGGCACTGGTGACCGGCGGGGCGAAACGGATCGGCAAGGCGATCGTTGAAGATCTCGCTGGCCATGGCTTTGCGGTCGCCATCCATTCCAATCGCTCGCATGATGAGGCGGATGCATTGGCGGCGCGGATCAACAAGGCAGGCGGCAGGGCCGTGGCGGTCGGCGCCGATCTAACCGACATGGCCGATGTGGCCGGCCTGATCGGCCAGGCTCAGGCAGCGCTCGGGCCGATCTCGCTTCTGGTCAACAATGCTTCCCTCTTCGTCGATGATTCGGTCGAAGATTTTGAATGGCAGTCCTGGGACCGCCATTTCGCCATCCATGTCAAAGCGCCGGCGCTGTTGGCGCAGAGCTTCGTCCGGTCCTTGCCGGATGGACAGGAAGGGCTGATCGTCAACATCATCGACCAGCGCGTCTGGCGGCCGACACCGCGCTATTTCTCTTATGCGCTTTCGAAATCGGCGCTGTGGACGCAAACCGAGATGTTGGCCCAGGCGCTCGGTCCGCGAATCCGTGTTAATGCGATCGGTCCAGGCCCGACGCTTAAGAATCAGCGTCAGAATGATTCTGATTTTGACGCACAGGTCGCTGGTCTGATTCTGAAGCGCGGCCCGGAATTGCCGGAATTCGGCGCCACCATTCGCTATCTCTGGGAGGCGCGCTCAGTTACCGGCCAGATGATCGCGCTCGATGGCGGCCAGCATCTTGCATGGCAGACGCCCGATGTGACAGGCATGACGGAATGAATCCCTTGGATACCAAGAACAAGGCGCGCGCTGGCGCCGATGACCTTCCTCCCGAAATCGACATCGAGGATGAGGCACTCGAGGAGATCGTCGAACCGGCGGGCCCCGATGTTGCCTTCACCGCCATCGACTGGACACCGCATGCCGGCGATACCGAGGGCCAGGTCGGCGCCGAGGTCATCCAGACCCTGGTCAAGCGGCTGCCCAATGCGCCCGGTGTCTATCGCATGATGAATGCCACCGGCGACGTTCTCTATGTCGGCAAGGCGCGCAGCCTGAAGAAACGCGTCACCAACTACGCGCAAGGGCGCTTCCACACCGCCCGGATCGGCCGAATGGTGCGTGAGACCGCGACGATGGAGTTCGTCGTCACCCGCACCGAGATCGAAGCGCTGCTGCTTGAAGCCAATCTTATCAAGCGGTTGCGGCCGCGATTCAATGTGCTGATGCGGGACGACAAGTCGTTCCCCTATATTCTTCTGACCGGTGATCATGTGTCGCCCGGAATCTACAAACATCGCGGGGCGCGATCGCGAAAAGGCGACTATTTCGGTCCGTTTGCTTCGGCCGGTGCCGTCGGCCGCACCATCAATTCGCTGCAGCGCGCCTTCCTGCTGCGCAGCTGCACCAACTCGTTCTACGAGAACCGCACGCGACCTTGCCTGCTCTACCAGATCAAGCGTTGCGCCGGCCCCTGCACGGGCGAAATCTCGCATGAGGGCTATGCTGAGCTCGTCGCCGAAGCGAAGGACTTTCTCTCGGGCCGCAGCCAGAAGGTGAAGACCGAGATTTCGGCCGCCATGCAGCAGGCGTCGCAAGACCTCGATTTCGAGCGCGCCGCAATCTATCGCGACCGGCTGGCCGCACTGTCACATGTGCAGAGCCATCAGGGCATCAACCCGGCGACCGTCGATGAGGCCGATGTCTTCGCCATCCATCAGGAAGGGGGGCAGACCTGTATCCAGGTGTTCTTCTTCCGCACCGGACAGAACTGGGGCAACCGCGCCTATTTCCCCAAGGCCGATCCCGCGCTGGAGGGATCAGAAGTGCTGGGCTCCTTCCTGGCGCAATTTTATGACGACAAGCCGACGCCGCGCGCCATTCTGCTGTCGCACGGTGTCGAGGACCAGGAACTGCTGGCCGAGGCGCTTTCCACCCGTGCCGGCCGCAAGGTGGCCATCTCGGTGCCGCAGCGCGGCGAGAAAAAGGACCTGACCGAAAACGCCTTGCAGAATGCGCGTGAGGCGCTTGGCAGGCGGCTGGCCGAAACCTCGACGCAAGGCCGGCTGCTTGCCGGTTTCGCCGAGACGTTCGGCCTGGCCAAGCCGCCCGTGCGCATCGAAGTCTATGACAATTCGCACATCATGGGCACCAACGCCGTTGGCGCCATGGTCGTCGCCGGGCCGGAAGGTTTTGTGAAAAACCAGTACCGGAAATTCAACATCCGCTCGACCGAGATCACGCCCGGCGACGATTTCGGCATGATGCGCGAGGTGATGGAGCGGCGCTTTTCGCGGCTGCTCAAGGAACATGGTGATGCCGTGGCCGACAACGCTGCCGCCGACGAAGCGGGCGACGACATCGAGGAGGATATCTCCGGCAGCTTCCCGGCCTGGCCCGACGTCATCCTGATCGACGGCGGTCAGGGCCAGATGACGGCGGTGCGCAAGATCCTCTCGGATCTCGGCATAGAAGACCGCGTCATGGCCATCGGCATCGCCAAGGGACAGGACCGCGACGCCGGCCGCGAGCGCTTCTTCGTCAAGGGCAGGGATTCGTTCTCGCTGCCGGTTCGCGACCCCGTGCTCTATTTCGTCCAGCGGCTGCGCGACGAGGTTCACCGTTTCGCCATCGGCTCGCACCGGGCCCGCCGCAAAAAGGAAATGGTCAAGAGTCCGCTCGACGAGATCTCCGGTATCGGCCCCGGCCGCAAGCGCGCCCTCCTGCTGCATTTCGGCACCGCAAAGGCGGTCAGCCGCGCCGCGATCGAGGATCTGAGGAAGGTCGACGGCATTTCCGAGCAGGTGGCGAGGCTGGTCTATAATCACTTCCATGAGAGCTGATGCATGTCACCCGAATGTGCATGGTTGTTTTGGCACAGCGACATGTATGAAGGGGAAGAACGCACGTCTTTCCGAAATGGAGTGCGGTTTTAGGACAGCGTGTGAGGTTTCCCGTTATTTTCGGCTGGCCAATCGATTTTGGCCTGTTGACCCCCCACATTCGCATCTGATTTGAGTACGCAGGCAGAAAGAGTCCTTGAAGACATGGCCCAGCGCGCATTCAACCTGCCTAACATACTCACCTACGCCCGCATTATCGCGGTGCCGTTGGTCGTGCTGTGTTTTTTCCTCGAAGGTCATCTGAAATCCAGCGACTTCGCCCGCTGGTCGGCACTGATCATTTTCCTGCTGGCATCAGTCACCGATTATTTCGACGGCTATTTTGCGCGCGCCTGGCAGCAGACCTCCAACATCGGCAAGATGCTCGATCCGATCGCCGACAAGCTGCTGGTCGCCACGTGCCTTTTGCTGCTGGCGGCGGATACCGATCGTCATGCCGGCATCGCCGGCTGGTCGTTGTGGGCGGCAATCATCATCCTGTGCCGCGAGATCCTGGTTTCCGGTCTGCGTGAATATCTGGCGGCGCTCAAGGTCTCGGTGCCGGTGACGCAGCTTGCCAAATGGAAGACCACCATCCAGATGGTCGCGATCGCCTTCCTGCTGGCCGGCCCGGCCGGCGACAAGATCTTCCCGCTGACCACACAGACCGGCCTTGTGCTGCTGTGGATCGCGGCACTGGTTACGCTCTACACCGGCTACGACTATTTCCGCGCCGGCCTCAAGCACATCATGGACGAGTGAGATGACGACCCGCCTCATCTATTTCGCCTGGGTTCGCGAGCGGATCGGCACATCGGAGGAAGATGTCGAATTGCCCGTCGGCATTGAGACGGTCGCCGACCTCCTGCGCTGGCTGCAATCGCGCGGCGAGGGCTATGAGCATGCGCTGCAATATCCCGACGTGATCCGTGTTGCTATCAACCAGGAACATGTCGACCACCACGAGAAGATATCCGGCGCGCGCGAGATCGCCCTGTTTCCGCCAATGACGGGAGGCTGACTCATGTCGGCCGTTCTGGCGCCGACCGTGCGCATCCAGCGCCAGGATTTCGACGTCGCCGCCGAGATCGCCGGGCTCACGCAAGGCCGCGCCGACATTGGTGCCGTGGTCACCTTTTCCGGCCTCTGCCGGGACGAGCAGGGCGCGCTAGCGGCGCTTGAACTGGAGCACTATCCCGGCATGGCGGAGGCCGAGATCGGCCGCATCGCCACCGAGGCGGTTCAGCGCTGGCCGCTGCAAGGCCTCACGGTCATCCACCGCCATGGCAAGATCGCGCCGGGTGAGAATATCGTGCTGGTGGTTGCCGCCTCGGCGCACCGCCAGGCCGCATTCGAAGCGGCGAACTTCCTGATGGACTATCTGAAATCGCGTGCTCCCTTCTGGAAGAAGGAGCATCGTGTTGACGGTTCGGAGGGTGGCTGGGTCGAGGCCAAGCAAACCGACGTCAAGGCCGCGCAGCGCTGGAAATCACCAGAATAAAATCCCGCCGCAGCCATGCATTGACCGCAATCCTTTGGCCAATTCAACGACCGTTGGTCGGCCCGGGCATCGGCAGCCCGGAGCATTGGCAGCCCGTGGCAAGGGAGATGGTCATGCTGGACAGGCTCGCGGAGTTCTTCGTCTTCGGCTTTGTGCCGCTGGTCGTCGGCATCCTGGCGGTGCCTGAACTCTCCTTGGTCGCCGAAAAGGCGGTGCGGGGCGAGGTGATCTATCGCGAGCGCATCGCCTTGCCGCCCAGTGCCGTGCTCTCCGTCCAGCTTGCCGATGTCTCGCTGGCCGACGCGCCGGCTAGGATCATCGGCGAACAGAAGATCAAACCTGCCGGTCAGGTGCCGATCAGCTTCGAGATCAAATTCGACCCTTCTACCATCCGGCCACAGATGACCTACGCCCTGCGGGCCCGCATCACCGTCGACGGCAGGCTGATGTTCATTTCCGATCTGCGCCACCAGCTCGATCCGCTGACCGACGTGCCCCAGACCATCGTGCTCAAGACGGTCGCGCCGAGTGGCGAGCCGGCGGCTTCCGTCTTTGATCAGCTTTGGGTGGTCGACTATGTCGACGGCGTCGGCGCCATCACCGCGCCGCAGGTGACGTTCAAGGTCAGCGAGGCCGGCAAGGCCGGCGGCAGCGGCCCATGCAACAGCTATTTCGCCACAGCGAAGGTCGATGGCCAGGCAATCGCGATCAGCGGCATCGGGTCGACCTACAAGGCCTGCGCGCCCGAGGTGATGGCCGAGGAAAAGGCGTTGTTCGATGCGTTGGCCAAGGCGGCGTCATACAAGGTCGATGCCGGAAAGCTCGCCATCGCCGACAAGGACGGACGCGAAATCCTGCGCTTCAGCGCTGCAAGCTGAGTTCTCACTTTGCCGGTACGAACTCATGAAAGATGCGCCGGGGAGCTTCAGACGATATCCCTATACGAAAAAAGGCCAGCATTTCGCCGGCCTTTCAGCATGATTTGCGATATGGGCTATCGGCTCAGCCGACGATTTCGGTGTCCGAGAACCAGTACTTGATCTCCTGCGCGGCGGTTTCCGGCGCGTCGGAGCCGTGCACCGAATTCTCGCCGATCGACAGCGCATGCACCTTGCGGATGGTGTCTTCGGCAGCGTTGGCCGGGTTGGTGGCGCCCATCACTTCACGATTCTTGGCAATGGCATTCTCGCCTTCCAGCACCTGGACGATCGTCGGTGCCGACGACATGAACTCGACCAGTTCGCCGAAGAACAGGCGGTCCTTGTGGACGGCATAAAAACCCTCAGCCTCACGGCGGCTCATCCACACCCGGCGCGAAGCGATGACGCGCAGGCCGGCGTCCTCGAGCATCTTGGTGATGGCGCCGGTGAGGTTGCGCCGCGTTGCGTCCGGCTTGATCATCGAGAAGGTGCGTTCGAGCGCCATGGGTCGTCCTTGTCTGGAGAATGGAATGGAGAGTGGCGGGCTCTATACAAGCCGCCCGGCCCATTGCCAAGGGGTGAGGCCAAAGGATGAGGAATGGTCTACGAAACGGACGGGAAGGCGATTGCCTGGCTTTCCGAATGACGAATGGTGATTGAAAGGTCCGGTGGACCTTTCAAAGGACTTTGAACGCCCGAGGGGCAGGGAGCGACAGCGCAGGGCACGCCGTGCGGCGGGTTGAAGTTCAGATCGATGCCGACGAGCTGCAAGGCAAGTTGAGACCAAATGGCTGCAATATCAGGCTTTGCTTGCTATAGTCGCGTCTCGGCGCCGCGCTGAAGTCGGCCCGAATGGAGACAGTATGACTATGGCAGACGATCGTCAGGAGCGCATTCGCAACCGAGCCCATAAGATCTGGCAGGAAGAGGGGCAACCGGCCGGCCAGCACGAACGCCACTGGCATCAGGCGACAGCCGACATCGACCGGGAAGATGCTACGGGAACGTCGTCGGCAGCCAAAAAGCCCGCCAAAAAGGCAACGGGCGCTGTCAAGGCAAAAGCCGCGCCCAAGGAGGCGAAGGCCGCCAAGAAGACCAGCAAGCCAAAAAAGGCAGCCAAGTAGGCCTGGCCGTCTCCGCTGCCGGCTCTTTGACGGCAGAGTGACCGCGCTTGCCTTGCGGCAGGTCGGGCGTCAGGCCGCTGCGGCGACCTTTCGCCCGAGCCCGCCATGCAGGTCGAGGCAGCGGTCGAACCATTGTGCCACCACGTCGCCGTCGTCGAGCAGCTGATAGGACGTCGCGATGCGCGCCCATTGCAGCGCGCCGAAGACGATATAGTCGGCAAACAGCGGCGAGGCACCGCCGATGAATGGCTGGTAGCTCAGCATCGAGCGCAACGGCTCCAGCGAAGCCCTGAAAGTGCCGAGCCCGGCTTCTCGCGCAGCCTTCGCCTCTTCCAGTTTCTTGCCCAGGCGCTGTTCCCGGCTTTGCCGGAAATACGCGCCATTCGTCTCGTCCTGCATGGCATGCAGATCCACGATCGCTGCGGTGGTCACATAGGGGTGGATGGTCGATTGCGACCAGCGTTCGATGAACCGCGCCATCGCCTTGCCGCCATCGCCGCCAAAAAGCGTGGGACGATCCGGATAGGCCTCCTCGAGATAGAGCGCGATAGCGAAGGAATCGATGACGACCTTGTCGCCGTCGCGGATCACCGGAAGGGTTTTCGAAACGCCGCCTTCGATGGTGGGCACCTCAAGAAAACGCGTCGGCGCGGTCGCGATATCGAGCCCCTTATGGGCCAGAGCCATCGTAGCCTTCCAGCAATGCGGACTGAACGGACGGTTCTCGTCGCGCCCGACGAGATCATAAAGCAGAATGGTCATTGGCGTCGGCCCCTTTGCGGTCTAGGTATCGCCCGAAACGCGGCGGCGGGAGAAGAGATGAAACAGCACTTCATGATGTTTGCGGCGTACAATCAATGGGCCAATGGCCGCATCTATGATGCCGCCGCCGATCTCGATGAAGAAGAATTCAATCGCCATGTTGGCGCTTTCTTCGGCTCGCTGATGGGCACGCTCAACCATCTGCTCGTCGCCGATCGCATATGGATGAAGCGCTTCACCGGCGAAGGCGATGCGCCGACCGCGCTGGACGCGATACTGCATCGCGCCTTGCCGAAGCTGCGGTTGGCGCGCGAGGCAGGGGACCGGCGGATCATCGACTGGCTCGGCGGCTTGGGCGACAAGGCGCTCTCGGGCCGCTTCACCTATATGACCGTATCGGACATGCGCACCGTCTCGCAACGCCTGGCGCCAGCGCTGGCTCATGTCTTCAACCACCAGACCCATCATCGCGGCCAGGCGCATATGATCCTGACGGCTCTCGGCCGCCCTTCCGTCCCGCTCGATCTGGCGCATTTCCAGCGCACTGAAGAGGGAAGGGCCTTTGCCTGATTTCGGTCAGTGAATCCTTCGCGGATTTGTAAAGTCTTGCAGCGCAATTTGACTTTCAGGCAATCTCCAAAGCCAAATCGCTGATTTCGCTGTCTAATTGGGATTGCGTCAGAGCCGCCTCCGCCATGACCCATTGTTTGAAGAGCAGCACCTTGCGTGCGGCAAGGCTCTTGTGGGGGGAAACAAAATACCAACCGGCCGTGTTCGGATGATGGACGGCGAAGGGAGCCACCAACCTCGCGGCACGGATGTCGCTGGCCATGTAGGCGCGGTTGGCGACGGCAAAACCCATTCCGGCGTTGGCCGCCTCGTAGGACATCATGCACGAGTCGAAATAGATGCTTTTGGTCTCGCTGAGCACGAAGCTGGCGCCGGCGAAACCAAGCCAGGATTGCCAGTTCTGGGTGCAGGTGTCGGAGTGCAGCAGCGTGAAGTGCTTGAGGTCGTCCGGTGTCACCTTTGACAGCGGCCTGTCGCCGAGAACCTCAAGGAACAGCTTGCGACTGCACACCGGTGTCAGGTCTTCCCGAAACAGCAGATCAGACGGCAGCCCGTTGAAATGGCCGTCGCCATAGCGGATTTCGAGATCGAAATCCGAGGTCGTGAACTCATGCGTCGCGTAGGAGGTCGAGACCCGCATCACGATATCGGGATGTTGCCGCTGGAAAAGCGGCAGGCGCGGAAACAGCCAGCGCGCGGCAAAGGTCGGTAGCACGGATATCTTCAGCACATGTTCCTGCGATTGCCCGGTTGCTTCCATGCTGGCAGCGACGATCCGCTCCAGAGCCTCGCGAACGCGCGAGACATAGGTTTCGCCCTCCGGCGTCAACGACACGGCATTGCCACCGCGTTGGAATATCTTGAAGCGCAGCTGGTCCTCCAGGCTCTTGACGCGCTGGCTGACCGCCGAAGCGGTGATGAACTGCTCCTCGCCAGCACGCGTGAAATTCCCGTGCCGTGCAGCACTTTCCACGATTTTCAGCGAATTGAGGTTGACCTGACTGAGCAGACGCACGGTTTTCGACCTTAAGCTGGGCTTACACTAGCACTAGCATTCCTAATTTTACAGGGGGGGCTAATTTAATCGACTGTTTACCAAGTGTTTGCCCCCTTATTGGAGAAGTACAATGAACGCACATACCATCCCCGAGCTGCGTTATGCGATGAGCCGCGAGGCCATCATCGGCCACGAAACCGCCTGGAAAGTGTCGAGTTTCGGCGTCGCGCAGTATCGGCATGGCTATGACCCGGCGCTGCTTGCGGCAATCGAGGAGGCTGCGCTGAAGCTCAAGGCCAGCCATGCCGTGCACAAGCACCTCGATCTGACTTTCATCACCGGCGCCGACCGTTTCATCCCCGAAATCAGGGAGTTGCTGCACGACAAGCTACGCCTGGAACGCCTGTCCGACATGATGGGCACGAAGCTGGAGCCCTATCCGCTGTCGATCGTCGGCTCGACCGTCACCTTCATGAATCCCAGGGACGGCGCCGTCGAATGGCATTGCGACGGCGTTCCGGTCACCGAACTCATTCCGCTGTCGATCAGCGATCCGCTGGTCGGCGGGCATCTCGAAATTTATTGCGACGACTCCGAAACCGGTCGCGCCATCCTTGAATCCGGCCGCGAGATCCCGCGCAACCGCATCATGCGCATCGACCACAAGATGCACTTCGCGACACTCGGGCAGTTCCTTGGCGTCCTGCACCGCACGGCGCCGATCCAGTTCGGCGAGCGTGTCACCCTAGTGCTCAATCAACGCTCGGTCGCCAAGCCCTATGTCGACGACAACAGAATGTTCTATCTTGCCGCGGACAACGATCACGACCGCGAGTGGGTCAACGAGCTGGCCGAAGACGTCTGGACCAACCAGTTGCCCGCCTACCGCCGCTTCGAGGCAGAGCGCCCCGTGCCGGTGCCGCCCGAGGCGCCGGTCCCCGGCGGTGCAAGGGAATCGTGGTGACCAGCCATGGCTCCGTCCGGCCGCAGCCGCCCTTTGCCTCGATGAGCCGGGGGTCAGTCGTGGTTGAAAGACAGGAAGGGAGCCTGTCTCGGGCTGCGCAGAACCAGCCTGGCTCCAGGCTGGCGCTGGCCTTTGCCGCTGGCGCGGTCGCACTTTGGGCGACCAACGCATTGGTCGGCAAGGCGCTGTTGGCAAGTCATCCGGTGTCGCTGGTGCAATGCCTGCAGTTCTGCGGCGCGACCATGGTCTTCGCCTTGATCCGCCTGATCGGCGCCGCGCGGCAACCCGCCATGCCGCGCCATGCGGGTCTCGTCGCGGTACTGGCGCCATTCGTGGTCGGCTTCGTCGGTCTCGTCGGCACCATGATCCTGCAATATGTGGCCTTCGCCTCGATGTCGGTGATCGAGGCGAACCTCGTCGCCTACACCTGGCCTCTGATGGTCGCGGCGGCGGTGATCGCGTTCGAGAGCCCGCAACGACCCACGGTGCTGGGCCTTGCCGCGGCCCTTGGATTTGCCGGCGTCGTGCTTGTCATCTCGGGCGGGCGCGACCATTCCTGGTTTCAGGGCAACCTTGTCGGCTATCTCGCCGCCTTCGGATCGGCGCTGTGCATGGCCTTCTATTCGATCCTGGTGGGGCGGCTCGCCATGTCAGCGGACCGTCTTTTGCTGCCATCCTCATTGATCGGCGTGGCCGTGACATTGCTGTGGTGCGTCCATGACGGCGCAACCTTGCCCGCTGCTGCCGACCTTGCGCTTGGGCTCTATCTTGGTGCTGGCCCGATGGGCTTGGGCTATTATTTCTGGTCGCGGGCCTTGAAGCTTGAAGGCCACGGCAAGGTCGCGGTTGTCGCCTATCTCACCCCGATCGCTTCGACACTGCTTCTGATCTTCTCCGGCGAACGGCTGACGATGACAGCCGTCGCCGGCGCCGTCCTCGTCATTGGCAGTTGTATTGCCGTCGGTGTGGAGCGTTCGGAGGCCGAAAATCATGTTTGACGACAACGAACGTCTGGCCCGCAGGGAAGCGCACTGGCTGATCAAGGAATTTGGCGCCGAGGCGCCACTTTACGCGGCGATGAAGGCTGAAAAGGCGATTGAGCAGAAGGATTTCGGGCGTTGTGCCCGTTGGAGGCGTATTCTTGAGATATTGGCTGACGGCCGGACAACCAAGTCTGCTGCCTTGAAGTATTAGATTTTCTAATTTGCCCAATGTCGATTTCCCATAGAAATAGTTGACGTCAAGTCTTGATTCGTTTTGGGGCTAGGCGGTCCGTTGGGGGACGCGGTTCGGGCGATACATCGACAAAAGTCTTCTGTGGGGTGGATGACTTTGTCGCAAATGGGATGAAAGAATTGTCAAATATCGAGGATAAGACCGTTATCGAGCTTACGGCCGATATTGTCTCGGCCTATGTCGGCAACAATCCGCTTCCGGTCTCCGGCCTGCCTGACCTGATCGCCAGTGTCAGCGCCTCGGTTCGAAAACTGGCTGGCGCGGCTGTCGCGGAAAGCCCAAGCCTGGTTCCGGCTGTAAACCCTAAAAAGTCGGTGTTTCCCGACTACATTGTCTGCCTGGAGGACGGCAAGAAGTTCAAGTCGCTCAAGCGACACCTCAGGACAGACTATGGCCTGAGCCCGGATGACTATCGGGCCAAATGGGGTCTGCCGCCGGACTATCCAATGGTCGCGCCGAACTATTCGGCCACCAGGTCCGCGCTCGCGAAGTCGACGGGACTTGGCCGCAAGCCGGCCGCGGCGCCGGCCAACGTGGCCAAGGCGACGAAGCGTGGCAAGGCGACCGCCTGAGGTTCTGCTGGCCGGTATGGCAGGCCACTGAGCAGCTGCCCTGACGGCGCAATTGCGCGCGCCGTTTTCGGGCCTTGTGCGTTCAACTGGCCCGCTGGGTCTTGCGAAGCGTTGATGTCCGGTGCAAAAGCGCCGCCATGCTGATCATCAACGACCTTTCACTCCGCATGGCGGGGCGCCTGCTTCTCGACCACGCCTCGCTGACGTTGCCGGCCGGCACCAAAGCCGGCCTTGTCGGCCGCAACGGCACCGGCAAGACGACGCTGTTCAAGGCGATCACCGGCGATTTTCCCTCCGAGACCGGCTCGATCAGCCTGCCGAAGAACACGCGCATCGGTCAGGTGGCGCAGGAGGCACCCGGCACCGAGGAGCCGCTGATCGAAATCGTGCTCAAGGCCGATGTCGAGCGCACGGCGCTGCTCGAAGAGGAAAAGACGGCGACCGATCCGCACCGGATTGCCGATATCCATATGCGGCTGGCCGACATCGATGCGCATTCGGCCGAGTCTCGCGCGGCCACCATCCTGGCCGGCCTCGGCTTCGATGATGCGGCACAGCGCCGCCCGGCTTCGTCCTTCTCCGGCGGCTGGCGCATGCGCGTGGCGCTGGCCGCCGTGCTGTTTTCCGAGCCCGATCTTCTGCTGCTCGACGAGCCAACCAACTATCTCGACCTCGAAGGCACGTTGTGGCTGGAAAACTATGTGTCGAAGTATCCGCACACCGTGCTGCTGATTTCGCACGACCGTGACCTGCTCAATCGTGCCGTCAACTCCATCGTTCATCTCGACCAGAAGAAGCTGACTTTCTGGCGCGGTGGCTACGACCAGTTCGAGCGCCAGTATACCGAGCAGAAGGAACTGCAGGAGAAGGGCCGCGTCAAACAGGAAGCCGCCCGCAAGCATATGGAGTCTTTCGTCGAACGATTCCGCGCCAAGGCTTCCAAGGCGAGGCAGGCGCAGTCGCGCATCAAGGCGCTGGAGAAGATGAAGCCGATCGCGGCCATCGTGAACGATTCGGTGCGGCCGTTCTCTTTCCCCGAGCCGGTCAAGACGGTGGCCTCGCCGATCATTGCGCTGAACAATGTCAATGTCGGCTATACGGAGGGCCAGCCGATCCTAAAGAAGATGACGCTGCGCATCGATGCCGACGACCGCATCGCGCTGCTTGGCGCCAACGGCAACGGCAAGTCGACCTTCGCCAAGCTGCTGTCCGGCCGGCTCAAGCAGGAGACCGGCACCATGACAGTGGCGCCCGGGCTGAAAGTGGCGATCTTTGCCCAGCATCAACTCGATGACCTTCGTCCGGAGGAAAATGCCTATGACCATGTCCGACGGCTGATGCCGGAGGCGCCGGAATCGAAGGTGCGCGGCCGTGTCGCCCAGTTCGGTCTGTCGACCGAGAAGATGAACACACCCGCCAAGGATCTCTCGGGCGGCGAGAAGGCGCGGCTCCTGATGGGGCTGTCGGCCTTCGAGGGCCCGAACCTGTTCATCCTCGACGAGCCGACCAACCATCTCGACATCGACAGCCGCGAATCGCTGATCCATGCGCTCAACGAATTTCCCGGCGCCGTGATCCTGATCTCGCACGATCGCCATCTGCTCGAGGCGACCGCCGACCGGCTCTGGCTGGTCAAGGACGGCGCGGTCAACCCGTATGATGGCGACCTGGAAGATTACAAGACGTTGGTCACCGGCGTGTCTGGCGATCGCCGCGAGCGGCGCGAGGCCGACAAGGCGTCAAAGGCCGACCGCCGCCGCGAGGCGGCCCAGCGCCGCGCCGCCTTCGAGCCACTGGCCAAGGAAATCCGCGCCACCGAAGCGTTGATGGATCGCATCCGCAAACGCATCGACGGCATCGAGGACGAATTGGCCAACCCGGCGATCTACGAAAAGGATCCGTCGACCGCGACGCGATTGGCCAAGGAGCGCTCGCAGCTTGCCCAGACCTTGACCGGTCATGAGGAGAAGTGGCTCACCATGTCGGCCGAGTACGAGGAAGGCACGGCGGAGTAGGGGAGCCTCTTCCTTCTCCACAAACAAGGGGAGAAGGGAACGCGCCATCTGGCTCTACACGCCGAGCCCGAAACCCGCTAGACAAACGCCATGAACCAGCACGCCAAGCTCAGGATCGGCCATTCGGCCTGCCCGCATGATTGCCCGTCGACCTGCGCGCTCGAGGTCGAACTGCTCGATGGTAACCGTATCGGCCGTGTCCATGGCGCGAAGGCCAACACTTATACATCCGGCGTCGTCTGCGCCAAGGTCGCGCGCTATGCCGACCGCGTCCATCACCCCGACCGCCTGCTGAAGCCTCTGGTGCGGGCCGGGGCCAAGGGCGACGGGGTCTGGAAGGAAGCAAGTTGGGAGGCCGCCCTCGATCTGGTCGCCGAAAAGTTCGTTGCGGCCGAGGAGAAATACGGCTCGGAGACGGTCTGGCCCTATTTCTACGCCGGCACGATGGGGCTGGTTCAACGGGACGGCATCGAGCGGCTGCGCCACGCCAAGAAATATTCAGGCTTCTTCGCGTCGATCTGCACCAATCTCGCCTGGACTGGCTGGATGATGGGGGCAGGCGCTTTGCGTGGCCCGGACCCACGCGAGATGGCGAAATCCGACTGCGTGGTGATCTGGGGCACCAATGCGGTGGTCACGCAGGTCAACGTGATGACCCACGTCATCAAGGCCCGCAAGGAACGCGGCGCCAAAATCATCGTCATCGATGTCTATGAAAACGCGACCATGAAGCAGGCCGATATGGGCCTGGTGCTGAAGCCCGGCACCGATGGCGCGCTGGCGTGCGCGGTCATGCACGTGCTGTTCAGGGACGGTCTGGCAGACCGCGCCTATCTCGAAAAATACACCGATGACCCTGCCGGGCTGGAAGCACATCTCAAGCCCAGGACACCGGAGTGGGCGGCTGAGATCACCGGGCTTTCGGTGGCCGAGATCGAGGCGTTCGCCCGTCTCGTCGGCACGACGAAAAGGACCTATTTCCGCCTTGGCTACGGATTTGCCCGCCAGCGCAATGGCGCGGTCAACATGCATGCCGCGTCTTGCATCGCCGCTGTCACCGGCAGCTGGCAATATGAGGGCGGCGGCGCCTTCCATTCCAATTCCGGCATCTTCAAGCTCAACCAGGATGTGCTGGAGGGATCGCGCATGCGCGATCCCTCGATCCGCTATCTCGACCATTCGCGCATAGGCCCGGTGTTGACCGGCGCAAGCGATGCGCTTTATGGCGGCCCGCCGGTAACGGCGATGCTGATCCAGAACACCAATCCGGCGAATGTCGCGCCCGAGCAGCGGCTGGTGAAACAGGGCTTCCTGCGCGAGGACCTGTTCTCTTGCGTGCATGAGCAATTCATGACCGATACGGCCAGGCTCGCCGATGTCGTGCTACCGGCGACGATGTTCCTCGAGCATGACGATCTCTACAAGGGCGGCGGCAACCAGCACATCACGCTCGGCCCCAAACTGATCGAGCCGCCCGAAGGACCGCGAACCAATCACTTCGTCATCGAACAGCTGGCCGAGCGCCTGGGCGTCGCCGACCGCCCGGGCTTTGGTCTTACCGAGCAGCAGCATATAGACATCATTCTCGGCAAGCGGGGGCTGGGCAGCTTCGACAGCTTGAAGGAACAGAAGTGGGTCGATCTGCAGCCGGACTTCGAGACCGCCCACTACATCAGGGGCTTTGGCCATCCCGACGGAAAATTCCGCTTCCGCGCCGACTGGACCGGCCAGCCGGCACCCAACCGGCCTCCGAGGAGCATGGGACTGTTTGGCCCCGTGGAACGCCTGCCTGAATTTCCCGACCATGTCGACCTGATCGAGGTGGCGGACGAGGCGCATCCGTTCCGGCTGACGACCTCACCGGCGCGCAATTTCCTCAACTCGACATTCACGGAAACGCCGGTGTCGAAGGCCAAGGAAGGCCGCCCGGAACTGCTTCTCCATCCCGACGATGCCGCCGCGCACGGGCTGACGGAGGGCGATCGTGTCGAGATCGGCAACCAGCGTGGTGAGGTGGTGCTGCACGCCAGATTGTTCGACGGCATCAAGCGCGGTGTCGTGATCGCCGAAGGCATCTGGCCAAACAGCGCGCATGAGCGCGGCGAGGGCATCAACGTGCTGACCGGCGCCGACGCGCCCGCGCCCTATGGTGGTGCCGCCTTCCACGACAACAAGGTCTGGCTACGCAAGGCGCAATAACTCGGCGCCGGCTGAAACCGTGAAATGCTTTTGCTGTCGAAGATCGTTGGCATGATGCTGAAGACAGGGCGCTTCGCGGATTGAAAAGGCAAAGCGCGGCCGCAATGCGCCAAATCACACGGGCAGGGTTTCGGCGGCCTTTTTTCTGTTCAGCCGGAGCCGGATGTCGTCGGCGATCGCCTGCGCTTCGATCGCGATTTCGCGCAGCAATCCGGTGACGGCATTGTGGAAACCGATGAGGTAGAGGCCGAGATCCGAAGCTTGCGCGGTAACGCCACTGCGGTCTGGCTGGACACTGGGCTCCAGGAATTTGGCATAGCCAGGCCGGAAACCGGTGGCGAAGATGATCGTGTCGAATTCGCTGTGCTTGCCATCGGCAAAACGGGCGCCGCGTTGCGAGATCTCGCCGATACCGGGCGCAACCTTGATCGCGCCTTCCCGGATCTTGCCGATGGTGCCGACATCGATCACTGGTATGCGCGATTCAATCGCAATCTGTTCCAGCAGTCCCCGTCTCGGCCGTTTGAGCCCATATTTCTCCAGCCTGCCCATCACCAGGTCGAGGATGATGGGCAAAAGAACATCGTTGAGGCGTTGCGGCCCCAGGCGCGCCGCCATGCCGACCATTTGGATAGGCACGCCGAACAGTTCGCGCGGCACGATATGAACGCCGCCGCGTACGGAAATCGTCGGTCTTGCGCCGCCTTCCGCCAGATCGAGCGCGATCTCCGCGCCGGTGTTGCCCATGCCGATGACCAGCACCGACTGGCCGGCGAAAGGCTTGGCATTGCGGTACTCGGCGCTGTGCAGCGTCAGGCCCTTGAATGTGTCGATGCCAGCAAATCCGGGCCGCAACGGCTCGGCATTGTAGCCTGAGGCGATCACCACATGTCTGGCGCGCAGCGAGCCGGATGTCGTGTCCACGCGCCAGCCGCGACCCTCTCGGGTGATCGCCTTCACCGTTTCTCCGAAGCGGGGCTTGACGTCGAACCGCTTCGCATAGGCATCGAGATACTCGACGAAGAGATCGCGCGGCACATAACGTGGATAGTGCTTGGGAAAGGGCACGAAGGGCAGCGACGAATAGCGCTTGGTCGTATGCAGATGGACGCGCTCGTAATGGCGCCGCCAGGCGGGCGCGGCCTGCTGCTCTTTTTCGAGAAGGATGGAGTCAACCCCAGCCTGCCGCAGGCATGCGGCAACGGCAAGGCCCGCCGGGCCCGCACCGATGATGGCAACTGGGGTGGTGTCGTCCAATCGCGCCTCCACTGCTCAATTCGCGTCCGGAGCATGTCAAAAGCATGGCAGAGCTGGCTTCAGCTGCGTCAGGCAAGGTTCAATCCGGCAACGGTATCGTCAGCCCCACCTTGACGCGATCCATGGCCACGAAGGTGCGGAACTTGCGGACATTGTTGCTGCCGAAGAACAGCTTTCGCGTCAGCGCCTCATAGGCGCCCATGTCGGCCACGGTGATGACGAGGATGAAATCGACCTCACCCGTCACATAGTAGCATTGCTGCACTTCGGCCGCCGCCGAGAACTGCCGCTTGGCCGCGTCGATCATCTCGGTGCGTTCGCTCTCGAGCTCCACTTCGACGAAGATGGTGATCGGCTGGCCGACGGCCGCCGGATCGACCACCGCGACATTGCTTGCAATGACCCCGGTCTGCTCCATGCGCTTGATGCGGCGCTGCACCGCCGGTGCTGACAGGTTTACCGCTTCGCCGATCAGCCGCTGCGGCGTGGTGTTGTCCCGCTGCAGGATGGCAAGGATGGCGAGGTCGAAGCTGTCGAGTGAGAGGGGCGATGAAGGCAATGGAGACATCCTGGCGAAACAAACTTGCGTTCTGCAGGGGTCAATTACAGCGCTTTTTGCGCCGATCCTGCAATATATTCTCGAGAACCGCCAAAGGAGAGCGCCAGTGTTCCTGCTCAACTGCAATGCCTTGCACCGCCAGCCACTCATCGCCGCCGATGCCGAAACGCTTGGGGTTGCCGGGGCGGACATCGTCGAGCATTTTCTTGCTCATCGCGACAATCACCTGACAACGCCGCTGCACGCGCTGCCGGCGCTGGCTGCCGAACTCGGCCTCGGTGCCTTGCATGTCAAGGATGAGGGCTTTCGTCTCGGCCTTGGCAGCTTCAAGGCGCTGGGTGGTGCCTATGCCGTCTTCCGCCTTGTGCTGGAGGAGGCGGAGAAGCGGCTTGGCCGCCCTGTCGATGTCGGTGATCTCGATCGACCCGATGTTCGCGCTGTCGCCGCGACGATGACGGTTGCCTGTGCCACAGACGGCAATCACGGCCGCTCCGTCGCGCAAGGTGCTGAGCTTGCCGGTGCCAAGGCCGTGATCTTTGTCCATTCCGGTGTCAGCCAGGAGCGGATTGCGGCAATAGCCCGCTACGGTGCGGAGATGGTCCGTGTCGATGGAAATTATGACGATTCGGTCAGGCAAGCCGCGAAGGTCGCGGCCGACAGAGGCTGGACCGTGGTGTCGGATACGTCGTGGCCGGGCTATGAGCGCATCCCCGGCCTGGTGATGCAAGGCTATACCGCGATCGTGCGCGAAGCGCTGCGCCAGCTCCGGGAACCGCCAACCCACGTTTTCGTCCAGGCGGGTGTCGGCGGCATTGCCGCCGCGGTGGCCGGCCATCTGGCCATCGTGCTCGGCGGCGCCAGGCCGATTTTCACCGTGGTCGAGCCGGCGTGCGCCGCTTGCGTTGTCGCGGCTGCCCAGGCAGGGCGCGTGGTCAAGGTGGCGCACGACCGGCCGACGGTGATGGCCATGCTTGAATGCTATGAAGCCTCGCAAGTCGCCTGGCGCGTGCTGGCACGCACCGCCGACGCCTTCATGACCGTGGATGAGGATGACGCCATCGCGGTGATGCGCCGGCTGGCACGGCCGGCCGGCAGCGATCCGTCGATCGTCGCCGGTGAAAGCGGTGGCGTCGGCCTCGCCGGAGTGATGCGGGCGGTGGCCGAAAACAAGATGGTTCTCGGGCTCGACGGCAACTCCCGCGTCCTGGTGATCAACACCGAGGGCGCCACCGACCCGCAACGTTATGCCGAACTGGTCGGCACGAGCCCGGCCAACGTGCTGGCCGGCAAGCTGGCTGCCGAGGCAACGCCATGATCGCGATCGATGCACCGCGCCTGCTTGGTCGCATCCGTGAATTGGGCGCTGTTGGTCGCGACGGCGAGGGCAGGCTGATCCGGTTGGCCGCCTCCGACACGGACAGGCTGGGCCGTGACCTCTTCGTCGGCTGGCTGCGCCAGGCCGGGCTTGATGTCGCCATCGACCGCATCGGCAACATCTTCGGCATCTGGCAAAGTGCCGACAATGCAGGCAAGGCACCACTGCTCATCGGCTCGCATATCGACACCGTCATCGATGCCGGCATTTATGACGGTTGCTATGGCGTGCTTGCCGGGCTGGAGGTGATCGAGACGCTGAAGGCATCGGGTCTTTCGCCGTCGCGCCCGCTCGCCGTCGCCGCCTTCACCAATGAGGAGGGCGTGCGCTTCTCTCCCGATATGATGGGGTCGCTGGTCTATGCCGGCGGCATCGATGTCGAAGCGGCACTCGCCGCTGTCGGCACCGATGGCAGCAGGCTGGGGCAGGAACTGGCCCGCATCGGCTATGCCGGCGATCGCGAACCGGGCTTTCTCAAGCCGCATATCTATGTCGAACTGCATATCGAACAGGGGCCAGTCCTGGAGCGCGAAGGCATTCCGATCGGCGCGGTGGAAAGCCTGCAGGGAATCTCCTGGCAGCGCATCACCATTGATGGTGTCGCCAACCATGCCGGCACCACGCCGATGTCGATGCGCTGCGACGCCGGATACGCCGCAGCACGCGTGGTCACCTTCCTGCATGACCGGGCCGCGGCCTCCAACTCGGCAACGGTTGCCACAGTCGGCACGATGCACTTCGAGCCGAACGCCATCAATGTCATTCCATCACGCGCTGCCTTCACCGTCGATCTGCGCGATCCCGACGAGCAGCGCCTGCAGGCGGAGGAGGCGGCGCTGGCGGCCTTTCTGGAACAACTCGCCGCCGACGGCATCACCGTGACGGTCGAAAAGCTGGCGCGCTTCGAGCCCGTTGTCTTCGACAGGCAAGTCGTCGAACTGATCGAGGTCTCCGCAAGGAAGCGCGGGCTTGTCTCGAGGCGCATGATCTCGGGCGCGGGCCATGACGCCCAGATGATCGCGCGCATCGCGCCGGCGGCGATGATCTTCGTGCCGAGCGCCGGAGGCATCAGCCACAATCCTCGCGAGCACACCGACGATGCCGAGCTTGTTGCCGGCGCCAATATCCTGCTTGATGTGGTCACCGAACTTGCCGAGTTCGAGGGGTGAGGAAATGGCTGGACTTAATCCCGAAACACTGAAGCGCGAGATGACGGGATGGCGGCGTGACCTGCACGCGCATCCCGAATTCGGTTTCGAGGAGAAACGCACGGCTGCCTTCGTCGCGGCCAAGCTGCGCAAATTCGGCCTGGACGATGTCGTCGAGGGGATCGGCGGCACCGGTGTCGTCGGCACGTTGAAACGCGGCAGCGGCAACCGCGCCATCGCGCTGAGGGCCGACATGGACGCGCTGCGCATCGCCGAGCAATCCACCGCGCCATATCGCTCCGGCAACCCCGGAACCATGCACGCCTGCGGCCATGATGGCCACACAACGATGCTTCTTGGCGCGGCAAAACTGCTGGCCGAGGCGGGTGGTTTCGACGGCACCGTACGCTTCATCTTCCAGCCAGCCGAGGAGTGGGGCAGGGGAGCGCTGGCCATGCTGATGGCCTGATGGAGCGGTTTCCCTTCGACGAGATCTTCGGCTTGCACAATATGCCCGGCCTGCCCGTCGGGCATTTCGAGACCCGTGCCGGCCCGGTCATGTCGGCCGAAGACAATTTCGAGATCGTGCTCAGGGGGGTGGGCGGCCACGCCGCGCGGCCGCATTCGGGTCAGGAAACGCTGGTCGCCGCCTGTGCACTGGTCGTCAATCTGCAGACCATCGTCGCGCGTCGCCTGAGCCCTGCCGACATATCCGTCGTTTCGGTGACCGAACTGGTTACCGACGGCACTCGCAATGCACTGCCCGGTCTTGCCCGCATCCTCGGCGACGCGCGCAGTTTCCGCCCCGAGGTCAGTGCCGAGATCGAACGCCAGATGCGCGTCATCGCCGAAGGCACCGCTGCCGCCTACAATGTCACCGCCGTGGTCAACTATACCAGAGAGTTCGTTGCGCTGCGCAACGATGCCGAACTGGTCGACGCGGCCTTCGCCGCCGCCAAGAACGTCTTCAAGCCGGGCAGTATCGCGGTCGCCCGCGAGCCAATGACGGCGTCGGAGGATTTCGCCCGCTTCCTCGATCACGTGCCCGGCTGCTTCGTCTTCCTCGGCAATGGCGAGGCCTCGGCGCCTTTGCACAATCCGACCTATGACTTCAACGATGAGGGGCTGTTGTTCGGCGCCAATTTCCATGTCGCCATCGCCAGGCAACGGCTTGGGATTTGAACGGTGATGGATACATTCGGCGCGCTTTTGCCGGGGAAAAACGCCCGGGAAAGCCGGAAATCCGCGATGTCGCATGACGCAGGGGCAAGACTCAGCTAGCCTCTGTGTCGCGGCGGACCTGATATCCGCCTGGCCGGCGCTATCAGATTACCTCCCAAGCGGCGCCGGCCTTCTTCCTGGCGTCTCTTGTCTTGCTAAATTAGCAATCCTTAAATTTAGAATGTTCGCCATTGCAGGAAGTTAGGGTTTTGCTGGCATGGAAGCGACGGACTTTCGGGGATGCTTGCAGGACACAGATGCGCGGGCGGAGCTGGATAAAGGCGTTGCGTCAGGAGGAGGCCCTCCAGGTTCGTGCGCGCATCGCCGAGCTCGAAAGGGACCTGACGGCAGCGTCCCCAGCCCAAGGCCGTCAGCAACGGCATGAAGCGGGGCATGAATTGCGCAATGCGAAGTTCCGCCTTGAACGCCTCGAGGAGTGCATCGCGGCGATGCCTTGATGCTCCGGCCCAAATCTTGTTGTACGGAACATCATCTCAATTGCCGACACTGCCTGCTTTGGTAACAGAATTGCCGGGGACATAAAGGCTTTGTCTGGCATCCGGGGCCTTCGTCGGCGGCAGTTTGTTGTCGCAGGCCGAGACAGTCGCCAAACCGATCAAAGCCACCAGAACGAGGCCCAATCTTGGCTTTTTCATCGCTATCGCCTCCAGCCTCACAACGATGCGGTGCCGGTTTGGTTGCGAATTTCGCGTCGGGAACAAAACGTCATATCTGCGGTTGATCTCCATCAAAGGAGAACCGCTGCATGTTTCGTTTGCTTCTGGCAGGCACCTTTGCCTTTCTCGCCTATCGCCTCGCTCGCAAGATAATCGATGAGGTGCCCGATAACGTCGATCCGCTGCTGCTGCCGGCGCCAAAAAGTGATCGCGAGGCACTGCGCCGCCAATCGGCGGCGATGGGTGTCGATCCGAGACGGTAGCCCGTCGTCACGCCCGCTTCTATGTTGCGAACAAAGCGGAAACGATGCTTGATGGGCGATGAACCTCGCCGCCCGTGATTCGCCCTTCCTGGAATCGACCGCCCAGCCCGCCTATCTCGCCCGGCTGAACGATGCCCAGCGCCAGGCCGTCGAGCACGGTGACGGCAAGATCGCCGGGCCGCTTTTGGTCATTGCCGGCGCCGGCTCCGGCAAGACCAACACCCTGGCGCATCGTGTCGCTCATCTGATCGTCAAGGGCGCCGACCCGCGCCGCATCCTGCTGATGACTTTTTCGCGGCGCGCCGCATCGGAAATGGCCAGGCGCGTCGAGCGCATCGCCGGCGAGGTGCTTGGCCGCGACGCCGCGGTGATCACCGATGCGCTGACCTGGGCCGGCACCTTTCACGGCATCGGTGCAAGGCTGTTGCGCGACTATGCGCTGGAGATCGGGCTTGATCCGGCCTTCACCATCCATGATCGCGAGGATTCTGCCGATCTGATGAATCTCGTGCGCCATGAACTCGGCTTCTCGAAGACCGAAGCGCGTTTCCCGACCAAGGGCACCTGCCTTGCCATCTACTCGCGCGCCGTCAACGCGCAGACGCCGCTCGGCGAGGTGCTGGGGTCCGCCTTTCCCTGGTGCGCCGGTTGGGCGGAGCAGCTGAAGCAATTGTTCGCCGGCTATGTCGAGGCCAAACAGGCGCAAAACGTGCTCGACTACGACGACCTGCTGCTCTACTGGGCGCAGATGACGGCAGAGCCGGAAATCGCGGCGCATCTGGGCGCACGCTTCGATCATGTGCTTGTCGATGAATACCAGGACACCAACCGGCTGCAGGCTTCGATTCTTATGGCGCTGAAGCCCGACGGCGCCGGGCTGACAGTGGTCGGCGACGACGCGCAGTCGATCTATTCGTTCCGTGCCGCCGAGGTGCGCAATATTCTCGATTTCCCCCGCCAGTTCGCGCAGGCCGCCGATGTGGTCATGCTGGAGCGCAATTACCGCTCGACGGAGACGATTCTCGCAGCCGCCAATGCGGTGATTGGCGAGGCTCCGGAACGCTTCACCAAGAACCTGTGGTCGGAGCGTAAATCCGCCGACAAGCCGAGACTGGTGAGCGTGCGTGACGAGGTCGAGCAGGCCAATTTCGTCTGTGACACAATCCTGGCAGAGCGCGAGGCCGGCACGGCGCTGAAATCGCAGGCGGTGCTGTTTCGCGCCTCGCACCACAGTGGGCCGCTCGAAATCGAGTTGACGCGGCGCAACATCCCTTTCGTGAAGTTCGGGGGCCTGAAGTTCCTCGATGCCGCGCACGTCAAGGATGTGCTGGCGGTGCTGCGCTTCGCCGAAAATCCGCGCGACCGCGTCGCCGGCTTTCGGGTGCTGCAGCTCATGCCTGGCATTGGCCCTTCGGCCGCCGGGCAAATCGTCGAGACCATGACAACGGCACTGGACGAGGCGATGGGCCTGGCGGGATGGCGTCCTCCGCAACGCGCGGCGGACGACTGGCCGGGCTTCGTTGAGCTTTATTCCGCGCTGCGGGCCGGCGCCAAATGGCCGGCTGATCTCGAACAGGTCAGGCTCTGGTACGAGCCGCATCTGGAGCGTATCCACGAGGATGCGATCACGCGGCGGGCCGACCTGTTGCAGCTCGAGCAGATCGGGTCGGGCTATGCCTCGCGCGAGCGTTTCCTGACCGAGCTGACACTCGATCCGCCCGACGCGACCAGCGACCAGGCCGGACCGCCGCATCGCGACGAGGACTATCTGATCCTGTCGACCATCCATTCGGCCAAGGGCCAGGAGTGGAAGAACGTCTTTGTGCTCAACACGGTCGACGGCTGTATCCCGGCCGATCTCGGTGTCGGCACCAAGGAGGACATCGAGGAAGAGCGCCGGTTGCTCTACGTGGCGATGACGCGGGCCAAGGACAATCTCAGCCTGGTCATGCCGCAGCGCTTCTTTCCGCACGGCCAGGCGGCGCGGGGAGACCGCCATCTCTACGCCTCGCGCACCCGCTTCATCCCGGCTTCGATCCTGGGTGCGTTCCAGCAAATGTCGTGGCCAGGCGTGCAAGCGGCGCAGGGCAGGGCACCCCGGCCGGAGGTGCGCGTCGACATCGGCGCGCGCATGCGCGGCATGTGGAAATAGGCGAAGGCCATGGCGCAATCGCCGGTCAGGATTGCCATCGCCGGCGCGCTGGCTCGCATGGGCCACCGGATGGCGGAAGCGTCACCGGCCCGCGTCCCGCCGGCGAGATCGGTTTTGCGGTGACGCGTGGCGGCAGCATTGTCGGCGAACACAGCGTCGGTTTCTGTGCCGAAGGCGAGCTTGTTACCCTGTCGCATGCGGCCGGCGACCACGTCATGTTCGCCCGTGGCGCCATTGCCGCTGCACTCTGGGTGGCGGGACGTTCACCTGGCGAGTACGACATGCGCGATGTGCTGGGGCTGAGCGCCCGGACATGAAATTGCGAATATTTTTGCCTCGTGGCTGAAAGCCAGCTGAAAGCTTGGGCATGTCATGACAGTTTTTGCGGTGTCACCGCATGTCCGGCCCACGACGGTCGGCGAGGGAGGAATGCGGCGCGGCTTCACAGCGCGTCGCCCAAATGGAGGAAGTTTTGTGACCGGTTTCATCTCGAAGTGCGCCTTGCGCACAGCCGCCTTGACGCTTGCCATCACCGCCACGGGCGCCACAGTGGCATCGGCGGCTGACGAAAAGATCTCCATCATGGTGGGTGGCTACGAAAAGCAGATTTATCTGCCCGCCAAGCTCACTGAAGCTCTCGGCTACTTCAAGGACGAGGGTCTCGACGTCGAACTGCTGAATGAACCGGCTGGTGTCGATGCCGAAAACGAAATGCTGGCCGGCGCCGTGCAAGGGGTTGTCGGTTTCTACGATCATTGCATCGACCTGCAGGCAAAGGGAAAGTTCGTCGAATCCGTTGTCCAGTTCAGCCAGGCTCCGGGCGAGGTCGAACTCGTTTCGGCGAAGCATCCCGAAATCAAGTCTCCCGCCGATTTCAAGGGCATGAACCTCGGTGTCACCGGCCTCGGCTCGTCGACGAACTTCCTGACCGAGTATCTGGCGGTAAAGAACGGCTTGAAGCTTGGTGAGTTCACCTCGATCCCCGTCGGCGCCGGCGACACATTCATCGCTGCCATGCAACAGGACAAGATCCAAGCCGGCATGACGACCGAACCCACCATCACCCGGCTCCTCAAGACGGGCGAAGCCCGCGTCCTTATCGATATGCGTACGATGGAAGGCACCAAAGTCGCGCTCGGCGGCACATACCCGGCCGCATCTCTCTACATGCAAACCGAGTGGGTCGATGCCCACAAGGATGTTGTGCAGAAGCTGGCGAATGCCTTCGTCAAGACGCAGAAGTTCATCAACAGCCATAGCGGCGCTGAAATCGCCGACAAGATGCCGAAGGACTACTACGTCGGCGACAAGGAAGCCTACGTGAAGGCCCTTGATGCCGGCAAGGGGATGTTCACCCCCGACGGGATCATGCCCGAAGGCGGCCCGGAGACGGTGCTGACCGTTCTTTCGGCGTTCAAGAAGGAACTGCAAGGCAAGCAGATCGACCTGTCCAAGACCTACACGACGGAATTCGTCAAAAACGCCAAGTAATGGACCGTGCCGGCGCGATGCCAGGGCATCGCGCCGGCTGTCGTCAATTTTCGCGTCCGGCGGCAATGGCCGGCGGTGGCGTTTGCTCGAACCAGGAGCTCCACGATGGCCCCTCAAGAAAACGAACAAGACCAGACCACCCCGGCGATTGAACTGATCAATGTCAGCCGCCGCTTCCTTTCGCCCACGGGCAAGTCGCTCACGGCGCTGCGGGATTTCACCATGAGCGTCCGGCGCGGCGAGTTCGTCGCCGTCGTTGGTCCGACCGGTTGCGGAAAATCCACCACGCTCAACCTGATCACCGGATTGGCGACTCCAAGCGCCGGCGAGGTCCGCGTCATGGGCGCGCCCGTCAAGGGCATAGACCCGCGCATCGGCTTCGTGTTCCAGACCGACGCGCTGTTTCCCTGGCGCACGGTGATCGACAATGTCATGGCCGGACCGCTGTTTCGCGGCAAGCCGAGACCGCAGGCCCAGGCGGCCGCGCGCGACTGGCTGGCACGTGTCGGTCTGGCGCGCTTCGAGCACCACTATCCGCACCAGCTTTCCGGTGGCATGCGCAAGCGCGTGGCGCTGGCGCAGACCTTCATCAACGGCCCCGAGATCTTGCTGATGGACGAACCTTTTTCCGCGCTCGACGTGCAGACGCGTGTCCTCATGCACGAGGAACTGTTGCGTCTGTGGTCCGACGCCAAGGCATCGGTGGTCTTCGTCACCCACGATCTTGAGGAAGCGATCGCACTGGCCGACAAGGTCTATGTGCTGACCGCCGGGCCGGCGACGGTGAAGTCGGTCTACACGATCGACCTGCCGCGTCCCCGCATTATCGCCGACATCCGCTACCAGCAAAGCTTCATCGACTATTCGCGCACCATCTGGGCCGATCTCAAGGAAGAGGTCGAGACCAGCTATGCCCGCGCCGCCGCGTGAAGGAGGACACTATGACCGATGCCGCCATCGACATCAGGGCAGGAAGCTTCCGGCCGGGAACTTCCGACGCCGAAATCGAAGCCGCCGCCGCCAGGGCGGCGCAGCATCGCCGCCGCACGGTGATCTTCTGGCGCCTTGCCATCCTCATCGCCTTCCTCGCCGCCTGGGAAATCGCCGGGCGCAAGGCCTGGATCGACCCGTTCTTCTATGCCACGCCGAGCGCGATCGCACAGAGGCTCTATGCGTGGACGACGGAAGGCACGTCCGAAGGGCCGCTCTGGTACCATCTCTATGTTACCATGGAAGAGTCCGTACTCGGCTTCGTGACCGGCTCGGTCGCTGGCATCCTGATCGGCGTCGCCCTCGGCCGCAACCGCATGGCCGCCGACATCTTTTCCATCTACATCAAGGTGATCAACTCCATCCCCCGCGTCGTGCTGGCACCGATCTTCATCATGATCCTCGGTCTCGGCCTTGCCTCGAAGGTGGCGCTGGCCTTCGTAATGGTGTTCTTCGTCGTCTTCCACAACGCCTTCCAGGGCGTGCGCGAGGCCGATCGCGCGATGATCGCCAATGCCCGCATCCTCGGCGCCTCCGACTGGCAACTGACCCGCTCGGTGATCGTGCCGTCGGCGATGAGCTGGATCTTCGCCAGCCTGCATGTCAGCTTCGGCTTCGCCATCATCGGCGCCATCGTCGGCGAATTTGTCGGGTCGCGCTATGGCATCGGGCTCTTGATCAACATCGCCAAGGGTTCGTTCGATGCCGCCGGCATGTACGCCGCGATCGTCATCATCATGGTGGTGGCGCTGGGCGCGGAATACCTGATGACGATGGTTGAGAACCGGCTGGCGAAATGGCGTCCGCAGCCGTTGCACGAAACGCAGTAAGCGGATCCAAACTGGGCAGGGTTTGCTTTTAGCTAGCCGCCTGCCAGCGGCAGCCGCACCTCGACCATCAGGCCGCCGGCCGCGCCATCCGCAAGAGTGACGCGGCCGCCGGCATTCTCGACCACCTCGCGCACGATGGCGAGGCCCAGCCCACTGCCTTCCTCGGTTGACCCAGCGATGCGGTAGAAGCGCTCGAACACATGGTCGCGTTCGTCGGCGGGTATGCCTGGCCCGTCGTCGCTGACCGTCAGCACGGCCTCGCCATCGGCGAGGAGCTTGACGGTGACGGTGCCGCCCGCCGGTGTGTAGCGCAGCGCATTGTCGACGAGGTTGACGATCATCTCGCGCAGCATGGTGCCGTCGCCGATGACCGGCACGGCGCCGGTTTCATCGAGACCAAGATCGATGTTGCGATCGATGGCCCTTGGCGCGTGCGTTTCCAGCACCTGGCGCGCGGCTTCGGTCAGGTCGATGCGGTCGGCGCGTGGCCGCCGGCTGCCCGGCTCTGCGCGCGACAGGGTCAAGAGCTGTTCGGCCAGCCGTGCCAGCCGTCCGGCACTTGCCTGCAGGGCGACAAGCGCTTCCCGGCGCGCATCGACGGCGTTTTCGCGCAGCGCGTAGCTCGCCTGCGTCGACAACAGCGCCAGCGGCGTGCGCAACTGGTGCGCGGCATTGGCGATGAAGCGGCGTTGCGCCGCCATCTGTGCCCGCACCCGCTCCATATAAGCGTTGAGAGCTTCGACCAGCGGCCGGATCTCGTTCTGCGCGCCGGCGACTTCGATCGGGTCGAGCTCGCTGCGTTTCGACGAACGCACGGCGTCGCGCAGCCTGATCAGCGGCGCCAGTCCACGCCGCAGGCCGAGCAGCACGAAGACGCCGGCAATCGCCACCAGCGCCAGTTGCTGGGCGAAGGCACTGAACCAGAGATGCCGCACCATCGCGTCATGGCCGGCAAGCGTGACGCCGACGGAGACCGTTATCGGCGAATCGGCACCGGCGCCGACCACCGCATGCGTGAATGTAAGCAGCCGCAGCGCCTGGCCGCGGTAGGTAGCTTCCATGCTGGGGTGTCCCGGCGCCTGGGGCAGCCCGGGATAGCCTGTCAGCAGCCGTCCGCCCGCGGTCTCGACACGGTAGTAGACCCTGTCGCGGTCGCCAGTGTCGAACATTTCAAGCGCTGCCGGCGGCACCGTGGCGTTGAGTACCCCGTCGGTCATGGCCACCTGCTCGGCGATCATCCGTGCCGACCCGACCAACATCCGATCCGTGATCAGATCGGCGGTCGCCTGGGCGCTGCGGTGACTGGTCCACAGATTGACGGTGGCAAGCCCGGCGAGCGGCAGCACCACCCAGGCCAGAAGCTGCAGCCGTAGACTGTTAATCCTCATGGCACCCAATTGTCATGACGCCCAATCTTCATTGCGCTTAATCCTCATGGCGCAAGAGATAGCCGAGGCCGCGCAAGGTGGCGATCTGGACCCGCGACCCTTCGAGCTTCTTGCGCACACGGTGCACATAGATCTCGATGGCGCTGGGGTCGGCGTCGGTCTCGAAATCGTAGATCGCCGCCGACAGGGCGGCCTTGCTCACGGTTCGTCCGGCCTTGACCATCAATTGTTCAAGCACCGCGTGTTCGCGCGGCGTCAGTGACAGTGTCTCGCCAGCGAGTGAAAACAGCCTCGTGTTGGTGTCGAAGACGAGATCGCCGCAGGCAACGACAGGCGCGGTCCGGTCGTTGGCGCGCCGCAACTGCACGCGGATGCGCGCTTCGAGTTCCTCGATCTGGAAGGGTTTGGCCAGATAGTCGTCGGCGCCTTCGTTGAGACCCTTGACCCGTCCGTCGAGGCTGGCGTTGGCGGTCAGCACGATCACCGGCACCCGGTTGCCGCGCGCCCGCAGCATGCGCAGCACCTCCAGCCCGCTCATGCGCGGCAGCGCAAGGTCGAGGATGACCAGCGCATGGTCGCCGGCCGCCAGCGCATGCTCGACATCCTCGCCGTCATGGACGATGTCGACCACATAGTTTGCCTGACGCAAGGTCTTGCCCAGCCAATCAGCCAGTTCGCGATTGTCCTCGACAAGCAGCAGCCGCATTTCTCTAACTCTGTCCCGGGCAGCACTTCATGCTGAAATTCCGTCCGCCTCTTTGACCGGCACAGCCGGATCGCGTTCCATTGACGGGCGTCTGCAAGCGATAATATCGATCCCGTCGCAAGGCAAATGCGGGAGATTGAAGGACCGTCTGGTGGGCTTGGCCCGCCGCTCTTGTGCGCAAGAGGGAGGCCCAGCCGGTATCGTCTTGAGCGCCAGTCTTCGCGCTCGGCACCAAAAAGCTTCCATTTTGAGGAATAAAACCGGACGGCCTCGGGTCTTGTCCTCAGCGGAACCGTCCTCCCAAGACGCCGCCTAACGAATGAAACAGGAGATTGAAATGAACAAGATCGCTCTGGCTATCGCCGCCATCCTCGTTGCTGCCGGCGCCGCCTTTGCCGGCAGTGACCATTATGGTTCGGACACTGCCAACCAGCCGCTTGCTGCGGTGGCTGGCGTCGATCATGCCGTCACCGGCGCGGTCAAGACTGCGGATATGGCCGGGCACAAGGCAGCAGCCGATACCAAGATGAAGACCACCACCGACTGGCCGGAACCGGGCCAGGGCATCTGGGGGAACTGACGTCTTGAGACGGTGTGCAGCAGGCTTGACGGAGTCTAGCTCAGATCCTTCGGGCGCAGGCAATGTGTCAACCGCGCCGACGACAGGCCAGACCAGTCGCCTTCGAAGACGAAGCGCCCAAGGGCCGCTGTCGGGAACTTTTCCTCCAGCCTCTTGCGCGCCTTGATCTCCGACGTTGGCGCGGCAAGCTGTTTCGCCAGGTTCTCCAGGCCTGGATTATGGCCAACCACCACCAGACAACCGCTCGACGGGTCGGCTTGACGAATCTGGCCCAGAATATCGGCTGCTGAAGCTTCGTAGAGCGCTTCGGCGAACGCCACCCGCGGGTGCACGGGCAACTCTGCCGCCACCAGCCGCCAGGTGTCGCGGGTGCGCAGCGCCGGCGATACCAGCGCCAATTCCGGCAGCCAGTCGCGCGCCGCAAGCTCGCGGCCCATCAATCGGGCGGCCTTCAACCCGCGATCCGCCACGGGCCGGTCGAAATCATCGAGATCAGGGTCGTCCCAGCTCGATTTGGCATGGCGAAGCAAGAGGAGTTGTTTCATGGCCGCGTTCTCGGCTCAGGGCGTAATCCGCGCCAGATGCTCAAGGTCGGCTTCCTCGCGCAACGGGTCGGGTGCCATCACCACCGAAGTGCCGTTGTCGGCGTCGTCGGCAAAGTGGGCAAGCACGGTTCGGCCGGCCTCCATGCACGCCTTTCCCTCGGCGACCAGTCCCAGGGCCAGAGGATAGAGCCTGTGCTCGGCCTTCAGCACCCGGGCGGCCAGCATATCCGCATTGTCGCCGACCATCACCGGCACGGCCGCCTGGGCGATGATCGGGCCGTCGTCCATTTCGGCTGTGACGAAATGGACGGTGCAGCCGTGGATGCGAAGGCCGGCTGCGAGCGCTCTTGCATGGGTGTCGAGGCCCTTGAACGCGGGCAGCAAGGCGGGGTGGATGTTGATCATGCGGCCCTGCCATTTCTCGACAAAGCCGGTGGTGAGCATACGCATATAGCCGGCCAGCGCCACGATCTCGGCATTGAATGCCTTGAGTGCCGCGTCGATCGCGGCATCATGCGCCTGCTTGCTGCCATGGTCGGCACGGGAAATGACCTGCGTGGCGATGCCGCGGGCCTTGGCGATGGCGAGCCCAGCGGCATCCGCCTTGTCGGAAATGACGCCGACGATCTCGGCCGGGAAGGCCGGGTCGCTCGCCGCCGCGATCAGCGCCGTCATGTTGGAGCCACGTCCCGATATCAGAACGACGGTGCGTTTCCTCCGCGTGCTCATAGGCCGATCGAGCCCCGATAGATCACTCCGGCGTCGCGGCGCGGCACGATGCGGCCGATCGGCGTCACCGTTTCGCCGGCTTCCTGCAGCACCGCGGCGACCTGCGCCGCCTGGCCGGACGCCACCGCCAGGATCATGCCGATGCCGCAATTGAAGGTACGCATCATCTCCTCCGGCGCCACGCCGCCGGTCTTGGCCAGCCAGGAGAAGACCGGAGGCACGTCGATCGCCTCGAGATCGAGTTCGGCCGAGAAATCCCTGGGCAGCACGCGTGGAATGTTTTCCGGGAAGCCGCCGCCGGTAATGTGCGCCAGCGCCTTTATGCCATGCGTGTTGCGGATCGCCTTCAGGATTGACTTGACGTAGATACGCGTCGGTTCGAGCAGCGCCTCGGCCAGTGTGGCCTCGTCGTTGAACGGCGCCGGATCGCCCCAGGCAAGGCCGCTGGCGGCAACGATGCGGCGAACCAGGGAAAAGCCGTTGGAGTGGACGCCGGAGGAGGCGAGGCCCAAAAGCACGTCGCCTTCGACAATATCGTCGGTCGGCAAAAGCTGGCCGCGTTCAGCCGCACCCACGGCAAAGCCGGCAAGGTCATAATCCTTGCCTTGATACATGCCGGGCATTTCCGCGGTCTCGCCGCCGATCAGCGCGCAGCCGGCCTGCCGGCATCCTTGGGCGATGCCGCCGACGATCGCTGCACCCTGGTCGGGATCGAGCTTGCCGGTGGCGAGATAGTCGAGGAAGAACAGCGGCTCCGCGCCCTGCACGACGATGTCGTTGACGCACATGGCGACGAGATCGATGCCGATCGTGTCGTGCTTGCCGGCATCGATGGCGATCTTGAGCTTGGTGCCTACGCCGTCATTGGCGGCCACCAGAACCGGATCGGTGAAACCTGCAGCCTTGAGGTCGAACAGGCCGCCGAAACCGCCGATCTCGCCGTCCGCGCCCGGCCGGCGCGTGGCGCGCACCAGCGGCTTGATCTTCTCGACCATCAGATTGCCGGCATCGATGTCGACGCCGGCCTCGGCGTAGGTGAGCCCGTTCCTGCGCTTGCCCGTTTTTTGCTGGCCAGTTTCGCGCTTGCTCATCGCAATTTTCCTGCTCGTTTGCGGGCTCTTCGCATGAACAGTTTCTGTCCGCAAGGATAAGGGCGGAAGCGGGCGCCATTTGGCCCGACAAAAGCGTGGATAGCCGGGGCATCGCACGCGGCGTTTGCGGCTAGCCAACCTGCTTCTTCCTTGCCTCGGCTCTCCATCTGCCTCATCTATCTCAAGGCAAAAATACGGCGGGACAATGCGTTGACCATCCCCAACATGATCACCATCCTGCGCCTTGTCCTGGTGCCCGCGGTGGTGCTGGCGATGCTGCAGGCGCGCTGGGACTGGGCCTTTGCCGGGTTCGTCATCGCCGGCGTCTCGGACGGCGTCGACGGCTTCATCGCCCGCCGTTTCAACCAGCAGTCCAGGCTCGGCGCCTATCTCGATCCGATGGCCGACAAGCTGCTGCTGGTGTCGGCGTTCGTCGTCATGGGCCTCGCAGGCGAACTGCCGCTGTGGCTTGTCATCACCATGGTGTCGCGCGACGCGCTGATCGTTTGCGCCGTATTGCTGTCTACCGTCATGGCCCATCCGGTCGAGATGAAGCCGCTTCTGGTGTCGAAGGCCAATACCGCCATCCAGATCGTGCTGGCGGCGACTGTGCTGGGAGAGCTCGCCTTTGCCACGCACCTCGACCCTCTGCGGCCTGCCCTCATATTGCTGTCCGGGGTCTTGACCGTGGCTTCGGCCACGGCCTATCTCGTGACTTGGCTGAGGCATATGAGCGGCTATGGCGAAAGCTCCACTCCGGACATCTGAGAAAGAAGCGGCAGTGATCGAAGCTGCGGCTGCCGATCTTGCCGCGTCTTCCGCGTTCCGCCGGCAGATCTTCTTCTGGCTCGCCGGCGCGGCGATCCTGGCGCTTTTCCTCTATGTTTTCAGCGCCATCCTGCTGCCTTTCGTCGCCGGCATGGTGCTCGCCTATTTCCTCGATCCCGTCGCCGACCGGCTGCAGCGGCTCGGCCTGTCGCGCTTCATGGCGACGGTGGTCATCCTCATCACCTTCCTCATCGTACTGGTGCTGGCTTTCGTCATCCTCATTCCGGTTCTGGCCACCCAGATGGCCGATTTCGCCGGCAAGCTGCCGGAGTATCTGACCCGGCTGCAGAGCCTGATCACATCCTTTGATCCGAAGTGGCTGGAACAGAAATTCGGCGTCAACGCCAATGGCTTGCGCGACGGGCTGAACTCCTTGCTGACCTCGGGCTTCGGCCTGCTCACCACGGTCTTCACTTCGATCTGGAGTTCCGGCGTGGCGCTGGTT
The DNA here is from genome assembly GCF_006442155.1 of Mesorhizobium sp. B2-4-14. Taxonomy (NCBI): domain Bacteria; kingdom Pseudomonadati; phylum Pseudomonadota; class Alphaproteobacteria; order Hyphomicrobiales; family Phyllobacteriaceae; genus Mesorhizobium; species Mesorhizobium sp. B2-4-14. Next base: position 23,694 of record NZ_VFVA01000022.1, on the reverse strand, counting down.
TCGGTGGTCAGCCTGTTCGTGGTGACGCCGGTCGTCGCCTTCTACATGCTGCTCGACTGGGATCGCATGGTGGCGGTCATCGACAGCTGGGTGCCGCGCGACAATGTCGCGACCGTGCGCGCCATCGCGCGCGACGTCAACACCGCGACCGCCGGCTTCGTCCGCGGCCAGGGTACGCTCTGCCTTGTCCTGGGCGCCATGTATGCCACCGGCCTGACGCTGACCGGCCTGAATTTCGGCATTCTCATCGGTTTGTTCGCCGGACTGATCTCTTTCATCCCTTATGTCGGCTCTCTAACCGGACTGGTGCTGGCCGTTGGCGTCGCTTTCGTGCAGTTCTGGCCGGATTGGACCATGATCGTCGCGGTGGCGGTGGTCTTCTTCATCGGCCAGTTCATCGAAGGCAACATCCTGCAGCCCAGGCTGGTCGGCAAAAGTGTCGGCCTGCACCCGGTGTGGCTGATGTTCGCGCTGTTTGCCTTCGGTGCGCTGTTCGGCTTTGTCGGCTTGCTGATTGCGGTGCCGGCATCCGCCGCCGTCGCCGTGCTGGTGCGCTTTGCCATAGCCCGCTATCTCGAATCGCCGCTCTACAAGGGCCATTCGACACAGCCTTTGCCGCCGCTGCCAGCCGATCGCGGCGGGGGCCACCGCACGCAGTCGCGTGGCTGAAGTGACCGCCCAGCGAACCGATCCGCCGCGCCAACTGCCGCTCGATCTCGGCCATGGCACTGGCTATTCGCGGGACGAACTCGTTGTCTCCGGCACCAACCACCAGGCGGCGGCGCTGGTCGACCGTTGGCCGGACTGGCCGTCGCCGGTGGTGGTGCTGGCCGGTCCCGCCGGTTCCGGCAAGACGCATCTCGCCTCAATCTGGCGTGCGCGTGCCAACGCGCTGGCTGTGGATGCCAGGCGCATTGGTGGCAGCATCGCCAATCTCGGCGCTCGCCCTGCGCTGATCGACGATGTCGATGCAGGGGCGATTGACGAACAAGGCCTGTTCCATCTTATCAATGCGGTGCGTGGCGCCGGCTCGACGCTGTTGTTGACGGCGCGCCGCTTTCCTCTGGCCTGGGGTGTTTCGCTGCCGGACCTTGCGTCACGGCTGAAGGCGGCGGCGACGGTCGAGATCCATGAGCCTGATGATCTCCTGCTCGCCGGCGTCATCACCAAGCTGTTCGCCGACCGCCAGGTCGAGGTCGAACCGCATGTGGTGCAGTATCTGGTGCGGCGCATCGAACGCTCGCTGGCGACAGCAATGCGCGTGGTGGAGCGGCTCGACCGCACCGCGCTCGAGCGCAAGATGCCGATCACCAGAGCGTTGGCGGCCGAAACGGTCAGCGCCATGGATGAGGGGCAGGGCGAGTTCGAGATCTAGAGCAGTTCCAGGAAAGGTGTGAAACGGTTCTGTCCGGAATTGCGTCAAAACAAGAGTTAGGCCGGCCTCGATATTCATCCGGCCTGCAAATGGCGGTTCGTTGTCCCCAACTGCCGTCCCATTTCGGGAAACAGCAACTGGCATCCATCTTGCAACGCAAGCTTGCCGGCTGATCCCGGTCCTGATTGCGCTCCAAATCAGGTGCGGGCTCGCCGGGCACGAGGCGGTTGGGGTTCTCGCCTGGCGAGCTCGCTTTCAAATGCATTGGGCGATTGCCGATGCTCAGACTGCGGAACGTGCTCAACCGCGGCGGTAGCCGGCGAGTTGGGCATCATCGACGTCAGGCAAATTGATCACGATGTTCTCGGGGGTTCGGCAGGCCAGCCACCACAGTTCCTCCGTCGTGCTCATATTGGCCTCGAGATGTGGCAGGAACGGCGGCACGAACATGAAATCGCCCGCCGATAACTCGACGAACTCCTGATAGTTCTCGCCGAAATAGATACGGGCATTGCCCGACAGCAGGTATGCGCCGGTTTCAGCTTCGCCATGGTGGTGTGGCAGCGAACGAAAGCCGGGCGCGTTGCTTGCCTTGCCGAACCACAGTCTTGTCGCCGAGGTGTGTTGCGGCCCGACACCGGTCACCAGCGCCATGCCCCCGGACTGGCTGGTCTTGTTGCTCTCTTGGCCCTTCCGGGTAATCACCGGCCTGTTGTTTGCCGCCATTTCGAAGCCCCCCATTGCCGTCTTCAGACTTGCACCAGAAAATTGTCGCGGCAAGCCCACGACCGGAAGCGGCGCAAGGTGGCCAGACGGTCACGCCGAGGCTATCGGTACTGCGTTTCGAGAAGGATGGTCGGAGTGGAGAGATTCGAACTCCCGACCCTCTGGTCCCAAACCAGATGCGCTACCAGCCTGCGCTACACTCCGAACGGTCTGTTGCCTATTCATTTCGGTGCTACATGGCAAGTGCAAAAACCTTGCCGCGGTCCCCATTGCGCAGTAATGACGGGCGAAAGGGCGGCGATGCTGCCTTGCACAGTAACGAGGTGGCCATGTCCGCGCGCATTTTCAGCCCAGCCAAAACCGCGATGCAATCCGGCAAGGCCAAGACCGGCCACTGGGTGCTGGAATTCGACCCCGAGATGCGCAAGAAAATCGATCCTCTGATGGGCTATACCACGTCGGGGGACATGAAAAGCCAGATCAGGCTCACCTTCGACACGCGGGAAGAGGCGGTGGCCTACGCGGAAAAGGAAGGGCTTGGCTTCCGCGTCGAGGAGCCGAAAGAGCCCAAGCGTCGCCAGATTTCCTATGCGGAGAATTTCCGCTATGACCGCAGGACGCCCTGGACGCATTGAACGCTGGCCCAAATGGGCTCCAGAGCGAACACCACCGGCTCCAAGCCGGCCAGCGGTCCCGTAGCTCAGCTGGATAGAGCACCGGCCTTCTAAGCCGATGGTCACAGGTTCGAATCCTGTCGGGATCGCCAATAATTTCAATTGTTTATGGAGTATGAGTTCGCCGACATCGAACTTCTTGTCAAAACACATCGCGACTGTGTCGGCACCGTGTCGGCACGCGGGACTCGGCAGAAATTCACGCGAACGTGATCACGACGTAACCCTTAGTCCCCGGCCCGCGTCGCCGAGGGCGGCGCGGAGCTGCCAAAAAATGGGAATATCCGGCGATCAGCGGGGGAGCTTCTGTCTGGTGGAATGGCGCAAGCGCGCGTAAAGCCACCGTTTCGCTTCGGGTTCAGGATATCTGATCAGGCGATCGCCAACCGTGGCGAATGGCGGTCCTCCCTCCTTGCAACGCATTTTATTGAGTGTCGACTCCGCTAACCGCAGATATCTGGCCGCTTCAGGCACGGTCATTAGCCACGGTTGGTCGGGTTTGTCGGTATCGGCCATTGCTTCCTCCTACGTTTAGTGCCGCAAATTCACGTGGGCGATGTAGGGAGCATATCGCAAAGCCTAAGTCAACAAAAAACGAGACCATCGGCGGATTTCCCTGATGGAGTTTCCCTGTTTGGCAGTATGGATGATGATTGTTAGGAGAAAACGTCAACAATTGGCGTGACTAGGAAGGCTGCTCATATTTGTGGATCGGTTTCTCATGGCAAAGGATTCATTGAAATTCCGTGTTATTGTTGACAAGGCGTAACGCCTATTCTTTCGAGTGTGCGTACAAAGGATTGGAGAATGCCGTCTTGGCCTTCTCGGACCGAAAGCTCGATTCTCTCTCCGAAGCAGTCGCAAGGATCCGGTGACTGATATTGGCCCCCGTTGGCCAATTCGCCCGGCACTCAGGCTGATACTTCGTAGCTTGGTTGGCAAAGCCTCGCCGGGAATCCACGTCCAAGGGCCAACTCGTCCCGCCGCGGTTTCGCCGGGACCCCTTGAAATCAGCGACTTTCCCATGGCACAATTACGGGCGGAGGACGAAGTCTGATCCGCACCGCCGGCATTGATTCCCGGAATCGGATCCGAAGGTCAGCGACCGGACCGCCGAGGCCCGAGTTGACCGAACACGTCTGACCTGCAGGCGACCTCCACAACGGGTGCGCGATCTAAACGAGGCGGTGGCTGCCCGTGTACGTCGATTTACTGCACGTTGTCTACTTCAGGCTATGCGTTCATGGACGTTGGGCCGGCTGCGACCATCCAGCGACAAATGTCGGGCCTCGCGCTGCCTACATGTCCATCTGACTCCTGGGGGACGATCAGGGACTGGATTTGGGCTTAGTCCGTTTCAAAGTGACCGGAGGACCGTAAGTATCGGTCGCTTCTAAGAATATCACCCCTTTCTGCTCAAATGCTTTCCAGATTTTTTCGATTGCATCGTGGGGGACGCTTTTGTCGGCGCTTTCAATTCGAGCGACCATTTGACGGCTCACTTTGGCCAGTTCCGCCACGCTGTCCTGGCGGATATCCAGCAGTGCTCTTGCGGCGCGGAACTGCCGAGCGATGTCATCAACGGACTCCATGTTGGTATGATGGCGGGGCAGCCGGCGAGGCTGTCAACATAGGCGTCAGATTTATTACGTGACGAGAAGTATGATGGCATTGTGAGAGCTGTTCTCACATAAAGCGCCATGCGGTGTTCGAGCAGGGAAGTTGATTCGTTTTTCGCTAAGGCGATTGATCGACCATTTGCTGCCGAGCTCCCCGAGGGAGGCGTTGCTCGATGACGGGCCTTGAGCCAGTGCTGTCGCGGAGCGTTTTTTCGAAAGGAGATTGCAGGTCCTCCCGTGCTCTTCCAACGCAATGAACTCAACACTGTTGCTCTCAAATTCGGCGCGGGGATATTTCGGGTCGCACCTGAATCGAGCCAGTCGCGCGCCTCTGGCGGATGCGTGACATGCGCTCGACGGATGTGGAGACGGAGCTGCGACTGATATCTGCGCCGGGCTTGGCTCACCGTACTCCGTGAGCCAGACGTATCTATGTGCCGGGGCAAGCAAGCGGGATATCGAAGGCGGGATTTCACTGCCAAACCACCCACAGTGCGGCGCGCGCAACCTAGCAGCCGCCCACTTTGGGTTAAGCGCTCGACGGATTAGTTTCAGGCCGATCCATCGGAGGGCGACAGCCGGTCAATCACGCGAAGGCGAGCCAATCGTCCGAACAGAACTCAAGCTTGTTATGAAACTCACGTTCCTCAGCACACATTCGGACAGTTGGGCAGAGGCTGCGCGTCATGCGATCCGGGGATACTCGGAAAGGCTCGAAACCAACTAGGCAATCAAAATCTCAGATCATCGCGCGACAGCAGCGACAATGGGATCCGCATTCCCGGACCCTTGTTGCCTTCACTCGCCATGAACTCCGCCCCTCGTGCCTCTAGTGCGGCTTGAACGCGTTGCAACGTCCTGACTGTGACGCGCTCGTTGCTTTCCAGTCGCAGAATGGTCCGTTCCCCAACGCCGGACAATTTTGCGAGGTCGGGACGGCTGATGCCAAGGGCAGCCCGAGCTGCATAGAGGATTTCGTTGGGAACAATCATTTAGGTTGCCGGACTGGTTTCGATGATCGTCCCATTCGATCATATGAATCCTTCCGTCACAAATTGGCGTCGGGACGCCGAATTGTATGCGTATGGACGCCGATTGTCCGACGCTGTATGTCTGTCGCGCTGATTCCCGCGAATCATAGGATTCGAAACCACGCGGGATCCTGGATCGAGCAAGGGGGCCCCAATGCTGCTGTTTGGCCGCGCAACGCTAACCGACGAGATGCTGGTGTTCCAGGTCGACCGCCTACTCGCATTGGCCGCTGATTTGGAGCGCGTCCGCCGTGGCGCGCCTCCGGAGGCAATGGCAGATGAGGAAGCCCCCATCCTCGATCGATGGATCCTTACCCAAAGGATTGTTCCCTCCCTTGCCGGGCTGTCGAGCGGCCATCCGAGGCTCATCGGCGAGAACCGGCTGATCGGCACGTCGGATCTATGGCTACTGTCCGACGACCACACCTGGGCGCGGACGCTCTCGCGCTGGTACAAACTCGGACGTCCCGCCGAGCAATCCGGCCTACATGCGTGAGGACGAGATGACGGCCAAGGATTCACCTCTCGACCGCCATTTCGACCGCCGCCTGAAAGCAGCCAAAGCCGGCTTGCATCTTCCGAGCGAAGATGAGTTGTTGCGCGGCATGGCGTTCTTTGGCGATAAGCTCGAAGACGACATTCGGGAATATTCGAGCCGCCTGTCGCGGCGGATGAGGAAACGCGGTCGCGTCGAACTTTTGCCCCTTGCCAGTTGTCTTGATGATCTTGCTGTCGAGCAATCTGAGGACGGCATCAAAAGTGTCGAGGCCGCGCTCGTCGTTGCCGAAGCCGTAAAGGGAATCCCGGCCGAGGCCTGCCGCCTGCGCTGTCAATTCTACCTTGCCTCGTTTGGCGATCCGCAGGCGGCAGCTGTGGTCGCGGGCGAAGCGGCATCGCTGGCGATGCGCGACTTCAATGAGGGCAAAGGCCCGCGAATGCTTTGGGGGCGCTCGCGTGGAGCGCTCTGTCACGTACTCTCATCTTTACTCGCTACGTCGACAGCTTTCATGTCTCACGGACTTCGCTGTTCCGGATGCTTCTGAATTATGAAGCCGAGTTGAAGTCGGCAATCCTACACGCACGGCTGGCGGACGACCCGACGAACAAGAAGGCGGCGGCGGAGAAGGCGTGGAGAGATGACGACATCGAGGACCTCTCCGAAGACGACGCGGAAGCCGAACCCGCGCCGAATAATTCGGTGGTTGTCATTCGCTCCATCGGCAACTCGACCACATCGGAAGGAAAGCGCGTATCGGTCGAGTTCCAAAAATTCGTGCAGCGCGGACTGCCGCTTCCAGCTGCGTCTGACCTGTCCATTGCTCGCATGCAGCTTGTGTCCGAATTCCCCTGGGTCGGGTCGGTAGCCGACGACATCCTGAACCGCCTCGTCGGCAGGGGACATGTATACGTACGACCAACAATCCTGGTCGGCTCGCCTGGATGCGGCAAGACGCGCTTCGCGAGAAGGCTGATCGAGGAACTCCAGACGCCATACGAGCTGGTTCCCTGCGGCGGCTTGAGCGACAGCGCCGTCGGCGGTACCGCGCGGCGATGGTCGTCGGGTGAACCGAGCCTGGCTATCATGGCGGTGCGCCGGCATGAATGCGCGGGACCTGCAATCATCCTCGACGAGATCGAGAAGGTGGGCACCGGTCGACACAACGGCAATGTGCATGATGTCCTGATCGGTTTGCTCGAGAAGGAAACATCGCGGCGCTGGTTCGATCCCTACGTCGAGGCGAACTGCGATCTCTCGCATGTGTCCTGGCTGATGACGGCGAATGAGGTGGGAAGCGTCTCGGCGGTGCTGAAGGACAGATGTCGGATCCTGCGATTTCCAGAACCTGGCCCCGACCAGCTGCCGTTGCTGGCATCCCGCATTCTCGAAAGGCTCTACCTCGAGGCGGGGCATGACCCGCGTTGGGGGACACCACTCGAAGGATTCGAACTCGCAGCGCTGGCCGGCAACTGGCCGGGCGGGTCGATCAGGAAACTTGAGCGGCTCGTCGAGAAGCTTGTCGAGGCGCGTGAACGCCATTGGGGCCGGCAATGAGCTGGCGCCGGCAAAACGATCGGCAGCGACAGTGCTGACTCAGGAGGCAGCTGGATGAAAGATTGCGAAGCAAGAGGCTTTCCGCACCGCCCCCGCAATGAGGTGAAAGGATCATCGCTTGTCGATCATCCGCCCGGGGGCAGACCAAAGCAGCACTTGATGGAGCGCGGGATTCCTGTGGCGAATCCCTCGGCGCCTGCATCACGGCGGCCACTCGCGTTCGGCAGGTACATGGCCAGCGAAGCGCTGCTCGGGCTTCTCGGCCATACGGAAAGCTGCCTCGCCCTCATCAGGGCCGGCCCCATCGCCTCCTGTGACTGCAGAACCGCTCCGTTGGAGCATCCAGCGATCGGCGGAATGGCTTGAGGCGACTGGTCTTCTCGACCTCCCGCCGCTGACGAACAAACACCAGGGTGCGGACCATTCATGAACCATCGTCGGGGCACGGCAACGATCGAAAGGATTGGAAGATGAAAAAGCGTCGCACACCAAGTCTCCCGCGACAGCATCGGAGCAGGAAGACCGGAGCTGTCGAGGCTGCGGGTGACTCCGGCATTTCTGCTGAAAGGGCTGCAAACGCTGTTGGCAGCGCGGACAGTCTTCTCCAGGACGGGATTCTTCTGCGATCGCTGCAGCTCCAGTTCCGAATGTCGGTTCATGAATCGGCTCATGCGGTAGCGCGCCTCCATCTCGATCTTGGAACGATCGTGAAGATAACGATCCAGGCTCCGGAAGGTGGATATGTCACCGGAACCATGCCGGGAGAGCAGACCGAGGCGATGCTCACCGGCGTTCTCATCGCAGCACTCGCCGGCCGAGCAGCGGAGGAAGTAATCGTGGGATCGGTCGCTGCAGGATCCGGCTCCGAGTCCTGCGATCTTGCGGCTGCAACCGCATTGGCGTTCGACATGGAGACCGTGATGGGCTTTTCGAAGAAATGGCCGCTGCTTCACCGCAAGGTCGAGAACCGGACGTCGCTTCTCGCGACCGACCACGATCTGGCGGCGCGGGTGAATGCCCGGCTGGAGAGCGCCTATGCCGTCGCCCGAAAAATGGTCATCAACCAAGAGATCGCGATCGATTTCCTTGGCGAGATCTTGCTGGAGCGAAAGACGTTGGAGGGACCCGAACTCGACGCCGTGCTGGATCAGGTCAGGGAGCGGATCGTCGCATCGCCAACTGATCGCGCAGCGGTCGAAAGAAACATCGCGTGTTCATGATTCCAGGATCCATTGAGCCTTGGCGCGCCCACGTGAGTGAAATCAAGGTTTCGAGCTTATGAAAGTATGGTTGTTTTCTGACCTGCACCTTGAAGTCGCTGATTTGCATAAGGCCCTGGCTATTCCGGACGCCGATGTCTGCGTCGTCGCCGGAGACCTTTGCCGCGCGCCTGCGAACGGTGTTTTTTGGCTTGTAAAGCATATCGCTCCGGCGATGCCGTGCGTTTACGTTGCCGGGAACCACGAATTCTACAAAAATGCGATCCGGGAAGGACTGGAAGACGGCCGCCATGCCGCCGCCCAGTTCTCGGGGGTATATTTCCTCGAGAACGATTCCGTCGTTGTCGATGACGTTCGGTTCGTCGGCGCGACGCTGTGGACAGATTATCGGGTCGAAGGGAATCCGGAACTCGCCATGGTCTACGCGCGCGAACGCATGAACGACCACAGGCTGATCGCGAAACAGAGGGATCCCTGGCAGCGTTTCTTGCCTGAGACTGCGTATCGGATGCATCAGCAGTCGCGACTGTTCATCGATAGCGCGCTGAAGGCTGATCCAATCAAGACCATCGTCGTTACCCATCACCTGCCGCACGCGAAATCGATTCCTTCTAGGTTTAGGGGCGACCTGCTGAATGCCGCCTTTGCATCAGACCTCTCCGAGGTGATCGAAGACGGACGTCCTGCTCTATGGGTGCATGGCCATACTCACGACAGCTGCGATTATCAGGTCGGCAGCACGCGCATTGTCTGTAATCCGCGCGGCTACGATGATGAAAACATCACATTTGATCCGGCGCTGGTCGTAAGGGTGTAGCTCATGGATGAAAGCCCGCAGCTGACAAGTAAACGCCAGACACGGACGGCGGCTTCGCGCCCAATGCCGGCCGTTAGGATCAGCCTCGCCATCGCCTAGTAGCCGACGTTGCTGGCGAAACGCCAACCAAGCAGGGAGCGACACGGATACAAGCCCACACTATGGCTCCTAGGTTGCGGAAGACAGTGCGTTTCGGACCAAAGTCACTTCGCCAGAAGTGATCAATGAGGACAAGTTCACCGACCTCTGTCCTTCCCTGTCGCCGGGGACTGTCGCCAGATGGAGCAACTGCCGTTCAGCGGTGAGGACTGGTCGCGATCCAGGAAGAGGTTGAAGAGAAGGGCATCCTCACCGCCGATCGGTGGTTATGACGGTCCCCATCGGCTTCCATGGTGATTCAACTGGAGCCGTCGTGGGTTCGCATGCGCCAAGTCTTTGGCTCGATCCTTGACGACTGCGGTCTGCCAGGCCGGTCCGATCCAGCGCTCCGCCGCACCTAACGCGACTGAGCCGTTCCGCCTCTCCGCAAGTAAGTATCGGGCGCTCGGGAACCGCCGCCAGCTCTTCGTAGACAAGATGAGCACTATCGCGATCGTCACGCCCGGCGAACTGAAGATCCCACGGCGGGCAAACATTGACGGAAGTGTTCACGCTGGCGCCGGCGCGCACTTAGAGCAGCAAGTTCTTCAGTCCAGCGAAGATGGCATCTATCGGCGTCGTAATAAGCACGACCGGAACGAACGGCACCAGGACCGTGACGACAAGCACGATCATGCTCCTTAAATCGACAGGAACAAGGCGCATACGGTAAACGTTCGCAACCAGCTGATACAGATCAGTGGCAGTCGAAAAGTCCGGTTCCTGGAAGGTTTTCTCCTCGATCGGTCTGCGATCGCGGAGCCATTTCCGCTCAAATTCGCTGGCGAATTTGCTGGCGCCCGCGCCATATTCAAAGACTCCGCGACGCCGCGTTCGAAGCAATAGGCCGCAGAATACCAAAAGCGGTGCAGTGAAGATTGCAACTATACAGAGTAGGGTCGCCGCAATTCCCACTTGCTGTGCCAGGGTCAATACGTCGTGCTTCATGAGTCGTGTCATGACCGATCCCGCAATAATACTTGCCAGCGCTAGCGCTACGACGGAATAACCTTGGACCGAATAGCCCAGGAACTGCAGACCCGCGACATTATCAGGATGAACCGCCGCCAGGCGAAGATCAAGCCGGGACATCAGCCAAAGGAACCGCGTCCAAAGGCACAATCGCCATATCCAGCCAAAAAGCAGCACAAGCAGCAGCGGCAGGCTGACGAGCACATGCCAGTAGCCAGCTACAGAAAACCGCGGTGCGGTCCCATCGAACGTGATCTGCCAGCTCGGCAACTGATCCAAGGCCGAGGAAAACACAATACAACCGACAGTCAAATATGCCAGTGCAATCACTGCTATTTCCACCTTGCTCGAATCGAGCAGAGCCTTGGTCGAGGCGAGAGCGGCCGCGAAGCGGGGATGGTCGTGCTCGGGCACGAACCCGGCGTCACGGAAATGCAGAGCGATTGCACCGAGTTGTGACGCGCTTACTATTTCGGCGAGGATGAGCAGTGGCGCGGCAAAGAGAAAACGCGCGTGAACGGCAATGTCATCGGCGAAGGAACGAGCGGTATCGCCCACCACGGCGCCGTCTTGAAGAACCGTCAGCAGGGCAAGGGGCACCCAAGCGATCAAGATGACCAAGGCGGACCGGCGCACCACCTGCGGCCTGCCCTGCCTAACCAGCCCCAGTCGTCGCTGCAGTCTGACGGAGGGGCCGCTTTGGAATAGATAACTGTCTCCTCGATCCACGCTTTCCATTGGAGGTCTCTCTCGATCTAAACCGGAAAAGGGGCGACCTGTACGCGCGAAGAAGTGCGGACAATCACAGCCGCATTAGGCAGGCTGGCGGGGGAGTTGTGTCTTGCCGTGCTTGCTCTTTCAAGACAGACGTATCTGCCATTTCGATGACGAACTCCTTTTGGCTTTTTCGCGAGCGGTCGCAGCGCCAACGCGGCTGTCCTTTCATGAAACACCACTGCTACCCAATTCATTCAATGGCGCCCTTGCGCTTTGGCGTGCCTGCGTTCGTTGAACTTAGTCGCTCATCTATTTCAAACCCTCCCCAAATCACCGATGTCTTTGCGGTGTTTGGGTAGCAGCTGCGAATTTGGTTCGCGATCGGCACGAGCTCGCTTTGTCATGGTCTACGACTCAGGAGGACGCTCCCACGGGGCGCGCCCGACAGACATGAGGATCCAAGCGAACCCGATAATTGTTCACGCGGGGTTCCGCTATTGTCCTTGGGTCCATAAAGGCTGCCCATTGATCCGGATGATCCCACCCGCCGAGGTTCCCCGAAGACGCGCACCGTGCGCTGATTGTCATCGAGAGCGTACCGAACTTGGCAACGCTGCTTCGAGAAGCTGCAGTCGGCGCGGCTATCTAACAGCATCGAGGACGCCATTGCCCCTGAGGACAATGGCGCCGGCTGATCACGTGCGTATTCTCTTTGGCGAGAGCTGGAGCCGAGCCCAAGGGAACCGGGGGGCAGAATTCGGCTGACTGCTCGGCGCTCTCGATAAGCGCCTCTCAGAACATCGCGTCTCCAACCTTAGAGCAGGAGCAATTCCCATGGTCGAAGCTATCAAGGAAGACTCGTCTAAGCCTAGCGCTATGGCTGTCCCGAAAGGCGGCTATTTCGGCATACCCCAACAGGGAAGATACGGCCCCATATTCCCCAAGACGCCAGCAGTTTATGGTTTTTCCATCATCGCCAAAATAATTCCTGGCCGCGAGGCGTCGTTCTATGAATATGCCAAAAATATCGAAGCAGCGGTGGCCACGACCCCTGACGTCTTGGCTGTACTCAAGCTGCATTATCTCAGGTGGAATCTTTTCGATATAAAAGGCGACACCTATTTCCAGTATATGGGCATATTTGATACCGACTTCGACAAGTACACGGAGGACGCGGTCGGTATATTCGCCGCGACCGGCCTCAATACTGTTTTTGAGAACCTGGAGGGCTTTCCGAAGGATTGGAAGACGAACGCGCCTGCCTTCATCCAGTTCGTTCGGGATCACCATCGCCCATGCTTTCTCGAATATGCCGAGTATCCGTGGGTCAGCGCCGAGGAGGTCAAGAAGGCGCTCAGGCTCAAGGCGGCATTCTCAAACATGCTCGATCAGATGCAATGACCTCGTGCAATGGGCGCGGACGTCATCGTAAGGCAGAAGGGAGGCTTTGCCGTGATTGAGTTGGACGACGTCCAGCACTTCTTGCTGAAGCGCCCGCGCGCGACGGCGGCGCGATACGGGTTTCTCACGTTCCGCGAGCCGGCGTCGGCACGGGCCTATATTGCCGCCATCCTCGACAAGATCGGCACCGGCGCTGCCGTTTCGGGCGCCACCGCGGTCGATTCGCGGTGGGCGACCATTGCATTCACCTGGAATGGACTTCGAGCACTCGGCGTCGACGAGGCTTCACTGGCCACTTTTCCCGAGGAGTTTCGGCAGGGCATGGCTGCTCGGGCGGCGATCCTCGGCGACACCGGCACCAATCACCCCGACAACTGGGTTGGTGGGCTCGCAAGCCCCGACCTCCACGCAATCGTCATTCTCTTCGCCAGCAATAGCGACGAGCGCCAGCGCTGCGTCGAGGTGCATGGGCGCCACGCCCGGGAATTTCCCGGCGTCGAAATGCTCTCCTATCTCGATCTCGACGCGACACCGCCCTACGACTACGCCCACGATCACTTCGGCTATCGCGACCGTCTCTCCGAGCCGACCGTCGAAGGCATCGGCGAAGAACCGACACCTGGTTCCGGCATGGCCTTGAGGCCGGGCGAGTTCTTTCTCGGCTATCCTGACGAAGACGGTCAGATCGCCACTCAGCCGCAGCCGGAGGTGCTATGCCGGAACGGCAGCTATATCGCCTATCGTCGGCTTGAAGAGCATGTCGGCAAGTTCCGTGATTTCCTCAGGGAGCACGGTGAGACAGCCGAGGAACAGGAACTCATCGCCGCCAAGCTGATGGGGCGGTGGCGGAGTGGGGCCCCATTGGTACTGGCGCCCGAGCGTGACGATCCGGCCCTCGGTGCCGATCGGCAGCGCAACAACAATTTCAACTACAAGCAGATGGACCCGCACGGCTATGCTGTGCCGCTCGGCGCGCACATCCGCCGCATGAATCCGCGTGACTCAGCGGCCAACATGAATAGGCGCCGCATGATCCGGCGTGGCGGCACTTACGGTCAGCCATTGCCGGAGGGAGCGCCCGAAGACGGGACCGAACGCGGGATCGCCGCCTTCGTCGGTTGCGCAAGCTTAATTCGGCAATTCGAGTTTGCGCAGAACGTCTGGGTCAACGACCGCACCTTTCACGAACTCGGCAACGAGCACGATCCGATCATCGGCAGCCAAGACGGGACGCTGGATTTCAAGATTCCCAAGCGTCCGATCCGCAAGACAATCAAGGGGTTGCCAGCATTCACTACCGTTCGCGGGGGCGCCTACTTCTTTCTGCCCGGCATCCGAGCGCTCCAGTGGCTCGCTACAGCAAGAACTTGAGCAGCGTCGCCCGCGAGCGGTTTCATACCTTGGGATCAGATAGCGTCACAAATATTTGGAGAGGTACAGCAAATGTCCGATCATGGAGCAGGACCCCGGTCGATCGCCAATCCCGAAATTGACATCACCGACGTGTTCACCTTTCCAAGCCCGGAGCGCCCCGGCAACCTCGTGCTTGCCATGTGCAACTTCCCCTTCAAGGAGATCGAAGCGACGCGGCTCTTCTTCTCTGACGCCCTCGATTATCGGCTACGCGTGCGCCCTGTCCATGTGTCGGCGACGGGTCCGGCAGCGGCCTTCGCAGTCGACGATCAAGAAGCCTTCTTCAGCTTTACCTTCGACGTACCGAAACTTGACGGGGACCGGATGGTGCAGACCGGCTTCTGCCGGAGCCCCATGGGCGATCTCACCTTTCGCGTCGGCGACGAGGCCGGTGCGAAAGCCAACGGCGTACACGTCTTCGCCGGCTGTCGGCTCGATCCCTTCTTCGTCGATCAGGTTTTCTCGGGCGGCATGCGCGTGTCCCGAAAGATCCCGCCGGTGACCGGAGTAAATTCCGTCGAGGGCCAGAACGTACTGAGCATCGTCGTCGAGGTCGAACACGCCAAACTTTTCGGCCCCGAGGCCGGATCGATGGTTGGCGTAATGGCTGAAACCGCGACAAACGGCTCGTTCCGCGCCCGGCTCGATCGGGTTGGGCGCCCCGAGATCAAGAATTTCATCATGATGGACAAGGCGGCCGACTCGGTAAACCGCGACCTCGACATCCGCGACCTCTACAGCGAGGAGGATGGATTCAAGCTTCGCCCTGACTATCTGGTCGCCTACCGCGCCCGGCTAAACGGCAGCATGGCCGTATACGACAGCCTCGATGGAAAGGTCGACTGGCCGCTCGACGAAAAAGGGACGCATCCTCTGACCGAAATGCTGCTCGCCGACTTCCAGGTCGTCGACATGTCGAAGCCGTTCAACGAGGACGGCTATCTGGAAATCGAGCTCGCACTGCTCGCCGGCTCCGCGCCCAAGACGTGCGGCGGGCGGTGGGTCAACCACGACATCGTGGATTCACTCTTCACGATCCTCATCAATAAGCGAAACGGTCCGCGCATCTCCGATGGGGTGGATGGAACCGCAGCGCCGGCGCCCAAAACGTTTCCTTATATTTCCCGTCCGAATCCGATGCCGCCGAAGCTCCCGGCGCTGGTTGGCATACCGACATGAACGTCGCGACCAATCCCGTCGAGGCGATCCGGACAACACATGCCACGATCGCTTTGTCGCATCTCGATGGACAAATCGATGGCCTGGAGCGCTTCGCCGCACATGGCGAAATGGAAGACCGTGCCTGGGTGGCACTCGTCGACTTGATCACGCTAAGGGCGCAGATCCTTGGCCGCATTGCGGATTACGAGCGTGCGTCGTTGCTTGCCGAACAACGGGCCGAGGTCGCGCCCGGAGACAGGCTGGCGTTCCTTTGCCGGGCCAGGTCAAGGGCCAGCCTTCACCGTTTTGCCGAGGCGATGACGGATCTCGAGCACGCGGCGGAGCTCGGACAGACGGGACGCGAGATTGAAGTGGACAAGGCGGCGGTCCTTCAAGCCGTGGGGCGTTACGCAGAGGCCTTGAGCATTCGCCGGCGCATCGCCGACGATTTTGGGGATTTCGAGGCCGCTGCTGGGCTCGCTTCCCTTTATGCGGATATCGGAGATACGGACGCTGCCGAGCAGTGGTTCGACGAGAGCAGACTGCGTTATCGAAGCGTATCGCCGTTCGCGCTGGCACAGCTCGAGTTCCAGCGCGGGCATATGTGGATGGCGCTCGACCCTGAGCAAGCTCGTCCCTGGTTGCTCGCGGCGTGGCAGCGACTTCCTTGCTTTGCTCAGGCCGAGGGCCATCTGGCCGAAGTCGAGGAAGCGCTTGGCGATTGCAACGCCGCCATCGCGCGCTTGGAACGTCTCGCCGCCGAGAGCGATGACCCCGACTTTGCCGCTGAACTTGCGCGCGTCCTTTGGAACGCTGGCCGTCACAGTGAATCAGCGCGGTGGCGGACTTACGCGGAGAAGCGCTACGACACGCTGATCGCTTGGGCCCCGGCGGCTTTCGCCGATCACGGCGCGCGGTTTTGGCTTTCCGTGGGCGGCGAACCAGGAAGAGCCCTCGCGCTCGCGAGACTCAATCTCGAGGTGCGCGATACCCCTAAGGCGCGCCGATTGTTCGACGCCGCCATGGCGGCCTGCGGGAGCTTCGCCACCAAAGGAAGTGCGTAAGCCAAATTCGACTGAACGCCTTATCGAACCAGGAGAACGTCCATGCTGAAGCGCCTCGCCTGCCTGTTGCTCGGTGTATTCGCCACCACCGCACCCGCCTTCGCGCACCTTGCGCCCGGCGATCACGGCTCCTTCGCATCGGGCTTCACGCATCCGCTATTCGGCCCCGACCACATCGTCGTCATGATTGCGGTCGGCCTGTGGGCGGTGGTGGTCGGAGGGCGAGCAATATGGCTCGTCCCGTGTGCCTTCCTGGGGAGCATGACGGTGGGATACGTGCTGGCCCTCGCAGGCGTTGGCCTTCCACTCGTCGAGCCATTCATCTTAGCTTCAGTTGTCGCGCTCGGCATCCTCATCGCTGCTGCGATCCGGCTACCGACCGTCGTCGGAGCGCTTCTCGTAGGCGTCTTCGCGCTTTTCCACGGCGCCGCTCATGGTGGCGAACTGGGCACGGCGGACTCGCTCGCCTTCGGCGCCGGTCTTGCCGTTTCCACTGGCCTTCTTCATTCCGCGGGCATCGCTCTTGGGCTATTTCTCCGCACCAACACGGGGACCGGTCGAGCCGGCGATACCTTCGCACGAGTCCTCGGTGGCCTTGCTGCGGTGCTTGGCGTCGCGCTCGCATTTGCGTCGGGCTCGTGACATGAGCAGCCTCGAAGCCGCGAATGGTGTCGAAATGGTCCGGCGTCACGAATGCGGCGCCGCTACGGCATTCGTTGCGGTTCGGGAAAGGCGTAAGGCGATGCGTGCTTATCGCGCCCGGCTCGCCACATTGCTCGAACGGTCGGTTGCGGGTGCGCAGGTCCGCTCTACAACCGTGACCCGCAAGCGGCTTACCGCAGGGCACGCTCCAGAACGTCTTTCGTATCGATCCCCCTGTCAGCGAAAAGGAGCGAAGCCATGACGATTGCAAGTGTTATTTCACTCGCGCTCACCGTGAGCTTATTCGTCCTCGTTTTTGTGCTCGGGCTGAAAGCCAAAATGGAGGAGGTGACCTTTCTCTTTCGCCATCCTGGCCTTCTGGTCCGCTCCATCCTGGCTATGAACATCATTCTTCTTGCGGTGGTGGTTCTGGCCGGCCAACTGTTCGATCTCGCGCCGGCCATCAAGATCGCGCTCATAACACTTGCGGTCTCGCCGGTGCCGCCTCTCTTGCCGAACAAGCAGATCGGTGCCGGCGGAACGTCGCACTACGCTGTCGGGCTGCTCGCGGCCGCGGCGATCGTCTCGATCGTGCTGGTGCCCCTCAGCATTGAAACGATGGAATACGTCTTTCCATTTGAGCTAAGTATCGCCCCGTCCAAAGTCCTTTCCGTAGTGGTCCTTTCGATCTTCGCGCCGCTGGTCCTCGGCATGGTCGTCGCCAGGCTCGCCCCCAGTGTCGCGGCGCGCATGGCGAGACCTTTGTCGTCCACGGCCATGGCGATCGTATTGTTGGCCATCATTCCGATTCTGATAAAGGGATGGCCCGATCTTTCCAACCTATTTGGCAATGGGGTGGTGCTCTGCCTGGTTCTCTTCAGCGCCATTGGGATCTTGCTCGGCCACCTTCTGGGCGGACCCGACCCGGGCAATCGGACGGTCCTTGCCTTGGCATGCGGGTCGCGCCATCCCGGCATCGCGCTGGCGATCACGAGCCTTAATTTTCCGGCTGAAACCGGCGTTACCGCCTTGATCCTTTACCACCTGGTGATCGGCGCCTTGGTGAGCGCGCTCTACCTCCGCTGGAATAAACCGGCTGCCCTAAGTCCGTCGCCCACTTGACGTCGTTGCTGCCGGTATCCAGCGGGGACGAAGTCACCTGAGGATCGAACGAAGAACATATCAGTGGGAACGCTCGGATTGGCCTCGGGAAGATCGAACATGAAGACTAGTTGCAAGACATTGAGGGCTTCAGTTCCGGCCATCGCGGTGGCGAGCCTGTTTGCGTTGGCGGGCTCGGCGGACGCGGCGGATTCCGACTTGGCCAAGCAACTGTCCAATCCCATCGCTTCGCTGATCAGCGTTCCGTTCCAGTTCAACTACGATACGGGCTATGGACCGGCTGACGGGCACAAGGCATATCTGAACGTCCAGCCGGTGATACCATTCTCCCTGAACGACGACTGGAACGTGATATCCCGCACTATAGTTCCGATTGCCTGGCAGAGCGACATCGCCGGCTCCTCCGGCAACCAGTTTGGTCTCGGCGACATCGTCCAGAGCGTCTTCTTTTCACCGAAAAAGCCGACTGCAGGCGGTATCATCTGGGGCGTCGGTCCAGTATTCCTGGTTCCGACAGCCACGGACGAGCTGCTTGGCGGCAAGAAATGGGGGGCCGGCCCAACAGCCGTCATTCTCAAGCAGAGCGGCCCCTGGACCTTCGGGATGCTCGCAAATCACATCTGGTCCTTTGCCGGGGCTAGCGACAGGGCGGACGTGAACGCCACGTTCCTGCAACCATTCGTCGCTTACACCACGCCTGATGCATGGACATTCACGTTAAATAGCGAGAGCACCTACAACTGGGCTGCGCACGAGTGGTCGATTCCTATCAATGCCAGTGTCTCGAAGCTCGTCAAGTTCGGGGCTCAACCGGTGAGCCTCACGGCCGGCGTACGCTATTGGGTCGACAGCCCGGCCGGCGGTCCAGAAGGGTTCGGCATACGATTGGGTGCAACACTGCTGTTTCCGAAGGGATGAAGCCTCACGGATAAAGTGCGGGGTTCGGGAACGGGTGAAAAACCGCTTCGCAATTTGATTGATTTTCTTCCGGTCCAACGCTTCGGGGGGCTGTTGTTCGGCAGTCATTTCCGTGACTCAGGTTCAACAATGAAATCTTATGGCATAAGGGAGGGCATAAGGTGTTGGAGGGGTACCCAGCGCCAGCGTCCGGTGGACGCGCGAGGGGCTTGCGCGAGCACTGAAGGGAGCCTGGGCCGTGTAGGCGTCGTGAGCACTGTCGTCCGGCAGCCAGAAGGAGCGACCGACCGGCGCGAGGACACTGACTCCGGTCAAAGGTGATTGCCCTCAAGGACAATAGCGCACCCGATTGGGGTGAGGTTAGCTGCAGGACCAAACATCGCATTTCGTTTCTACGTCTCGAACCTGAGCCTTCGGTCGACGCAGTAGCTCGTCTGCGCGGCTTGCTTCCATTTATCAAAGGAGGAATGCAAATGAGCCCCGGTCGTCTCACGAAAATTCTATGTGCCCTGGTTACGCTCGTAACCGTTTCCCTGGTGAGCGACGACCTGAAGGAGTTCCTTGGTGGAAATCCCATTTCGCAAGCTCAGGCTCAGGCGCGTAGAGGCGTACGCCACCATCATCGTCGCCCAGTGCATCGCCCAGCATACCGACACGCACCGGTCACAGCGCGTGGCGTGGCGCGCCGCACAACCAGACGGGTAGTCCGTCGTAACGTCTACCTCGCGACGCTTCCGGTGGGCTGTCGAGTGGTGCACGTCAACGGCATTGGGTATCACCACTGTGGCTCGCTCTATTATCAGCGCTCTGGCTCCCGGTATGTGCAGGTAAATATCTACTGACACGGTTTGCGTGACGTAGAGCGGCCCGAGATCCATCATCCTGATTCCGATCGCCTAGGACCAGTACCAGTGCGGGTTCTGACAGCATGAGGACGATCGAGTTGGTGAATAGGTCCGTGCGACTGTCTTTGTCTTTGACGCTGATCGGGTTGGCGTCATGCGCGCATCGGCCAGAGAACGTCTTTCTCCCGGTGGCGACAAATCCCGCACCGGGAACTTCGCAAGTGGAGATGCTGGTGGCTACCACACGGCGCGCCTCCAAGATACCGGGGGAGATGTTCGGCGGCGAACGCGGTGATCCGGCGTTCGCCGACATAGTGATTTCGATACCCCCAGATCGGGTCCGTAAGATTGGCGAGGTGGAATGGCCAAAAGTCATTCCTGCCGACCCCAGGCGGGAATTCGCTACAATCAGCGCCACCGTCCTAAAACGAGACGAGATCATCTCCGAGCTTCATGCTCGGTTGAGCAGAGCTCCTTCCAGGAAAGTCCTGATCTTCGTTCACGGCTACAACAGCCGTTTCGACGATGCAGTGTTCAGGTTCGCGCAGATCGTCCACGATTCAGGCGCAAAGGTCGTTCCCTTGCTGTTTACGTGGCCGTCCAGGGGCGAACTGCTCGCCTATGGTTATGATCGCGAAAGCGCGAACTATAGCCGGGACGCCCTTGAGGCAACGCTAAACTATCTGGTGCGGGACCCATCCGTTTCGGAGGTTTCTGTTTTGGCTCATTCGATGGGGAATTGGGTGACCCTGGAAGCGCTCCGTCAGATGGCGATCCGAAACCGGGGCATTTCTACCAAGATCAAGAGCGTCATGCTGGCATCACCTGATGTGGATGTCGATGTCTTCCGCACCCAATTGCTTTCCATGGGTGTTCGCCGTCCTCACTTGACCCTGTTCGTATCGAACGACGACAAGGCGTTGAAAGCATCGCAATGGCTTTGGGGAGGTACGGCCCGCCTCGGCACCGTTGATGCCGAGGTCGAGCCATACAGGGATTTGATGGAGAGAGAGAACATCGACGTCGTTGACTTGAGTAGGATCAACACGGCCGACCAGCTCAACCACGGTAAGTTTTCCGAAAGCCCCGAGGTTATCAGGCTCATCGGCCGTCAATTGGCCACGGGCCAGCCGATTACTGACCAACATTTGAGCTTGGGCGATCGTATCGTCGGGGAAATTGATTCAGAACTCTCGGGCAGCGTAATACCATAAGGAACGCAAATGTCGAAAATCTCGTGCGCTTTCAGGAAAGTTGCGTTGTCGGCCTTCCTCTTGGCAGTAATGCCTCTATCCGTACACGCTCGTGACCTCGTCATCGCCATGCCGAATTGGCCATCGGGTCAGGCGACGGCTAACATATTGAAGGTTGGTCTGAAAAAGGAATTCGGGCTCGACGCGGATGTGCGCGAGATGGGCTCGATGATCGCTTTCGCTGCCCTGAATTCCGGTGAAGTTGATATACATCCTGAAATATGGTCGCCAAATCTGGACAGCTTGATCGACAAATACGTCAAGAAAGCTGGCACTGTCGCGCTCAGTCCGATCGGAGTACAAGCCTGGCAGGGGCTTTGCGAGACGCACGTCACCGCAGATCGATACGGCATTCGCGACATCGCGGACCTCGACGACCCAAAAAAGACGGCGGCGCTCGATACGGACGGGGATGGTCGTGGGGAACTGTGGATAGGCGCCGAGACCTGGGCGTCGACGTCGATAGAGCGCATTCGGGCCAACAGCTACGGCTACGCCAGAACGATGACCTTGCTGGAAATGCCGGAGGCCGTCGGCATGGCTTCAGTTGATGCGGCGGAAGCCAACGACCGTCCCATCGTGTTCGCCTGCTATGCTCCGCACTATGTTTTCAAGCTCCACGACATCGTTCGCCTGATAGAGCCGCCATTCGACCCGGTTAAGTGGAAGATCGTTCTGCCTTCGGAGGATCCGCAATGGCTGACAAAATCGAGCGCGGCCGTTGCCTGGAATGCAGCGCACTTCAATGTCGGCTATGCGACTTCCCTTCGCCAAAGCCATCCCGAGGTGGTCAAGTTCCTGGAGCACGTCGACTTCAAAGAGGATGAGATCACGGGAATGAGCTACGCACTCCAGGTGGAGCGTCAGGACCCGTATGCATTCGCGCAGCAATGGGTCGCAACACACGGCGTCCGGGTGGACGGATGGGCAACCAAATGAAACGGACTAAGGAAGCTTCCTCAGCAAGCGACAGGCGGCCGAAGCCGGCCGCAATTTGGCGATACGGCAGAACAGCAATCGCGGCCTGGTTGTTTGCGGCTCCGCTGGGGGTCGCGATGGCGGGACCGCCGGGGGCGGCTACGCAGGTGTTCGATCCAGTCACGCATAAGTGGGTCGACTACGACCGCAAGAAAGCCCTCAAATACTACGCTGCGCACAAGGAGGTGCCTGAGGCATTCCGTATGCAGATGGTTCGGTTTCGCACCGCCGAGGTACCGGGCACCATCATCATCGATGGCAACCAGCATTTCCTCTATCTAGTGCAGCCCAACCAGACTGCTATGCGCTATGGGATTGGTGTCGGCCGGGACGGGTTTGGCTGGGCGGGGATCGTGCGGGTTGGCCGGATGTCGGAATGGCCGACTTGGACGCCACCCGCTGAAATGGTTGCTCGTGACCCCAAGGCTGCTCCTTATGCCGCTGGCATGCCAGGTGGCCCCGATAATCCTCTGGGAGCCAGGGCTCTCTATCTCTACGAAGGCGACCACGACACGATCTACCGTATTCATGGCACGCCGGAACCATGGACGATAGGCCTGGACGTCTCCTCGGGATGCCTCCGGATGAACAATAAGGACATCATAGATCTGGCCTCACGGGTGGCAGTGGGGGCCAAGGTCATCGTCCTCATGCAGGGCGCCGCATTGTACAAGGGCGTATAAGTAGCTGAACTGAATTGGGGAGGGGAATCCAATGTCGATAGTTACAGGTACGGTCCGCGGGCACCGGTTTGCGGCCGCGGCCGTTTTGTTGGGGGTTATTTTTCTGGCTGCATGCGTCAGCACGCCGGCTCCGCCTCCGCCGGAACAGATGTCGCGCACAGCGGCCAAGACAGCCCCTGCCGACCTGCAGCTTCTTTGCGCAAATGCGGCCGCGAAAGCCAGCGGCCTGAAGGCCGACAAAATCCTGCCGATCAGCTCAAACCAGATCGACTCGAAGACTTACCAAGTCGACCTCGACGCCGGTGGCAAGAAGACGAGTTGCCTTGTCGACACGGACGGGAACGTCAAATCAGTTCAGCCACTGTAAATGTTATGCGCGACCGTTGCTAAGAGGTGAAGCGTCGAGGTTTAGAGGACGTTCATGAACGAAGATCGGCTGGAGCGTCGACTGACGGCCATCATGGCTGCCGACGTCGTTGGCTACAGCCGGCTCATGGAGGCAAATGAAGAGCGTACCTTAAACGCGCTTCGCCAGCATCGTCGTGAGTTCTTTGAGCCCAATGTTGCCCAGCACCGCGGGCGTATCTTCAAGGTGATGGGCGACGGTTTCCTGATTGAGTTCGTAAACGTCATTGACGCCGCTCGCTGTGCCGTCGAAACCCAGCGCGGCATGCTGGAGCGCAATGCCGGAGTTCCGGACGACCGTCAGATCAAATTCCGCATCGGCATCCATATGGACAATATCATCGTGGACGGCGAGGATTTCTACGGTGGCCGCGTCAATCTGGCGGCCCGGATCGAGTCGCTGGCCCAGCCCGGCGGGATTGCTTGTTCAGCCGTGGTGCGCAATCAGCTCGGTGACCAGCTCGACC
>NZ_VFVA01000021.1:0-102080 GCF_006442155.1 Mesorhizobium sp. B2-4-14 | reverse complement strand
CGCCGACCAAATCCTCGCGTCGGTCAAGCGCTTCTGCCAGAAGACAATGAACCGAACTTCAGATTCAGGTGACTAGGTCGTGAACCCATAAATCAGGATGATCAGTCGAGGCACCCGTGGTTAGTCTCTCAGACGTGCTAGATACGTGCGGACGCGAGCGAGGCGGCTTTGCATTTCCGTCGCGTCCAAAAGGTAATCACCTCCACCGGGACAGTATTGCGCGAGGTCTCCCACACGATCTGCTACGACGTCATCGGCCGGGTACATTTCCGAAAGCACCACTTCGAGGCGGTTGGCGGCCGCCAAGCTCGTGTCTTCTCCGTCCACCAAGCGGCTGAGTAGCGCGTCCAATTCGAATGTGGCTTCATCCTGCATTGAAAGAACATCGCCTTAGGGCGGCATATTCGCAAGCGGTTCGCCAATTGAGTCCTTCCATATTGCGCTCAATTCTGATTCAGGCCCTGTATGAGCCGATATGACCTGACCGACTTCGAGTGGCGCGTGATCGAGCCGCTGCTTCCCAATACGCCGCGAGGGGTGCCGCGTGTCGATGACCGCAGGGGGCTGAACGGGATCTTCTGGGTGCTACGATCCGGTGCGCCATGGCGTGACCTGCCCGAGCGTTATGGCCCACGCACGACCTGCTACAACCGCTTCGTTCGATGGCGGAAGGCCGGTGTCTGGAACGGACGCCATCAGCGCCGCGCAAGAGGGCAACATCCAGATGATCGACAGTCCCTCAGTTCGCGTCCACCCAGCAGGCCGCGACGGCTAGGGAATCGCTTAGGAAACTTGGTCGGAGAATGGCAGGTGGTGATGAAACTGAATTGCTGGTGTGGGTAATCCCGAACCTGCTAGCCACCGCATCAGGAGCCGTCATCGCGGCTTCGAGCAGAACCTTCAGCTTCAACGGAAGATTCTCCAATCTTGAGAATTTCCTCCAAATTCGAGCTAGTATTGCGGACCGAGGGACCTATTCAGCCTTAGGGAGAGTCGGTGTGGACGTCAGCACTTGGTTGCGAAGCCTCGGGCTCGAGCAATACGGGCAGGCATTCCGCGACAACGCCATCGACGCTGAAGTCCTGCCAGAGTTGACCGATGCCGACCTCGAGAAGCTCGGGATGCTGCTCGGCCATCGCAAGCGATTCCTCAAGGCAACAATCGAACTACCACCTTTGACAAGCCGTCCCGATCCGAGCACCGATGGGTTTGCAGTTAAGGCTGGGGCCGCGGAGTCCGTTGCCGAGCGTCGGCAACTGACCGTCATGTTTGTGGATCTCGTCGGCTCGACAGCGCTCGCGTCACGTCTGGATCCCGAGGATTTGCGCGAGATCATCGGAGCCTATCATCGTTGCGTCGCCGATACGGTTGCCCACTTCGGGGGCTTTGTCGCCAAATACATGGGCGATGGCGTGTTGGTGTATTTCGGCTTCCCTGAGGCGCGTGAGAATGCAGCTGAGCAGGCGGTGCGAGCGGGCCTAGCCCTGGTCGACGCCGTCCCTCGACTGCAAAAGTCAGAACCATTGCGGGTTCGCATCGGTATCGCCACCGGCCAGGTGGTTGTCGGCGATCTGATCACCTCGGGCGAAGGGCAAGAGCGTGGCGTCGTGGGCGAGACGCCGAACCTCGCTGCCCGCCTGCAAGCTCTTGCCGAACCCGACACGGTGCTCATCGCGCAGCAGACGCGCCAGCTCCTTGGCGATCTCTTCGAATACCGCGAACTTGGCGCCGTCGAGGTGAAAGGCTTTCCAGAGCCGATCCACGCCTTTCAGGTAGTTGGCGAGAGTGCCATCGAAAGCCGGTTCGAGGCGCTGCATGGCGCGATGCCCACGCCGCTGGTCGGCCGAGACGAGGAGGTCGATCTGCTGCTGCGCCATTGGCATCGCGCGAAGGGTGGTGAAGGCCGCGTCGTGCTGGTGTCAGGCGAGCCCGGCATCGGAAAGTCGCGGCTCTCCGTCACCTTGCAAGAGCGTATCCAGAATGAACCGCACACCCGCTTGTGCTATTTCTGCTCACCGCACCACCAAGACAGCGCGCTCCACCCGACCATCGCGCAGCTCGAACGTGCCGCAGGGTTCGAGCGCGACGACACGCCTGAGAGCAAGTTGGACAAGCTGGCGGCACTGGTTGGCCCGACGTCGCCGGAGGACGGGGCGCTTTTGGCCGAGCTGCTGTCGTTGCCGACCCAACGCTTCCCGCCTTTCCAGCTGACGCCCCGGCGCAAGAAGGAGAAAACCTTCGAAGCGTTACTCAGGCAGCTCGAAAAGCTGGCACGGGAAGGCCCAGTGTTGATGCTCTATGAGGATGTGCATTGGATTGACCCCAGCTCACACGAGTTGCTCGACCTGGTGATCGAGCGAGTTTCCCGTCTGCCAGTGTTGCTTCTCGTCACTTTCCGCCCAGAGTTTCAGCCGCCATGGACCGGACAGGCACACGTCACGAATCTTGTTCTCAATCGGCTCGGCCGTCGTGAAGGCGCCACGCTGGTCCAACGAGTCGTCGGCAACGTCGAGTTGCCGAGCGATGTTGTCGCCGAGATCATCGAGCGGACGGACGGAGTGCCGCTGTTCGTCGAAGAACTGACCAAGGCCGTGCTGGAGGGCGGCAACGCCGGGACCACACTCTCGCGAGCGGGTACAACTGTGTTGAACGTTCCAGCCACGCTGCATGCCTCGCTGATGGCGCGGCTCGATAGGCTCGGCTCAGCCGCCAAGGAGGTCGCGCAAGTTGGGGCCGTTATCGGCCGAGAGTTCTCCCACGAACTGCTGGCAGCAGTCGCGCAGCGGAACGAGGCGGAGCTGAATGCCGCGCTGGATCAGCTCGTCGTCGCCGGTCTCGCGTTCCGCCGCGGAGTGCCGCCATTGGCCACGTTCCTCTTCAAGCATGCGCTCGTCCAGGACGCGGCATATGTAGATGGACAACCTCATCGGCTGCCCCTCACAGATGCTAGCCCTACAAGTATCGAAGAAGTTCTCTGGCGCGCATTCGATGTCGTTACTCCAGCCAACCACTTCGTAAGTGAACGCTTGGCCAGCCTGGTCACACGCGTTGGCCAAGCCGAAGTGACGAAGGATTTCGCCTTGGGAAAGGTAGCAAAGCTCAAGCGAGAGAGTTTCGACGCGGACCAACGTGAGTTCTTCGAAGCTGTGGTAGAACTTATTGGCAGACTCGGCCGAAACAGCCCGTGACGATGCCAGACCCATATGTCCCACCACTAGCATCGTTTTTCCGGCCTTATGTAGCAAACGCACCAACTTCGCGCGCGACCTAAAGGGTGGGTTCCCATAAAATCCGGGGATGCCAAGAGTAGCGCCCATAGTCCGCTCCACCCGATACCAGCATGCCATCAACCCCCTTGTTGCCAAGCGTGCCGAGATATCCGGCATGATCCGCTTCAAGGGTGCGGACCTGGCCCAGCAGCTACAGCTCATAGACGCGGTGCTGCTTATCCTTGGCTACAAGGGCGATCCCTCCCAAATCGTGCCGTTGCGCCGCACGCCAAGCCGATTCCGCAAGGGCGAGCTTTACCGGCTGATCTTGAAGCACGAAGCGGAAGGCAGCGCGTCAAACCGGGAAACGGCTACGCGCATTGTGCTGGCAAGGGGTGGGATGCCGCGCTGGTGAAGCCGCTCATGAACAATATTAAGACGGCGAAGAGCTGGCGGGCAAGGCGCGCGCGCTTCTAGGCGTGGGCTGTGCGGCGCTTCGAAAGCGATTGCCACAACTGGGTTTCGTCTGTGAAGCCGTTGTCGAAAGCTCCCATGACTTGGAGGGCGAGCAGTTCTCGTTGGTCTCGATCTTTAAGGGCCAGACGACGCTCTTGGCATAGCTGGTCGAATACCTTCCGGAGAAGATTCAGGTCCTCAGACGTGTACGTGCTGCTGAATTTTGAAAAAGGCACAGCGCATTCCTCCCTTACTCGGGCGAAAGCGCGAAGCGCTCTTCCATGCGTCCGCGTTGCCCCTGCTGAATACGGACGGTAAGGGGACTTTAATCCCGCCTGCCTACCTCACAAGGGCATGTCTGAATCCGTACAAAAGGGCGGCCACCGAGGTCACGGTTGCCGCTTTCGCCCTAACGTGGCAAAGGTCTCCGATGTCTCTGAGAGTGCTGTTTGGAAATCAGGTACTTTTCGATGCCGGCGATGGCGAGAACGTGCTTGTTCCATTCGATGAGGATGAGCGCGCCAAAGCGTTTCATGCCCTGACTGGCGCGCTCGCTATTTTGTCCGGCGTTACGCCGCAATGTCTACCCGTCGCCACGGCAAGCGCGACGGTTGAACATTTTGCAGAAACCGAACGATGTCAGTCCGACCATACAGGCGGTGTTGTCGTGCCCCTAAGAGCACAGTCGGCTGACCCAGAGTAAGATTGAACGCTGCTATCAGCCGGTCACATTCCGCTTGGTTGCTCAAGACGGAATCGCGAACGGACGCGACGGCAAAATTCACACCTTGCTCTCGTACGAGCGCGATTTCCCAAGTCGCCATCAGGCAGCCCTCCTTTTCGAAGCGGCCACCTGTTCGCTGCCGAGGTGTTTACGCCCCTTCAGGACATCATTCACGCGTCCGGGATTGATTCCATAAGACGCCGCAATGTGATGCTGGTACTCGCCATCCCAATGGCGAAGCCAGACATCAACGGCATCGTCGAACGCAAGTTGGTAGGGTTGTGGATACTCAGTCAATTTTCTAGTCCTTTTTGCTAAAAGGACCGGCGAGGGCTTGACTGCAACCGCATAGCGGCTAAGTGTCCGCTGGTGATCACACTCCGACCCTAGCCGGTCGGGTTCTACTACGGTCGGTGCGACTAGTCCTCGCGCCGACCTTTCTATTTCAGCGATTCGGTTGGTCCTGTCGAATCCTATGGTTGTATTTCCGACAGCTATTTTAGGTTTTCCACAACCTGATTTGCAGCTATCGCTGCCAGTAGCCAGCCCACACCCTCGACACCGAATGATTGAGCGCACCGCCAAGGATTGCGAAGGCGTCACCGCCATTCGACCGGCGACGGTGATCCTCCAGCCAAGCGGCATGATTCGCGTACTGGTAGAGGTATTTGTGCGAAACGTGGTGGTGCTGGCCCACGACCATGCGGCGTAGGCGGCTGAAGTAGCTTTCCACCATGTTCGTATGCTTGCCGTGGCCGTCGCTGTAGCTTTCCGAGTGGTTGATGCGGGTTGAGGCGTAGTCAGCCTCCAGCGCATCCCAATGGTTCGCTTCGTCCGCGAACAGCTTGGAACCGGCCAGCATCCGAGCGCGGGCGATTTCGACGCCTTCTGCTTCACGGTTGCGGACAAAGGTCATGGCGCGAGGGAATCAGATCGGTAACGCCGTGCCGCCGCTGCTGTCGCGGGCATTAGCCGAAGAGATAGGCAAAATATTCGCCAGCGCACTCCGGCGTGATCGGCCAAGCCCCAACCGCCGCGCGGCCTGAGGCTATTGGCCCGGCGTCAAGCGACCCGCGACGATCCACTTACGGTGGATCAGCGACGGCTAAACATGTCGAGGATACAAGGGCGTGACACTGAACCCGAGATGATCATTCGGCGCGGTCTTCATGCACGCGGCTTGCGGTACAGACTCCATGACCGAAGCCTGTCCGGCACGCCCGATCTAGTCTTTCCGTCTGCTCGGACTGTAGTCTTCGTCCACGGCTGCTTTTGGCATGGACATGATTGCGCTCTTGGAGTTCAACCCCGATCCAACGCCGCATTTTGGCAAGCTAAAATTGCTCGCAATCAGCAGCGTGATGGACAGGCGATAGATGCTCTCATCTCTTCCGGTTGGCGTGTGGCTACCGTTTGGGAATGTGCCCTCCGAGGTCGCGGTCGACTGCCTCCTGATTCTGTTCTGGAGGTGTTGATACATTTCATAGGGTCAGAGCGTCGCTTGCAATCTGTTGAGATCACCAACAACATCGAGTTACGGGGGGCTAAATCGGCCCCCGTGCGATGACGGCTCATAGCCGAAATGCAGCTCCTGTTTCGAGTAGCGAGCATTGTCAAAGACCGGGTCATTTCCAAGCCACGACGTCTTCGATCATCTGTCAGGCGTTCTTCAAGGCTTGCGGATTCGCACTCCTCGCTGACGGATTTTGACCACACTCATCCCAACGCGATGACGCCCATCTTGTCTGCTGCACTAAGATTCGCCCTATGAGGGACCGGAAATCGAGAGAAAGTCCAACAAGTTGTCAACAATGATCCTTCCGCTTTGGGACAAAATTGAATCATTCAATGTAAGAGCGGTACTCAAGCTGACCATTTTGACCTCTTTCGGAAAGGATTGATTTCCTATCTATCGAAATCACAATTATCCAAGATGCAAGTGACTCTATCTATACTTATGAGCGGCTTGAAACTTGGCGTGATTGCTCATGAGGAATGGCTTCTTCAGGTAGTCAGTAGTGGCGGAAAGCGGCAGATCGCCGTCAGCACAGGCCCTTTCCGAGGGCCAAATGATGGCATGGTCGGACGCCATGCACTGGCCGATGGCGCGATCGTTCTGCCTGATCAACGGATTTGCACCTGGGGACTACCAACTTCAGCATGGTTGCTGACAGACACACCTATAACGGCCTATCCGATCGCCGAGTTCTACTACCCCGATCGCAGCTTCTTCCGGGGCGATGGGAATGTCCAAAGACGTTTACTGTTCGTTCCGCGGGGAGTCTTCCGGACGCTCTTGCATCCGGAAAAATCGGTCTTCCCGTAAGAAGCTTCAGCCACGCGGAGTCGCGGCGGGCTGCTTGGTTAAGAGCCCATAGCTTTACTTATGCTTCTTCCGATCTTCTCGGACCCGCGCCGCACAGGCTTGTTCTCAAGATGAGAATATCGAGCGGTCATTGCCGTAGAAGTATGCCCCAATATTTTGCCTATTATCGCCAAGCCTACGCTTTGGGCCACTCCGATACTGGCGTGCGTGTGACGGAGATCGTGAATCCGGGCGTGGCCTATGCCCGCCTGCCGGAGTATTGATAGCCAGGTTTTTTGGATATTGCCCCGTGGTTTGTCTGGATCCCGCCGCCTCGGAATTACATAAGGTCCTATGCGGGGGATGTTGGCCAAAACCGCAAGAGCGAAGGAATTGAGCGGGATCGTCTTCTCTCCCGTCTTGCTGTCCGGCAACAAAAGAAGCTTCCGTTCAAAGTCAACTTCGTCCCACCGCAGATTGAGGATCTCTCCCTTTCTCGCCCCCGTCAGCAGCAAGAGCCTTACGGCCGCTGCTGCGTGAGGATCGATGAGAGTGCGGCGGTTTTCCGGCTTCGGGAGATGTTTGGACCCCCGAGCGGTTTTACCAACAAGCCACGGAATGCCGATCGTCTCTCCCATCTTGAGGGCCGCTCCCACTTTGGCAAGTTCCTCGAGTGTGAGATAGTGGGCGGTGTAGCTCTCCGGATACCGCTGGACCCTGGTAACGGGGTTGACGAAATTGTCAGGTAGAACGTCTTCCCGGATCGCAAAGCCAAACATCGACGAAAGCGTCGTTAGGGTCCTGTTTGCTATGCCCTCTCTACGCCTATCGCCCCGTCCAGATTTCGCGATTTTCCGGTGCATCGATGCGACGTCCGATCTGGTGACCAAATGGATCTTTAGCGACCCGATCAGCGGGTTGATCAGGCGGTCGAAGTGATCTTGGTACATCGCAACCGTGCGGCGTTTGCGCTTCTCCCTGACGTGGTCATCCATGAACTTCTTTGAAAACTCCCTGACGGTTGGGGCCTCGCGGTCGCTCTCCCTTCCTTTTGCCGGATCGCCGCCAAGCCGGACCAGAGCCAGAATCCGTTTAGCTTCCTTCCTCGCCTCCTCGGCGGTCAACGTGGCTGCCGACCCCAAAACCATGCGCCTGGACCCAACGCGACGGCCGCCGCCATAGGGACGGTATTCGACGATCCATGACTTGTAGCCGGACGGCATGACCCGCAGCCCGAAACCCTTTAACTGGGCGTCATAGTGAACAACCGGCTTCCCGCCGGGTTCCACCTGGTCGATAAACAATCTGGAAAGAACTGTGCCAGACATAGTGATCTCCTTTCGAATGTCGGCTGCGCATGTCGGCACCATGTCGGCACCGAAGTTGCTAACTCCCGGACAGCTGCGGAAACATCAGAGGAGGAAAAGTTTTTCAGATCAATACCTTGGGTAAGCCAAGGTAAGCTGCGGCGAGATGCGGAAACCCCGGGGCACGGTCTCTTAAACAGAGGCGCCGGCCTTCTAAGCCGATGGTCACAGGTTCGAATCCTGTCGGGATCGCCAACAATTTCAAAGGGTTATCCGTTTGATCTTGCCGAAGCCGCCGAATCTTCCCGCCGATTGCTGCCAAGGCTGCGGCGCTGTGTAACGGAAGCTGGGCGGGAATTTCAGGCCCGTCCGCGCGGCGACCGTGAAATTATTTCGTGATCTGCCAAGGCTGGAACCTTAGCGCGCACTGCGCGTTCGGGGCCTTGTATTCGCGGAGCCTCATAAAAGGCAATGTGCGGGCTGGCGAATGGGCGAGGCAAAGTAAGCGCGGGTTGGGGGAGGAGAAGCCAAGCCATGTCGAAACGTGAAATTGGAACGTCCCCTGCCTTGGGGCGGCGTATCGCCGAACTGAAGGCCAGAATGCGGGATGCCGAAATTTCCGATTATGAGATGAAGACCTTTCACAAGGTCGCCGCCATCATGGGGGCAGGCGACGGCTCCCTACAACTGGATGCCGACGACCTGATCGCGGCATCTTTCGTTGTCGAGGCGGGCGAATCGATGCCCAACCGCTGACGTTCAGGATTTCCCTGCATCCGCTTGAATTCGGTGAATGAGCTTTGCTTTCATCGCCGGAGCACGGTCGTCCACTAGCGAGCGTGCCCGGCTCCGGGTCATCTGATCTCGAATTGAAGGAAAGTCTTATCTGTTTGCGTTGGCACGTCATGGCAGGGACGGCTAACGGAGTGGAACAGGATGAAGCTTGACCTGTCGCCGACCAGCTGGGGCAGGGTGATCGCTGTCACGGCCGCCGGCACGGCATTCTTCATTGCTGTGGCGTTCTTCGTCGATTCGTTCAATTTCCCCTGTCTATCGTCCGACGCTGTTCGGCGCGAGGAACTGACCCACCTGCTGCTTCCTCTGATGCTGGGCGGTTCGTTTCTGTTTTTTCTCATGTGGAAGATCCGCCAGCTGGCCATAGCCCAGCGCGACCCTAGCGTCATTGCCGCGGCCGACAGTCTGACGGCGGTTCTGAACCGCGGCGCCTCTATGCTGCCAAATCGAATGGACAGGTCAGCTTCGATCCGGCGGAAGCCCCGCCGATGCCTCCGCCCGGCCCCGCCACCGTGCATTGACCACAGCCTTCGGCGGACAGACAGAACCGCTTCCTTGACGCTTTCTTGTCGGTGTGCTTCCTCCGGTAAGTGATGTATGGGGCACCGCCGGGGACGTTCCAGCCTTCTTGAGCTCCTCGACCGTCCCGGCCGACGGCACGGCCGGGACCTTTTCGGTGCCGGCGAATGAATGGCGAGACAGCCCCGGCAAGGCCAGATAAGCACAGCGATCATGATCCATTTGTTCAACGGCTTTCAAAACCCGTTTGGCGGCAGCGAACGCGAAACCCTGGAGCTGTATCGGCTGTTGAGCGCCGACTCGGCAGTACGTCTTTGGGCAACCTCCTGGCGCGTGTCCGACGAGTTGATGCGGCAGTTTCCGATTCGCCGTATCTCGCCGGCAACGCGCAACGTGCCTGACGGCGGCATCTATGTTTTCGTCGGCGCGCATTGGCGCAACAAGCTGTGGCCCTACCTGATCCGGCGGCCGCGCCGGCTGATCTATGTCTTCAACACCTTTCATCCGAAGATCATTGCGCTGACGACACGCATGCCGCGCCTGCTGGGCTGGCCGGAAGCTGAATTGGTGCTGATCTCCGATTTTCAAAAGCGCATGCTGCATGTCGAAGGCGTCGTGCATCCGTCGCCGATCGATATCGACCGTTTCTCACCACGGGTGGCAAGGCCGGATGGTCCGTTTACCGTGGGGCGGCTGAGCCGGGATACGGCGGACAAGCATCATGGCGACGATGTGGCGCTCTACGAGGCCTTGCTGGCCGATGGCGCTGCGGTACGGATTCAGGGCGGGATGCCGCTCAGGGACAAGCTCGCGCCGCACCCCCAACTCGAACTCCTGCCTCAGGGCCAACTGGCCGCCGAACAGTTCTTGCCGACGCTCGACGTGTTCTACTATCGCACCGGTTCGCATGTGGAGACATTCGGCCGCGTGGTGTTCGAGGCGATGGCCTGCGGTTTGCCCGTGGTCTGCCATTCGCATGGCGGCTACGCCGACCATATCAGGCACGGCGAAAACGGCTACCTGTTCGAAACGACGCAACAGGCGGCAGCGATTCTGGCCGAACTCAAAACCGACCCGGCGCTGCGGGCGAGAGTTGGCCGCAAGGCGCGGCAGACCGTCGAGCAGCTGTTTTCGCCGCAGGCATTGCGGCAGCGGCTGGACTTTTATCGCGGTTAGCGGTGCCACGTGGTCTGGTCTTCCAGACACTCTCGGCCAACGATCCACCCAGCTCGTTTGGCATCGATCTCCACATCGCGCTAAGGCTTTTATCAGGCGAATCGCGGGGCGGCCGGCATCGGTGCGCAAACAGATCGAGCAGGGCTTCTACCGATGACACTGATGGGCGCGGCGGCACTGCTGATCCTGGTCCTCACCTATGCCGGCGTCGCCATCGGCCGTATACCTGGCCTGCGCCTTGACCGGGCAGGCATTGCGCTGCTTGGCGGCGCGGCGATGATCGCCATCGGCACGGTCAGCATGGAGGATGCCTACCGCGCCATCAATTTCGACACCATCACGCTTCTCCTCGGCATGATGATCGTGGTGGCGCATCTGAAGGTGTCGGGCGCCTTCCGCGGCCTTGGCGCCATCGCCATCGAGCATGCGCATGCGCCCTTCATGCTCCTGGTGATGGTGACGCTGCTGACCGGCGTGCTCTCGGCCTTCCTGGTCAATGACGCCATCTGTCTGGTCATGGCGCCGATCGTCGTCCACGTCACCCGCGTCATCAACCGCAACCCGGTTCCCTATCTGATCGCCACCGCCACGGCGTCGAACTGCGGCAGTGTCGCCACCATTACCGGCAATCCGCAGAATATGGTCATCGGGGCGCTGTCGGGCATTTCCTATCCAGCCTTTTCGGCGGCGCTGGCGCCGGTCGCCTTGTTCGGCCTTGTCGCGGTCATCGTCATCGTGCGCATCGTCTACCGGGCCGAATTCACCCGCACCGCCCAATTGACGCCGCATCTCTCGCGCGGCCGCATGCATCGCGGGCAAGTGCTGAAGGCCGTGATTGTCTGCATCGGGCTGGCCATTGCCTTCTTCGCCGGCGTTCCCGTTGCCAAGGCAGCCTTGATCGGCGGCGCCATTCTCCTGCTCACCCGCGCTATCAAGCCGGAACGCATCTACCGTGAGATCGATGGCCCGCTGTTGTTCATGTTCGCCGGTCTGTTCGTGGTGGTGGCGGGCGCCGAAAGGACGCTGCTGACGCCCGACATCATTGCCTCGGCCAGGAATCTCGGCCTGGACGACGTCTGGCGCCTGTCCGGCTTCACGGCGGTGCTCTCCAACATCATGAGCAATGTTCCGGCCGTGCTGGCGCTGCGGCCGTTCATACCCGGCCTGGAGAATCCGGAGCGCGCCTGGCTGGTCGTCGCCATGAGCTCGACGCTGGCCGGCAATTTCACGTTGCTCGGCTCGGTCGCCAACCTGATCGTCGCCGAACAGGCGCGCAACGCGGGCACGCAGCTATCGTTCGGCGCTTTCTTCAAGGTCGGCCTGCCGCTGACGCTGGTGACGCTCGTCGTCGGGACGGTGTGGCTGGCGTTCGGATTCTAGACCCGGCTGCCTGGAATCCGCGATAGCGATGGATCAGCATGATCGAAAAGCTACCGTCGATCAGCAGCACGATTTTCCGCATGACCGGAGCAAGGATTTGCGCCAAGAACTCGACGCCAGGATTGAGCGGCGCGGGCCGAGCCATGATGACTCGTGGACGCATGCCGCCCGGCGCGACGAGGTCGGGTGCGGTTCCCTGTACCTCGAGCGGGCCCGCGGGTCAGGGCGATACGTCGACATGGCCTTTCATCTTGAGTTGGAAGCGGAAAAACATCGACCGCTCCCACCGTGGCGGCACCGCTATTTCAAGCCGCCGCCAATCCCTTGCCTGCCGTTTGCACGCGCGCGGCCGCCGCCAGAAGGTCGGTCTGGGTGATCAGGCCGAGAATCCGCCGCTCGCCGTCGACGATGACCACGGCATGGCTGCGCCCGTCGGTCAGCACCGGCAGCAGGCTCATCGCCGGCGCCTCGGGCGCGGCGGTGCCGGCTTTCGACATCACGCTCTTCACGGTGTCGGTGGCTTTCGTCAGTTCGCGCAAGCCGACGGCGCCAACCAGCCTTGCTTCGGCGTCGACCACCGGCAAGGTGCGGATATTATGATCGAGCAGTTGCTGGCGCGCCTCGTCGATCGTGGCCTGCTCGGGCACTGAAACGACGTCGCGGGACATAATGTCCTTGCACAGCAGCGTCCGGTGCGAGCGCACCATGGCCTGCAACTCGACTTGTCTCAGCAGCCGTTCGAGGTCGTCGCGGTCGATGTCGAACGTCTCGTCGAGCGTGGTCAGCGCCGCGTCGATATCCTCGGGCCGGAAGCCGACGCGCTGCTGCGCCGGCGGATCGGCGGTGCCGTGGCTGTTGGCGGCGGGGGCGGCGACATGCGGATAGTTGCGCCGCGCGAGTTTGTGGAAGAGGAAGCCGAGCGTGACCAGAATGGTCGAATTCAAGGCCACCGGCACGAACGGAAACAGGAAGCCCGCGCTGATGACGGCCGGCCCACCGAGCACCCCCGTCAGCGCCGCCGCGCCGCCTGGCGGATGCAGGCAGCGTGTGAACGACATCGCCGCGATGGCGAGCGCTACAGCCAGGCCCGACGCAATGACCGGATCATGGACGAAATGCGCCACGGTAACCCCCACCAGCGCCGATATCGAATTGCCGCCGATGATCGACCAGGGCTGCGCCAGCGGGCTCGCCGGTACGGCGAAGAGAAGCACGGCGGATGCGCCCATCGGCGCCACCAGCAGGGCTACGTGCGGGCCGCCGCCCATGGCCAGCCCGCTGATCACGCCGGTCAGCGCGATGCCGAGCGTGGCGCCGATACACGCCAGGATGCGTTCACGCAGCGTCGCGCCGGCGAGGATGGGGACAAAAAGACGAAAGGCCATGGGCAAGCTTGTGACGAGTGGGTTGAGCGCGGATTCCGGTGCGCCACGCAATGCAGCCGAACCCGCGGATTTGAAAGTCAAACAAATCCGGAAAGTCGCGACCCGGGAG
The DNA here is from genome assembly GCF_006442155.1 of Mesorhizobium sp. B2-4-14. Lineage (NCBI taxonomy): Bacteria > Pseudomonadati > Pseudomonadota > Alphaproteobacteria > Hyphomicrobiales > Phyllobacteriaceae > Mesorhizobium > Mesorhizobium sp. B2-4-14. The sequence goes on along the minus strand of NZ_VFVA01000021.1, from coordinate 88,715 downwards.
AATAATATTGCGCGCCGCGCGTCGCCGGACTGCTGCGAGCGGCTCGCGCTTTGTCATCAGCGTCAAGACGTTGCGGTCGTTCTTGCCGTTCCGTCCGGCAGTCGGCCTCGTATGCGACGGTCAGGCAGCGGCTGCGGCCAGGCCGCGCATGATGTCGGTTTTCAGGTCGTCGACATCCTCAAGGCCGATCTGCAGGCGGATCAACGGACCTTCATAAGGGGCCGTTGCAACAACGCGGTCGCTGAGCCAGACCGGCACCGCAAGGCTCTCATACCCACCCCAGGAATAGCCGAGCCCAAATATCCGCAGCGCGTCGAGGAAGGCGTGCTGCTGTCTCTGGCCGCCTCCGGCAAGCACGATCGAAAAGATGCCGCTCGAACCGGTGAAGTCGCGCTTCCATAGGCCGTGGTCCGGGTGGCTGGGAAGGGCGGGGTGAAGCACGCGCGCCACGCCCTTCTCGCCTTCGAGCCACGACGCGATGGCGAATGCGCTGCGCTGGTGATGCTCCAGGCGCACGCCCATGGTCCGCAGGCCGCGCAGCACCTGGTAGACATCGTCGGGGCCCGCGCAGCAACCAAGCGTGCAAAAGCTCTCATAAAGTTGCTCCCAGCAGCTCTCATTGGCCGAGACCGTGCCAAGCAGCACGTCGGAATGGCCGGCCGGATATTTGGTTGCCGCATGGATGGAGATGTCGACGCCATGGTCGAGCGGCCGGAAATAGAGCGGCGTCGCCCAGGTATTGTCCATCATCACGATGGCGCCGGCCGCACGCGCCGCCTTGGCGATCGCCGGGATATCCTGCACCTCGAAGGTGTTGGAAGCCGGCGATTCCGTGAACACGACCCTGGTGTTGGGCTTGATCAAGGCGGCAATGCCAGCGCCGATGCGGGGATCATAATACTCCACCTCGACGCCGAGCCGCTTCAGCATCGTGTCGGCGAAATTGCGGGTCGGATGGTAGACGGAATCGACGATCAGGAGATGATCGCCGGCCGATAGGAAGGCAAGCAGCGGAACGGTCACCGCTGCCAGGCCAGACGGCACCACGATGGTGCCGGCGGATCCCTCCAGCGCGTCGATGGCGTGGGCAAGGGCATCCGTCGTCGGCGTGCCGCGCGTACCGTAAGTGTATTTCTGGCTGCGTCCCACCATTGCTTCGGCATTGCGGAACAGCACGGTGGAGGCATGCACAACCGGCGGATTGACGAAGCCGAAATAATCATGCGGGTTGTTGCCCGAATGGGCAAGCCGGGTGTTGATGCCCACCTTGCCGTAACCCTGCGCGCTGCCGTCTTTCGCCATTCTTCTTCGCCTTGTTTGATAGGGCGCTAGCCATAGTGCCGCGTCATGGGCCGTGCAACAGCCCAGCACCCGCCAGGAATGGACTTCGAATGTGCCAATTCTCAAGGGATCGGCGTCGCGGCCAGGCGCCGACCTCGCTGCCAGGTGCGTGGTGCTGATCGCCCTGCTGTTCCTCGTCGGCGTCATGAACATGGTGGGGGTCGCCGGCATCGCCGTCCTCGTTTCCCCGGGAAAAGGCAGTCACGGCCCAGTTGATCCCGCGCATTTCCGGCGCGTTGATGGCGGCGGCCGGAACGAGGCTCCTGTCTCGCGCGTTCCAAGGCCGCAGCCCTGGTGACAGTCTTCGGAAGGACCAATTCATAGCGCGTCCAGATCAGTAGCGCCAAAGCTATTGCCAAGACGGATTTCGTTACCGCGGCCTCGCATTGTGTTGAATGCGCTTTGCCGGCTTTATTTGCACACTGATCAAATTGCGGGTGCGTTTGTCTGCAATTCAGGCAAACAGGGCAATCGATTTTCAAACACGTTCGGATTCGGTCATTTCCCTTGACCTCACGGGAATTATCGCCTTCGATGCCGTCCGTGAATGGGAGGCAGCGCGTCGGTTGCGATGCGGGGTTCCGGGAATGGGCCGGGATGGGAACTGCGTTCACACGGGAAAAAAGATCAGGGTTTGCCTGAAAACAGAGAAAAGGGTCTGTGGGTCATGAAACATATTGCTTTCGGCATTCTTGGCGCCGCCACGCTGGGGATTATGGCGTCGGCCGCTTCGGCGAGCACGCTCGACACCGTCAAGGCGAAGGGCTTCATCCAGTGTGGCGTCTCGACAGGTTTGGCCGGCTTCTCGGCGCCGGATGACAAGGGTGACTGGCAAGGCATCGACGCGGATTTCTGCCGCGCCGTTGCAGCCGCTGTCTTCGGTGACGGCACCAAGGTCAAGTTCACGCCGCTCAGCGCCAAGGAGCGCTTCACCGCCCTGCAGTCCGGCGAGGTCGACGTTCTGTCGCGCAACACCACCTGGACCATCAACCGCGACACAGCACTTGGCCTGAATTTCGTCGGCACCACCTACTATGACGGCCAGGGTTTCATGATCAACGCCAAGAAACTGCCGGGCGTCAATTCGGCGCTCCAGCTTTCGGGCGCCGCCGTCTGCGTGCAGAGCGGCACCACCACCGAGCTCAATCTCGCCGACTACTTCAAGGCGAACAAGATGGAGTACAATCCGGTCGTCTTCGAGAAGCTCGAAGAGGTCAATGCCGCCTACGATGCCGGCCGCTGCGATGTCTACACCACCGACCAGTCGGGTCTCTACGGCATCCGCCTCACTCTCGGCTCGCCAGCCGATCACGTCGTGCTGCCCGAGATCATCTCCAAGGAGCCGCTCGGACCGGCGGTGCGCCAGGGCGACGACCAGTGGTACCATATCGTCAAGTGGACCTATTTCGCGCTGCTCGACGCCGAGGAACTTGGCATCACCAAGGCCAATGTCGATGAGATGAAGAACTCGACAAGCCCCGAGATCAAGCGCGTGCTCGGCCAGGAAGCCGACACCAAGATCGGCACCGATCTCGGCGTCTCCAATGACTGGGTCGTCAACATCGTCAAGGCCGTCGGCAATTACGGCGAAATGTTCGATCGCAATGTCGGCTCGGGCAGCCCGCTCAAGATCGCTCGCGGCATCAACGCGCTGTGGACCAAGGGCGGCCTGCAATATGCTCCGCCGATCCGCTGATTGAAATGTGATCCGGGAGGCATATCATCTGCCTCCCGGTTTCTCTTTCCAGGGGACGGTCGAATGGCATCGCAGGAAGTTCTTCGCGAGGAGTCCAGCCGGGCTTCCTTCGTCAATGATCCGAAAGTCCGCAGTCTCTTCTTCCAGACGCTTGTCGTCATCGTTCTGTTCGGCTCTGTGTGGTGGATCGTGCAGAACGTCATCGACAATCTGCAGCGCCTGCACATCGCCTCCGGCTTCGGCTTCCTCAAGGGACGTGCCGGGTTCGATATCTCGGACACGCCGATCGCCTACACGTCTGACGATACTTACGGCCGCGCCATCGTCGTCGGCCTGATCAACACGATCATCGTCGCCGTCGCCGGCATCATCACCGCCACCATCATCGGCTTCGTCATCGGCATCGGCCGCCTGTCGCAGAACTGGCTGATCCAGAAGATCTGCACGGTCTATGTTGAGATCTTTCGCAACATCCCGCCGCTGCTGGTCATCTTCTTCTGGTATTCCGGCGTGCTTGCCGTGCTGCCGGCGCCACGTGACAGTATCCATCTGCCGTTTGGTTCCTTCCTCAACCAGCGCGGCTTCTATTTTCCGCGCACCATCTGGGGCGAGGGTTCCTGGCTGATCCTGGTGGCGCTCGTCGTGGCTGTTGCCATGGCATGGTTCGTCGCCCGCAGGGCGCGCCAGCGCCAGATGGCGACCGGCCAGCAATTCCCGGTGTTCTGGACCTCCTTCGCGCTGATCGTTGGCCTGCCGCTGCTCGCTTTCCTGCTCAGCGGAATGCCGCTCACCTTTGATCTGCCGAAACAGTCGACCTTCAACCTGACCGGCGGCTTCCAGGTCAAGCCGGAGTTCCTGTCGCTCTATCTGGCTCTGTCCTGCTACACGGCAGCCTTCATCGCCGAGATCGTGCGCGCCGGCATCAGGGGGGTCAGCAAAGGCCAGACCGAGGCGGCCGGCGCCCTGGGCTTGCGCTCGGGGCCGATTTTGCGGCTCGTCGTGGTGCCGCAGGCCATGCGCATCGTGATCCCGCCGCTGACCAGCCAGTATCTCAACCTGACCAAGAACTCGTCGCTGGCGATCGCCATCGGCTATCCGGACCTGACGGCGACCGCCGGCACCGTGCTCAACCAGACCGGACAGGCGGTCGAAGGCGTGCTGATCATGATGGTCGCCTACCTCATACTCAGCCTTGTGACCTCGGCCGTCATGAACGTGGTCAACGCCAAGATGGCGCTGGTGGAAAGGTAGAGCCATGCAGGAACACGACATGTCCTGGGTGCGTGCCGAGATGGTGCTGGCGCAGCCTGCGCCAGCAAGCGTGCGCGGCCCAACGGCCTGGGTGCGCAAGAACCTGGTCGGTTCGGTCGGTGACACGATCCTGACCATCATAGGCATCGCGCTGGTCGTCATGATCCTGCCGCAGATCATCAACTGGGCGTTCATCAATGCCCAGTGGACAGGGCCGAATCGCACTGTCTGCGCCACCGTTGCGCAAGGCGGCATTCAGCCGAACGGCTGGAGCGGCGCGTGCTGGGCCTTCGTCAATGCCAAGTTCGGCCAGTTCATGTTCGGCACCTATCCGATCGAGGAGCGCTGGCGCCCGATTCTGGTCGCCATCCTGTTCGTGGCGCTGCTGGTGCCGATGCTGATCCCGCGCGTGCCGCGCAAGGGACTGAACGCGATCCTGCTCTTCCTGGTGTTGCCGATCGTTTCGTTCGTTCTGCTGATCGGCGGCATGTTCGGCCTGCCGCATGTCGAGACCTCGCGGTGGGGCGGCCTGCTGGTAACGCTCAGCCTGTCCTTCGTCGGCATTGCCGTGTCGCTACCGCTGGGCACTGTGCTGGCGCTCGGCCGGCGTTCGAAGATGCCGATCGTCAAGACGCTTTGTGTGGTCTTCATCGAGACGGTGCGCGGCATCCCGCTGATCACCGTTCTGTTCTTCGTCAGCGTCATGCTGCCGCTGTTCCTGCCGGCTGGGGTCACCTTCGACAAGTTTCTCAGGGCATTGATCGGCGTGTCGCTGTTTGCGGCGGCCTATATGGCCGAAGTCGTGCGCGGCGGCCTGCAGGCGATCCCGAAGGGCCAGTATGAAGGCGCCGATTCGCTTGGCCTCGGCTACTGGCAGAAGATGGGGCTGATCGTGCTGCCGCAGGCGCTGAAGCTGGTCATCCCCGGCATCGTCAACACCTTCATCGGCATGTTCAAGGACACCAGTCTGGTTCTCATCATCTCGATGTTCGACCTGCTCGGCGTCGTCAAACAGAATTTCTCGGACGCCAATTGGGCGACGCCACAGACCGCGAAATCCGGTCTGGTCTTCGCCGCCTTCGTGTTCTGGCTGTTCTGCTTCGGCATGTCGCGCTATTCGATGTACACCGAACGCCGACTCGACACCGGCTACAGACGCTAAACAAAAGAATAAGGGGATCCTGTCATGGCCACCGAAAACGCCGTCAGCGCGGAAGAGCTCAAGGTCAATGCCGCCAAGATGCACATCTCGACCACCGATGTCGCCATCGACATCATCGCCATGCACAAATGGTACGGCGAGTTTCATGTGCTGAAGGACATCAACCTCAAGGTTATGCGCGGCGAGCGCATCGTCATCTGCGGCCCGTCCGGCTCCGGCAAGTCGACGATGATCCGCTGCATCAACCGCCTGGAAGAGCACCAGAAGGGCAAGATCATCGTCGACGGCAAGGAACTGACCAATGATCTGAAGAAGATCGACGAAGTGCGCCGCGAGGTCGGCATGGTGTTCCAGCACTTCAATCTGTTCCCGCACCTGACCATCCTGGAGAACTGCACGTTGGCGCCGATTTGGGTGCGCAAGACGCCGAAGAAGCAGGCCGAGGAAATCGCCATGCATTTCCTCAAGCGCGTCAAGATTCCGGAGCAGGCCAACAAGTATCCGGGCCAGCTCTCCGGCGGCCAGCAGCAGCGCGTGGCGATCGCCCGTTCGCTGTGCATGAACCCGCGCATCATGCTGTTCGACGAGCCGACCTCGGCGCTCGACCCGGAAATGATCAAGGAAGTGCTGGAGACCATGGTCGGCCTTGCCGAGGAAGGCATGACCATGCTGTGCGTCACGCACGAAATGGGCTTTGCCCGCAAGGTCGCCAACCGGGTGATCTTCATGGATCAGGGCCAGATCGTCGAGCAGAACACACCGGCCGAATTCTTCGATCATCCGCGCCACGAGCGTACGAAACTGTTCCTGTCGCAGATCTTGCACTGAGCGCTCCGGCACCGGTTCAAAACAAGCCCGGCGGCACCACGGCCGGGCTTTTTGCATATGGCGATCGGCCATGGTCGCTGCCGTCGAGGAGAGGGAGCCCCCAAACCGGACACCGATGAAAAAGCCCCTGCGTTTCCTGGCCATGTTGGCAGCCATGTTCATGCTTGCCGCCGTCCTCGGCACGCTGGTGCCACGCCCGCTCTGGCCGGCGGCCGCCGCTGGCGAGAGCACGCGGCGCATATTGGTGCTGAAGAACCCGATCCACACCGACATCGCCATCCCGGTGGACGACGCGGTTCGCAGGCGTTTTCATTTCCTGACCGAGGCCGGCCTTCCGGCCGACGCACCCGAGGTGCGCTACATCATCTTCGGCTGGGGTGGTCGCGCCTTCTATCTTGAAACGCCAACATGGTCGCAACTAAAGGCGGTGCCAGTGGTCAAGGCGATGACGCTCGATGCCTCTGTGATGCATGTCGATGTCGCCGGCGCGATCGCCGAGCCGCATCCTGACGTCGCTGGCTTCGACATTGGCGAGGATCGGTTCGCGGCGTTGCTCGATTATATCGCGGCCAGCTTCCAGCAGGGGCAGAACGGCCCGGTCGTGATCGAGAATGCGGGCTACTCCAACTTCGACCGCTTCTACGAGGCGAATGGCCGTTTCAACGCGCTGATCGGCTGCAACACCTGGACGGCGGCGGCACTGCGCACGGCCGGGCTTCGCACTGGCTGGTGGAATCCGCTCCCGGCTTCGCTTGGGCTGTCGCTGCGGCTTTACAATTGAAATTTGGACAGCAGCGGTCAGCCCGTTTTGCGATCCTGCCTCATCATATAGTCGCGTAGTGCCTTGTTGATCGCGCTCTGATAGCCCCGACCATCGGGGGTGCGTCTCTTGAACCAGGCGACAAGGTCGGAATCGAGGCGAAGGGTCAGTTGCTGCTTTATAGGTCTGAAATGCGGATTTCGAGCAGCATTTTGCCAGAATTCTTCGGCCAATTCGGGAGTGTCGCTCGTATCGACGTCATCTTGCGAGCGCGCTTTCAACGCTGCGATTTCCGCCTTCTGTGCTTCTGTCAACGGAGAGGGATTTGTCGGGTCGAATTCAAATCGAACGATTTTGCGCATAATATCTTCTTTCTTTCGTCGTGGCTCTGCGCGCTGAAATGATCCGTATAACCTCGGTTCCATCTTCTTCTCGATCGGCATGGGCAATAAGCAATACGAGCGTGCCGTCAATCCTACCGATGGTCTGCCAACGGTATTCGCCGTTTTCGACTCTGTCCTGTACCGCCAGCGCGAAAGGGTCGGAGAAAACACGAACGGCAGTCTCGAAACTCACGCCATGCTTGCGCAGATTTGATGCTGCCTTTTCTGGATCCCATTCAAACCGCAATTCGTTCATGCGCAGTAACCACAAAAATGTAACTACAATTCACCATTGCGTCAAGACAGATGGGACTTCCTGGCGGGCTAACGCCTGATGATCCTCCGCTACCTCCATCCGTAGAGCCAGTCCAGATCCGCAACGAGCTTTTCCGGTGGCCGCTTCGCCAGAACCAGGTTGCGGGCGAATGCCACCGGACCCGAGGCATGCCAGGCGAGGCGGTTAAGCGCACCGCGCCGGATGACCTTGACGATGCGCGGCCGCCGGAGATTTTCCCAGATGGTGAGGCTCTGACGCAGATCGGCAGGGAAGTCAGCCACCAGGCTGGCAAGCGTTGCCGCGTCTTCGATGGCCATTGCCGCGCCTTGTGCAGCGAACGGGGTCATCGCATGTGCGGCGTCACCGATCAGAGCGATGCCGGCTGGCGTCGTCCAGGGCTGCTTCTGTTCGACTGTATGGAGCGGCCAAGTCAGCCAAGGGCCAGCCATTTCTACCAGCCTTGCAAGGCCCGCGGCCGTGCCGCGCATGGCGCCGGCGAGGATGCCGGGATCGGCATGCCCGGACCAGCCCTCGGCAATGCGCTCGCCTCTGGTGAAGGCGACAAGGTTGAAAGCGTCACCCTTGCTGACGGGGTAGGCGACCATGTGGAATCCCGGATGCAGGAAGGTCGTGACGCTGTCGGTAGCGCCGATCGCGGCAAATGCTTGTCCGGCGGCGCTGCCGGCAGCGACAGTGGTGCGCCAGGCCAGTTCGCCGGAAAAACGGCTTCTCGGCGATGCCGCTCCCCGGGCCCGATCGACAACCGCGCGCACCGACGACCATACGCCATCGGCCCCGACCAAAAGGAAGCCCTGTGACTGGACGGTCTTGCCGTCCTTCTCGACTGTGGCCGTCACACCATCGCCACCTGTGACAACATCGCTCAAGCGCGCGCCTGTGACGAGCGCAATATTCGGGTTTTCGGCGACGCGTTCGGTCAGTGCGCTCTGCAGATCGGCCCGGTGAGCGACGAGATAAGGCGCCCCCCAACGTTTTTCGGCGGCTTGCCCCAGCGGCACGCGCGCCAGTTCGCGCAACGTCGCGGCGTCCTTCAGCACCACTGCTTCCGGACGCACCGCTGCCGGCAGCAGCCGGTCGAGCACGCCGAGCTGGCGTAGGATATGTGTCGCGTTTGGAGAAAGCTGGATGCCGGCGCCCACCGCGTCCAGCCGCTCCGCCTGTTCGAACAGCTGTGCGGGGTAGCCGCGTTCGCCGAAAGCCAGGGCCGCGGTCAGCCCGGCGACGCCAGCTCCGGCGATCACGATCTGCCGGGGCTGTGCATCGGGCATGATTTCAGCCGCTGGAAATCAGGCGGCCCGGTCGATGTAGAGACAGCCGGCCGGCACCGTTTCCGTCGCCTTCAGCTTTGGCGAATAGCGGTAGAGCGTCGAGCAATAGGGGCAGACCTTCTCATTGTCGTCGCCCATATCGAGAAACACATGCGGGTGGTCGAAAGGCGGGTTGGCGCCCGTGCACATGAATTCCTTGACCCCGATGTCGATCGCCGGGTAGCCCGCATCGTTCTGGAAATGGGGAATGGAACCGCCTGCCATCGTCGTCTCCTGATCTCTTGCAATTGCATCTGGATCATAACCCGTCTCTTTGCAAGATCGATGAAATCAAACTGTTGCAAAAGCCTGTCAGAGGATAAGTTAAGCTCGGTCATGCCTGACCCCCGCAACCGGAATCGGTTACGGGAGGGTATGTGTCGATTCGTCGGACGACCCTCGCGGGCGCGGCGTTCGGACGACAGCGGCTGGGAAGAGCAGGAATCATGAACGAACTGAAGCCGGTGCAGAGCGAATTCATCAATGTCGAGGCGGCGAGCCCGCAGGGCGGCAATCCGGACCGTTTCGTCAATCGGGAGTTTTCCTGGCTGCAGTTCAATCGCCGCGTTCTCGAAGAATCGCTGAACGAGCACCACCCGCTCCTCGAACGCGTGCGCTTCCTGTCGATCTCGGCCGCCAACCTCGACGAGTTCTTCATGGTGCGCGTCGCCGGCCTCGCCGGTCAGGTCCGCGAGGGCATCGTGCTGAAGAGCCCTGACGGCCGCACGCCCGAACAGCAGCTCGAACAGCTGCTGCGCGAGGTCGAGCGGCTGCAGGAAGATCAGCAGAAGAGCCTTTCGGCGCTGACGATACTGCTCAACAAGGAAGGCATCGAGAGCATCACGCGAGATGCGCTGACCAAGGACGAGAAGGTCTGGCTGGAAGAACACTTCCAGGATCAGGTGTTTCCGGTGCTCACCCCGCTGTCGATCGACCCCGCGCATCCGTTTCCGTTCATTCCCAATCTCGGCTTCTCGATGGCGCTGCAGCTTCGCCATCGCAAGAACGGCGAGGAGATGAGTGCGCTGCTGCGCCTGCCGGTAGCGCTGAAGCGCTTCATCCGGCTGCCGGATCGCAAGAACCATGTCCGCTTCATCCCGCTGGAGGAAGCGGTGGGGCTTTATATCGGCAAGCTTTTCCCGGGCTATGAAGTCAAGGGCTCCGGCACATTCCGTATCATCCGCGACAGCGATATCGAGGTGGAGGAAGAATCGGAAGATCTCGTGCGCCTGTTCGAGACCGCGCTGAAGCGCCGCCGCCGTGGTTCGGTGATCCGCATCGAGTTCGACAAGCTGATGCCGCCCGAACTGCGCGATTTCGTCGCCGGCGAGCTCGGCGTCTCGTCGAGCCGTATCAGCGTGCTCACCGGTCCGCTGGCGCTCAGCCAGATCTCGGAAATCGTCTCCGTCCCCCGCGACGATTTGAAGTTCACGCCCTACAATCCGCGCTTCCCAGAGCGCATCCGCGAGCATGGCGGCGACTGTTTCGCCGCCATCCGCGAGAAGGACATCGTCGTCCACCACCCCTACGAATCCTTCGATGTGGTGGTGCAGTTTCTGCGCCAGGCGATGGCCGACCCCGAGGTGGTGGCGATCAAGCAGACGCTCTACCGCACCTCCAACGACAGCCCGATCGTGCGTGCGCTGGTCGACGCGGCCGAGGCCGGCAAATCGGTGACGGCGCTGGTCGAGCTCAAGGCCCGTTTCGACGAGGAAGCCAACATCCGCTGGGCCCGCGATCTCGAACGCGCCGGCGTGCAGGTTGTGTTCGGTTTCCTCGAACTCAAGACCCACGCCAAGATGTCCCTGGTGGTGCGGCGCGAGGACGGCAAGCTGCGCAACTACGTGCATCTCGGCACCGGCAACTACCACCCGGTCACAGCGCGCATCTACACCGACCTGTCCTTCTTCACCACCGATGCGACGATCGCGCGCGATGTCGCCCAGCTGTTCAACTTCATCACCGGCTATGCCGAGCCGACCGCCGAGATGCGTATCGCGATCTCGCCGTTCACGCTCAGAAACCGCATTCTCCAACACATATCGGACGAAGTCGCCCACGCGCTGGAGGGCAGGCCGGCGCGCATCTGGATGAAGATGAACTCGCTTGTCGACCCGATCATCATCGATGCGCTCTATGATGCCAGCCGTGCCGGGGTGGAAATCGACCTCGTGGTGCGCGGCATATGCTGCCTCAGGCCGCAGGTGCCGGGCCTGTCGGAGAACATAAGGGTCAAGTCGATCGTCGGCCGCTTCCTCGAACACAGCCGCATCTACTGCTTCGGCAATGGCCACGGCCTGCCGGCGGACGAGGCGATCGTCTACATCTCCTCCGCCGACCTCATGCCGCGCAATCTCGACCGCCGTGTCGAGACCATGGTGCCGATCACCAATCCAACTGTGCATGAACAGGTTCTGGGTCAGATCATGCTGGGCAACATCATGGACAATCAGCAAAGTTTCGACGTATTGGCTGATGGAACTTCCCGGCGTGTCGTGCTGGAGGAGGGCGAGGAACCGTTCAACGCGCAGGAATATTTCATGACCAATCCGAGCCTATCGGGACGGGGTGACGCGCTGAAGTCGCATGCGCCCCAGCGGATCGCTCAGTTCAAGCGCCGCAAGAAGAACGCCGCAGCGTCCAACTGATGTTGTCCATTTCCCAGGGCCGGCTGCAGGACCGCCGTCCGCTGTCCATCATCGACATCGGCTCGAACTCGATCCGTCTCGTCGTCTATGAGGGATTGGCGCGTTCGCCGACCATGCTGTTCAACGAAAAGATGCTGGCGGGTCTCGGCCGCGGCATCGTATCGACGGGAAAGCTCGACCCGGATGCGGTGACGCGCTCGATGGAGGAATTCCGCCGTTTTCGGGCGCTCTCCGATCAAGCCGGCGCCGAGCATATGTATGTGCTGGCGACCGCCGCCGCCCGCGAGGCGGTCAACGGCCCGGATTTCATCCATCGCGCCGAGGAAGTGCTGAAGACCGAGATCCGGGTGCTTTCCGGCCGCCAGGAAGCCTACTACTCGGCGCTCGGCGTTATCTCCGGCTTTCACCCCGCCAACGGTATCGCCGGCGATCTGGGCGGTGGCAGCCTGGAATTGATCGACATCAAGGGCGAGGCGATGGGCGAAGGCATAACGCTGCCGCTCGGCGGCCTGCGTCTGCAGGACATGGCGAAGAATTCGCTCGTTCAGGCGCAGAAAATCGCGCGCCAGGAACTGGCGCGGGCGAAACTACTCAAGGGCGGACAGGGCAGGGCCTTCTACGCAGTCGGCGGCACCTGGCGAAACCTCGCCCGCCTGCACATGGAGATGACCAACTACCCGCTCGGCGTCATGCATCACTACGAGATTTCGGCCGACGGTGCAGCCCAGAACTTCCTGAAGCAGGTGGCCAAGGGCGAGGTCGAGAAAGTCAAGGGCATCGAGGGCGTCTCCAAGAACCGCCGCTCGCTGCTGCCCTACGGTGCCGTCGTGCTGCAGGAGATCATGTCGGCGATGCAGCCGTCGAAGATCGTCGTCTCGGCGCAGGGCGTGCGCGAGGGCTTTCTCTATTCGCTGCTCGATGAGGAGGAGCAGAACGCCGATCCGCTCATCTCGGCCGCTGAGGAACTGGCTCTGCTGCGCTCGCGTTCGGTCCATCACGCGCATGACCTCGTCGAATGGACCGGCAAGGCCTTCAAGGCCTTCGGCATCGACGAAACGGAGGACGAGGCGCGCTATCGGCACGCCGCCTGCCTGCTTGCCGATATCGGCTGGCGTGCGCATCCCGAATATCGCGGCAGGCAGTCGCTGAACATCATCGCGCATGCTTCTTTCATCGGTGTCGACCATCCTGGCCGCGCCTATCTCGCGCTCGCCAGCGCCTATCGCCATGATGGCATCTTCAATGATGGCATCGCGCCAGAGATCAAGGCACTAGCGCCACCGCGCCTGTTGGAGCGCGCCCGCGTGCTGGCGGCGATGATGCGTGTCGTCTATCTGCTGACCGCCGCGATGCCTGGCATCATGCCGAGACTGGAATGGGAAAGCCGTGCCAATGGCACCCTGGCGCTGGTATTGCCGTCCTCGCTTGCCGATCTCTACGGCGAGCGGCCGGCCGGGCGCCTGGCGCAACTGGCCAAGATCACCAACCGCCGGCTGGTGCTGTCGGTCGAAGGCGGCCCGAGCATGACGGTGAAGTAGGCAGGCCTCAGACGGACCCGCGTCCGTCAGCCGACCATGCTCCCGCACCGGCCATGGCCAGCGCCAGGAAACCGCCCGCAATAGCAATGTCCTTCATCAGCATCTGCTGGTGCAGGAAGGCGAGCGTCGCATCGCCGGCGCCTTGGCCGTAATGGCCGATGAACCCGGCCGCGACGCAGAAGGCCGCCAGCAGCAGTGCCACGATACGGGTCTGGAACCCGATGAGGATCAGCAATCCGGCGATCAACTCGAACAGGCCCGTGCCCCAGGCGGCGAGCGTTGGCAGCGGCAGGCCGAGGCCGGCGAAATAATTGATTGTGCCGGCGATGCTGCTGAGTGCCTGGAAGCCGGACGGCACGAACAGCACGGCAAACAGCAGCCGCGAAACCAGGAGCAATGCATTGCGGTTCATGGCTACTCCCTTGCCGGCGCCCCGGTCAGGGCCACACCGGCTACCGTCCACCTTACGCCTGCGGGACTGCGGCCGAAACCACCGCGGCGCTTGTTTTGGACAACGAAAAAGCGGCGCGGAAAATTCCGCGCCGCCTGAATTCAGATCGTTGGGAGGATGGAATTTCAGCCGCGCTTGGCGTCGATCGAGTAGGCGCCGGCGCCCAGCGCCGCAAGCAGGATGAAGCCGCCGGTGAGGCCGAGATTCTTCTCCAGCATCAGCATCTGGATCTGGTCCGAGAAGTTGAGATGCGCGATGGCGGTGGCGGCGAGCGTGAAGATGGCGAGCACGATCGCCACAATGCGGGTCTGAAAGCCGACCAGAATGGCGAGGCCGCCGAAGAATTCCAGCAGGCCCGAACCGATCGCGGCGACCATCGGCAGCGGCAGGCCGATACCGCCGAACCATTGCGCGGTGGCGGAAATCGCGGTCAGCTTGGCGAAGCCCGAAAGGATGAACAGGATTGAGAGAAGGACGCGGCCTGCGAGGATCGCGCCCGAGGCGTTGGATGCGGTGCCGGTGCCGGCGACAGAAGTGTTGGTGGACATGGTGGCTCTCCGAATGGGTTGAATGCCAATCAAATAGACCATGCCAACTGTTCACCAAAGACGCCTGTGTGGCGACACATTGTTCACAGGTTGTACGTTCTCGTGGCCGGGCAAGGCGCGCAAAATTCGTGCCGGGCTGTGCGACGACGGGGTAAAATTCTCCCGCCGAAAAATACCTTATCCCGGATGCGTCATGTCCTCCGGTCGCACCAGCCGGTCATAATCGGCTTCGCTGACCAGGCCGGTGGCCAGCGCTTCCTCGCGCAGCGTGGTGCCGTTCTTGTGCGCGGTCTTGGCGATCTTTGCGGCGTTGTCGTAGCCGATGGTGGGCGCCAGCGCCGTCACCAGCATCAGCGAGCGGTCGAGCGCCGCCTTGATGTTGTCTTCCCGCGCCTCGATGCCGATCACGCAGTTGTCGGTGAAGGAAACCGAAGCGTCGGCGAGCAACTGCACCGACTGCAGGAAGTTGTAGGCCATCAGCGGGTTGTAGACATTGAGCTCGAAATGGCCCTGGCTGCCGGCGAAGGTCAGCGCTGCATTGTTGCCGAACACCTGCACGCAGACCTGCGTCATCGCCTCGCACTGCGTCGGATTGACCTTGCCCGGCATGATCGAGGAGCCGGGCTCGTTCTCCGGCAGCGACAGCTCGCCAAGGCCCGAGCGCGGGCCCGAACCGAGGAAGCGGATGTCGTTGGCGATCTTGAAGAGTGCTGCGGCAGTCGCATTGATGGCGCCGTGCGAGAACACCATGGAATCGTGGGCCGCCAGCGCCTCGAACTTGTTCGGCGCGGTGACGAAGGCGATGCCGGTGATGGCGGCGATCCGGTCCGCAACCCTTTCGGCGAAGCCGACCGGCGCGTTGAGGCCGGTGCCGACGGCGGTGCCGCCCTGCGCCAGTTCCTGCAGGCCGGGCAACGTCATCTCGATGCGCTTGATCGAGGAGGCGATTTGCGCCGCATAGCCGGAAAACTCCTGGCCGAGGGTGAGTGGGGTGGCATCCTGCGTGTGCGTGCGGCCGATCTTGATGATGTGATTGAAGTCTCGGCTCCTGGCGGCGAGCGCCTTGTGCAGGTGGTGCAACGCGGGAATCAGGTGATGCACGATCTGCTCGGCACAGGCAATGTGCATGGCCGTCGGATAGGTGTCGTTCGACGACTGGCTCATATTGACGTGATCGTTGGGATGCACCGGCTTCTTCGAGCCCATGACGCCGCCCAGCATTTCGATCGCCCGGTTGGAAATCACCTCATTGGCGTTCATGTTGGACTGCGTGCCTGAGCCGGTCTGCCAGACCACCAGCGGGAAATGGTCGTTGAGCTTGCCGTCGATGACCTCTTGCGCGGCCTCGACGATCACCTTGCCGATCGCGGGATCGAGCCGCTTCAGGTCCATGTTGGCTTCCGCCGCGGCCCGCTTGACGATGCCGAGCGCGCGCACGATCGAAGCCGGCTGCTTTTCCCAACCAATCTTGAAATTGCTTAGGGAACGCTGCGCCTGCGCACCCCAATAACGGTCGGCGGCGACTTCAATAGGCCCGAACGTATCGGTTTCGGTTCTGATCTTTGACGTGCTCACAAGGTTTCTCCTTCTCGAAGTCGGCAACGGCGTATCGCGTTGCACAAATGGCTTCAAGCAGAGATTGTGTGCGGCGAGGATGCAAATCGGTTGAAGAAGGTGCTCCGGTAATACGCTTCGCAGGCAGCCGAACCGTGGTTAGGCGCTAGGCTATCCCACGGTATGAACTTCGCCGGTCGCTGGTCCCCTTGCATCCGCCTCGTCAACGGGTTAGCCGCCTTAACGAACGAGCCGTACACGGTCACGTCGGACCAAGCCTTCGGATCTAAATCGGTCGCTGCGAGAGCGTCTTCAAGATGGCACCACTCAAGACGGGACTGAATGCGCTTCCCATCGCTGTCGATGTCGCCGAGGTCGGCAGGCGTTTTCTGCCTGGGCTCAATCGCGGCGAGATCCACTGCCGTTTCGAGGGCGGCAAGCTCAGGGTGCGCTCCCGCGCCGCCTGGCTTAAGAGGCACGTGCAGGTCTTGACCCTCATTGCCGAGGCATTGGCATCCCTTGGCCTCCGCAGCCTGCCACCGTTCTATATGCTTCTCGGCGATACGCCGTCGCGCAGAAGGCATCGCTATTTCCGCACGCGTTTCGCCTTCTCCTAGGCTGATGGCTATGGCGAGGTGGCCGCGCCCGATTTCGTTTTCGATGGCTGGCCGGACGCGAAGTTCGACGACTATGACCGGAAGACGAGCGCGATGGCGGCTGCGTCGGAAGAGCCGCCGCGCGATGACAGGTTGTTCTGGGCTGGGCGCTGCATGAACGGTGCCCGCAAAAAGGATTGTCGAGATCGCGTCGGCCCGCCCGGACCTCATCGAGGCGTATGACACCGAGCAGAATTACGATGTCGCCATCAATCGGTATTCCACCAGCTTCAGGACGATGGAAGACCAGGTCGCCACCTACAGATACATGATCGACGTCGAAGGCGCCGGTTATAGCGGCCGCTTCAAAATGCTGCTCCACACCAAGCGGGTGGTGCTGTTGCAGGACAGGCCATGGCGAGAGTGGTTCTTCGACGATATCGAGCCGTTTCGCCACTATGTTCCGGTGGCGCGCGATCTGTCTGATCTGGCTGAGCGCATCGAATGGCTGCGCGCCAATCCGAAGTTGGAAGCCGAAATCGCCGCGGAAGCGCGGCATTTCGCGCAGACCCGCTTGACGCGCGCGGCAGCCGTGGCGGCCTGGGCGAAGCTCCTTCAGGATCACGCGGCGGCTGGCGGCAATCTGAAGTCCGGTCTTCAGCGGCGCAAGCGCACGACCGGCTGGCCTGACTGATGGCGCGGCGCAGGGCCGGCGAGTGGTGCCAAGCGCTTGGATCGGCGTGGTGATACCGCGCGATGTCGCTTGGCATTCCTATGCGAGGCAAGTCCAGCAGGCGGACAATAGGTTTGAGCCAGGTATGGGCGGATTGATCCAACGCAAGGACAAGGGCGTCTGGCGGCGCAACCTATGCACCACCGTTTGGGCCATTCATTGGTTCCAATAGGCCTGCAAACGGGCGATTGGCGGCCGGACCGCACCGGCCTGCGGGAAGGAGCGTCACCGTGAAGAGAGTGGTGAGAAATGCAGCGCTTTCGTTTGCCGTAGTGATTGTGACAGCCGGCGCCGCGCAGGCCGCCAGCGTTGTCCAGGTTCTGTTGTGGGACAGGGAGCGAATATGGCGATGCCTACAGATTTGGCCCATGGGCCGCCAAATCTCGACATGTCGAAGGCCACCATGGGTATTTGGGCCACACCGTCCATGAGATGATCGTGATGAATCCGGCTGATCCCGGCAAACCGTTGCCTTACCTCACCGCCGAGAACCGGGTCGATGAGGACAAGGCCGGTGACAAGGGAGAGGTTTCAGAACTCGATCCGGGTGCTTCGGGCGTTCTTACGGTGGACTTGAAGGCTGGCAGATACGTGCTCGTCTGCAATATCCCTGGTCACTTCGCAGCGGGGATGTGGACCGAGTTCATCGTCAAGCCGTAGCAGGCGAAATGTCGATGGCCAAACCAATTTGCCGTGGCCGACGGCTGTTCGCGATGGTCTGCTTGCCAAGGCTCACTTGCCAAGCAGCGATCTCGATGTCGGCGAGAGCCGCAAGATTTCCGTCGGCTTGGTCAAATCCGGCTCGGCCTTGCCGAGGAACGCTTCCCAGCCCGGTGAGGTCGCAAGCACGGTTTCGTGGCGAGCTTGCGCTTCCGCGGTTTCAAAACCCAAGATGCTGACAAACACGCTTTCGTTAGTCCTTACCGGAAGCCGCGGAAAGCTGTTCTCGGCATGTTCGGTAACAAAGGCTGCGAGCAAAGGTGCTCCCGATGCTGTCAGTACCGGCGCCGCTTCGGCTTCGAAGCGGCCGATGAAACCGGCCTCGGCCCCCGGTCGCAAATGATGAATCCAGATGACAACAAGGCCGGCCAGGCGCTTGTTTCGGAGGGGTTTTTCGCCAAAGGACGAGCCGGCCCGCTCCGCGCCCGAAAGGTCAAGGCCGGCGCCCGCCCAAGCCGGCTTCAGTAGCAGCACATCGTCGGAATCGATCATTGTCGCATTGGCTGCATCCGGTGCGCCGCCCAGATCGGTCCGCCGTAGAACGCGGTCAGCGCATCCTTGCGTGCGTCCATGCTGTCGAAACCGCGCAGCCAGACGAACATGTCCGGCCGGTCCAGATCGCGGAATTGGCCGATGACAGTCATCCCGCTCGCCTCCTGGCTCTCGACGAACTGCCGGTCGAAAAGGGCAATCAGCGTTTCACGCTGCCCGGGCTTTAATGTGTATTGCCGCAACTCGACGACAGGCGAGGCGAGCGCCGTCTCCGGCGTGATGTTCAGAGGCAGGTTCATCGGGAAGCTCCTAAACAGATTGATCGTCCTGTTTATAAACAGACCGGTTGTCCTGTTTTGTCAACATGCTATTGTTGGCCAATGTCAGCAGAGACGACCAGTCGAACAGCACCCGGGCGCCGAAAACGCGTCAACGACCCCGAGGGCATGCGCAGGAAGGTGCTCGACGTGGCCGAGGAATCATTTCAGGCGCGCGGCTATCACGCTTCCAGCCTGGGCGACCTGATGACGGCGGCGGGTGTCAGCGGCGGCGCCCTGCATCATCATTTCCCGACCAAGAAGGCACTGGCGCTGGCGGTGATCGATGAGCGCGTCGCGGCGGCGGTCGAGAAGACCTGGATCGCGCCGATGCAGGCGGCGGCTTCGGCCCGCGATGGCGTGCGGGCTGTGTTCGAGACCGTGGCGGCGGAACTGGAGCGGCAGGGTTTCGTGCGCGGCTGTCCGCTCAACAATCTCGCGCATGAACTGTCGCTCGCCGATCCCGATTTCCGCGCGGCCTTTGCCGACATCTTTGCCGCGTGGCGTCAGGCGCTCGCCGACAAGATCAGGGCCGACCAGCAGGAGGGCAGGGAGCAAGGCACCGATCCCGCGCGTTTTGCGGCACTTGCCGTGGCCACCTATTCCGGCGCCATGTCGATGGCCAAGGCGACGCAGGACGCCGCCGTGCTGCGCGACTGTCTGACGGCCCTGGAATGGAGCGCCCAAACTGCATTATCCCAAGGCGAGTTGGGGGCAAGGCGGCGGCGTAGAGTGGTGCGGCGAAATGGCACCGTCTGAGGCGGTTGGATCACCACAGCATGGCGGCCTGCAGATCCGGCGAATAAAGCCCATGCCGACCGGACGCGCTTTTCATAGCATTCCCCGTTTCTTTCAAATAGAAACAAGTGCCGGTGGAAGGGGCAGATGTTCATCGCGATGTCGATGGCCAAGGCCGTGGTGAAACTGGACGGACAGACGCCGTTTGTGCTGAAATTCTGCCGATGATAAATCACCTGCGGCCAACATTGTTTTCACGACGCAGCTTTCTGGCGCAGGCCGCGGGTTTTGCCGTGGCGGTTTCACGTCCGGCATTCAGCCAGACCGGGCAGCGCATCCAGCCCATCGACGCCACGTTCCTGTTCATCGCCGATGTCCATGCCTGCCGCATGGCGAACGGCTTGAGCCCCAACTGCCTGCAGGAAGGCAAGACCGACGCCGCAATGCTGCGCAATGTCGCGGCACTGAACGCCATCGCCGACAAGGATTGGCCGGCCGAGATCAACGGTGTCGCCACCGGCTTGCGTTCGGCAGGCAACCGGATCGGCATGCCGATCGGCCTCGTCGTCGGCGGCGACATGACCGACGATGGCGGTGGCCAGATCACCCAGCCGAGCGAGGGCACGCAGCTTCTCCAGTTCAGCCAGCGCTACCAGCAAGGCGTCGGCCCGGACCGCGTCCGCATGCCGGTCTATGTCGGGCTCGGCAACCATGATCTCGACCAGAACGGCCCGCCGAACCATGTCGATTGGTATCGGTGCGAAATGCGCGACTATGTCGAGGTCAACCACCGCGCCGGGGTGTTTTTCAAGCCGCCTGTCCCGGCCACGAGCTATGATGTCGAGACCGACTGCTATTCATGGTATTGGGGCGGTCTGCATCTCGTCCAGACGCATCGTTTCGCCGGCGATACCGGCCACGGTGCTGACAGCAGCCTGCCATGGCTCAAGCAGGATCTGGCGACCTACGCGGCCGATGGCCGCCCCGTCATCCTGTTCCAGCACAATGGCTGGGATACTTTTTCGACAGAGCGCTGGGATCCTGCCAAGCGGACCTACGACGATGAGGGCGCCGGTGCGCCGCACTGGTGGGGCGATGCCGACAGGCAGGCGCTGATAGCGATGCTGAAGGGGTACAATATCGTTGGAATCTTCCATGGCCACCAGCACGAAACGTCGCTGGTCTACCGCCGTGACGGGCTCGACCTGTTCAAGCCGAAGGCTGCCTTTATGGGCGGCTTCGCGCTGGCCAGGGTGACCAGCGACGGCATGGACCTGGTGTTGGGTGAGGCGCGCGATGATCATGGCGAGGTCGCCTTCACCAATGCTTTCAGCAAGGGTTGGAGCACATGAAAAACGCGGCTTTGGCAGCCGCCTTTCCTGATGGACAGAACCAGGTCTGGCTGGGGGTCAGAGGACCTTCCTAACCTTGTCCTTCAAGTCGCCATAGGTCTTCTGCACCTTGCCCGCGGCCTTGTCCGCCATGCCCTCGGCTTGGGTCCGCCTGTTGCCGGTCGCCTTGCCGGCAGCCTGTTTGACCGAGCCCTTGATCTGCTTGGACATGCCCGCGACCTGATCCTTGTTCACCATTTTCCGCATCTCCTGGAAGTGCGAATTCGGAGGAATTCGTCCGCGCGGAACAAACGGGCCAGTGTCTGTTAAGTTCCAAGCATTGTCCCGCAAGCAAATGAGTGCGAGCAGCCGCTTCCGGCGGCAAGGCTGACCGGCTAGGTTGCCGAGACGCACGCGCCAAAGGTTTCCTGGACGGTCGTGCGCATGGGGAGAGAAATGGCGAACTTCACGCTCTACATCGGCAACAAGTGCTTCTCCTCATGGTCGCTTCGGCCATGGCTAGCGATGAAGCATCTGGAGATCCCGTTCGAGGAAGGTTTTGTGCGGCTGCGCACGCCCGAAACTGCCGCCAACCTCGCCAAAGTGTCGCCGACCGGTCAGGTGCCGGTGCTGAATCACAAAGGCAGGGTCGTCTGGGAAACCCTTGCCATCCTTGAATATCTTGCCGACGTTTTTCCGGACAAGAACCTCTGGCCTGCCGATATTGGCGCTCGCGCTATGGCGCGCTCGGCGGCGACCGAGATGCATTCCGGTTTTCGCGAGGTCCGCTATGGCTGGCCGATGAATTTGCGGCGGCTGAAAGCGCACAAGCCGCTCGACGCCGAAGGCGAAACGCAGCGAGCGCGCATCGAGGCGCTATGGCGCGAGTGCCGCGAGAAATATGGCAAGGGTGGTCCCTTCCTGTTCGGCCAATTCACCGCGGCCGACGCCATGTACGCGCCCGTTGTCACACGCTTCGACACTTATGGCGGCATGCTGGCGCCTGACACCAGGGCCTATGTCGATGCCGTGCTCGCGACGCCGGCGATGCGGCAATGGTACGCGGAGGCGGCGAGGGAACCTTGGCCCGAGCCCGGGCCTGACGAATAGCGGGAAGCGGCCTTCCAGAAGGATCGGGCCAGCCTATCTAGGAGCGTTGGGCAGGGGCTTTTTGGAGATGTTGCAATGACCGTTTCTTCCATGCTCGCCGACAAGGTCGCTCTCGTCACCGGCGCCTCATCGGGTATTGGTGAGGCAACAGCCACGGCGCTGGCCGCCGCTGGGGCAAAGGTGGCGGTCGCCGCCCGCCGTGCCGATCGGCTCGAAGCGCTGGCCGCGCGCATCGAGAAGGCCGGCGGAGCGGCGTTGCGCATCGAGGCTGATGTCACCCGCAACGATGACATCACTGCTATGGTCGGAAAGGTGGTGGCCGAATGGGGCCGGCTCGATATCCTCGTCAACAATGCAGGGGTGATGCTGCTCTCGCCGGCCGCGGAGGCGACGCTCGAGGACTGGCGCCAGATGGTGGAACTCAACCTGCTGGCCCTGATGAGCGTGACCAAGGCAGCGCTCCCGCATCTCCGGGCTGCCAAAGGTCATATCGTCAATATCTCGTCGGTCGCCGGCCGCGTCGCCAATCCCGGCGCCAGCGGCTATGCGGCGACCAAATTCGGCGTCGTCGGTTTTTCGGAATCGTTGCGGCGTGAGGTCTACGCCGACAAGGTCCGCGTTACCGTCATCGAGCCCGGACTGGTGCGCACCGAACTCGGCGACCACATCACCAACGCCGCCTCGAAGGCGGGACTGGACCAGCGCCTCGCCACGATGGAGGCGCTGACCGCCGAGGATGTCGCCGCCGCCATCCTCTATGCGGTCACTCAACCGGCACGCGTCAACGTCAACGAGATCGTCATCAGGCCGACCGACCAGGAGCGCTGAGCAGTCTTTTGGAGCAAGGTTGACGGAAGTCTCCAATCGGCATAATACGTAACCAAATGGATACGCATTATGCCGCAGACTGATCCTGACCGTTCCGTCTTTCGCGCCATTGCCGACCCGACGCGCCGTGCCATTCTCGACCGGTTGCGGCATGGGTCGGCGCCGGTCAACGAACTCGCCTCGGCCTTTTCGCAGAGCCGGCCGGCGATTTCCAAGCATCTGAGGGTTCTGCGCGAGCTGCGCGTCGTCTCCGAGCAGAAGCACGGCCGCGAGCGGCTCTACCGGTTGGAACCGGCTGAACTGAAGGACGTGGCCGATTGGATCTTGCCCTATCGCGATTTCTGGCAGGCAAGCCTTGGCAATCTGAAGTCTTATCTGGAGAATGAATGATGGCCAGCCACGACGGACCTCGCGCCATCGCCGATGTGTCGGCGGGCACAATTCTCGCCACCGTGACGATAGCCGCGCCTCCCGAGCGGGTGTTTCACGCCCTGACGGCGGATGATCAGATTCCGCTCTGGTGGGGATCGGACGAGCTCTACCGGACAACGAGACATACGGCAGACGTGCGGTCGGGCGGCACGTGGCGATCGGAAGGCAAGGGCGCCGATGGCCAGGAATTTCATGTCCAGGGCGAATATCTCAAGGTCGAGCCGCCGCACCTTCTGGTCCTGACATGGAAGGCCCCGTGGGACGGCGACAACGTCACCACCGTGACCTACATGCTCGAAGCGATCGACACCGGAACGCGGCTGATTCTGCGTCATGAGGGGTTCGGCACTCGCGAGGGTGCTTGCCGCGATCACGGCCTCGGCTGGGAACGCGTGCTGGGTTGGCTGGCCGCCTTCCTCACGGATAGGGCCGGCGGCAAACCGCAGGGCGTGTTCCACTGCCGGCTGATCCCGCCACGGCCCGACTTTGCCTTCACCCTGACCGATGCGGAAAAGGCGCTGATGAAACAGCATTCGGATTATCTGCGCGGCAAGCTGGGCGAGGGCGGTGTCATCCTGTTCGGACCGGTCGCCGATCCTGTCGGCCCCTGGGGACTCGGCATCGTGCGCGCCGATGATGAGGCCGCCGTGCGGGAACTGACCGAGGCGGATCCGGCGGTTCGTTCTGGGTTGGGTTTTCGCTATGAAATCCTGCCGATGATGACCGCCGTGATGTAGGCCACGCGCGCCATACAAGAACGCCCCTCGTGCGTTTTATTGCGCGGGAGGCGTCCTTTTGCCGTCAACCTTCTTCGATTGCTCTCATGAATTGCTGACGGCACATCCAAAACGCCCGATCGGAACATCGGTTCCCTACGAACACAAGTTTTTCTTCACACGCGGCTGTGGCAAGTGGCCAGAGCGTTGCGGCGTAGCAGGGCGGGCATCATCTTTCCCGTGCAGGGCGATCGAATTCCAGGCGCTGGCCGTCAGGGTGTGCTATGCGTATTTGTGGGCAGCCATGGCGGCGAGGCAGCACCCGACAAATTTGAACCAGACGCCGTATTGCTTTGTACGCAGCCATGGCCGAAAGACCGGCCTCGCCATTTTCGGCGCTCCGGACAGGAGAAGATTTTGACCGCCACTTTGCACAAACCGCGCAAGCCAGCCTTGCCGAACCACACGGACGCACGCTGATGGCCACCAAACGCGTGCCGCCAACGCCGATCGCTGCCAATGCGACCATCGCCGATATGGTCGAAGGGCTGGACAAGCCGGTCGAATATGTCCGGCGTGTGCTGGAAAAGCTCGAGCGCTGCAAGCGGGCCCATGGCGATGCGCAGGTGCGGATTGGCGTGCGTGGCCGTGCCGAGTGCCCGAACTACCTGATCGAATATGTCCGCGAAGATCCCAAGACACGGCAGCTGGTCACCTATCAGGACGCCGCTTACAGCGGCAGCACGCATCGCGAACTTGGGCCGCATCACATCGAGGCAACGGCGATCTGGTCGCCGGAGGAAATGAACATCACGGCGGTTTCGGCGCTGATCGGCCGCTTGCGCAATCCGCGCGCGCCATCGCGCTCCGGCAACGAGGACTGACATGGCCATAAAATTCTCCGCCAAGGACCAGCCGGCAGCGTCGGCCGTTGCAAAGCCGGCGAAGCCGGCCGCGGCGCCGAAGGCCGCGCCCGTTGAGGCAGCGACCGACCTGTTCAAGTCACCGGTCGAGACGCCACCGCGCAAGGCGGGCAGGAAAAAATAACGCCTTGCCGCAGGACGCCGATCGCAGCCTTGTCGTGCTTGCGCCGCGCGGCCTCGCGGCGCCCGCCTTCGACTGCCAGAGCTGTGGCGCTTGCTGTTCCTACTCGGCCGAATGGCCGCGCTTTTCCACCGAGGATGACGCGCAGCTCGACCGTATCCCGGCAAAATATGTCGCGACCAACGAATCCGGCATGCGTTGCGAGGGCGTGCGCTGCTCGGCCCTGACCGGCGAGGTGGGCAAGGCGACGGCTTGCGGCATTTACGACGTCCGCCCGGATGTCTGTCGCGCCTGCATGCCGGGCGACGACGACTGCCTGATGGCGCGCCGGGCGCACGGATTGCCGACGACGTCGTAGCCGCGTTTCCGGCGGCTTGTGCTGATCTACCTTGCTGGCTAGGCTGCATCGGAGCAGGGCTGCGGAGGATCAATCGTGAGCATCGAATTCCTGTTGACGTCGCTGATCGTCGTGGCTTCGCCCGGTACCGGCGTTCTCTACACGCTGAGCGCCGGGCTTTCGCGCGGCGCGCGGGCCTCGGTCATTGCCGCCTTCGGCTGCACGCTCGGCATCATCCCGCACATGGCCGCCGCCATCACCGGTCTTGCAGCGCTGCTGCACACCAGCGCGATCGCCTTCGAGACGCTGAAATATCTCGGCGTCGCCTATCTGCTCTACATGGCCTGGAACACGCTGAAGGAGAAGGGAGGCCTCAGCGTCGATGAGAATGTCGCGCCGCGCTCGGCCGGCAAGGTGATTGCCACCGGTATCCTCGTCAACGTGCTCAACCCGAAACTGTCGATCTTCTTCTTTGCCTTCCTGCCGCAATTCGTCAGCGCTACAGAACCCAGTGCGCTGTCGAAGATGCTGGAACTCAGCTTTGTCTTCATGCTTTTGACCTTCGTGGTTTTTGTCGGCTATGGCATCTTTGCCGCTTCGATCCGCAGCCATGTCGTGTCGCGACCGATGGTGCTGACCTGGATGCGTCGCACCTTCGCCGGTGCCTTTGTGATGCTCGGCGCCAAGCTGGCGCTGGCGGACCGCTAGCGCCACACGGGAAGCGGTTCCGCTTCGTAGATCCCCTCCATGCACTGGCTCTTGCGCAACTCCGGACGAAAATCGCCATGGACTTTGCCGGGAATTGCGCGAGACGCTATCCCTTCACGTAGCCCATCGCCTCGACGATCCGCCCGTTTGCGACACGCATCAGGTTGACGCCGCGCAGCGAGTTGCCGTCGGCCATCCAGTAGCGCCAGCGGATCGTCGCGCGGTCGCCGGCCACGAACGTCTCCTCGAGATCGAAGCGTGTGCCGGGTCCGGTGGCGATCGACCACAGCTCGACGCAGGCGGCCTTGCCGTCGCGGCGGGCGCCGTCCGGCGCTGGCGTGGTGTTCTCGATCACGCAGCCTTCGTCGACCAGCTCGCTCAGCGCCGATGGGTCATGACGCTGGAAGACGTCGTTGAAGCGCCGCATGATTTCCGTCGTCGCATCAGAGCGCGAGGCAGCGGCAGTGTCGATGATGTTTTCAGTAGTCATTTGATCTGCTCCTTCCGTTCAGCAACCCGTCGATGCGTCGCCCTGTGCCTCCAGCCGATAGCTCCGCATTATCGTCTCCGAAATATGTAGACCGATTTACATATTATGTAGACCGATTGTCATATTTGAGGCAAGACCTATAATGCGCTCTCCTGACAGAGGTTGACATGGCGACTGACACACGGACCCGGATGATCGAGGCGACGGCCCTGCTTTTGCGGCGGCGTGGCTATCACGGGACCTCGCTGAACGACATTTTGAGTGCCAGTGCCGCGCCGCGCGGCTCGCTCTACTTCCATTTCCCGGGCGGGAAGGATCAACTGGTCATCGAGGTGACGCGGGCCAGTGTGGCCGAGGTGACCGAGCGGCTGGGCGCGGCCTTGGCGGCGGAAAAAGATCCGGCGGTTGCCGTCCACCACATCTACCAGTCTGTGGCCCGCATGCTGGAGGAGAATGAGTTTTCGCTCGGCTGTCCGATCGCGCCGATCGTGCTCGACGCGCCCAACGACGTGCCGGACCTGGCGGAAATCTGCCGCTCCGCTTTCGAGCAGTGGATTGGGCTGCTGCGGGAGGCGTTCCTGCGGGCAGGGGTGGCCGAGCGCCGCGCGCAGGTGCTGGCGCTGCTGGTCGAGTCGTCGCTGGAAGGCCTGATGGTGATTGCCCGCGCCACTCGCGACCGCACGCCGGTCATTACGGTAGCCGATGAGGTGGCCGCGCTAATCGAGCAGGCGGTGCTTGCAGGTAAAGTCGCCCAACGCGCCGACGCTGCCGTGTGACGCTGCCTCTTCATTTGATCGGCTGCCGGCAACTGCTGGTTCCAAAGAAAAAGGGCGGCATCGCTGCCGCCCTTTGCAAAATAGCTGATTGGCTGGACTAGAAGTCCATGCCGCCACTCAAGCCCGCTTGCGGGCTTGAGCAAAGTGAGTTGATGGGCGTACTTATGGACTTCTTAGAAGTCCATGCCGCCCATGCCGCCCATGCCGCCGCCAGGCATGCCGCCCGGCATACCGCCAGCCGACTCCTTCTTCGGAGCCTCGGCGATCATGGCTTCGGTGGTGACCAGCAGGCCGGCGACCGAGGCCGCGTCCTGGAGGGCCGTGCGCACGACCTTGACCGGGTCGACGATACCCATGGCGATCATGTCGCCATACTCTCCGGTCTGGGCGTTGTAGCCGAAGGTCGCGCCCTTGTTCTCAAGGATCTTGCCGGCGACGATCGAGGCTTCCGCACCGGCGTTGGCCGCGATCTGGCGGGCCGGAGCCTGCAGCGCGCGACGCACGATGTTGATGCCGGCGGTCTGGTCGGAGTTGGCGCCGGTCGCCTTGATGTTGAGCGAGGCGCGCAGCAGCGCGACGCCGCCGCCGGGAACGATGCCTTCTTCGACGGCCGCGCGGGTCGCGTTGAGGGCATCATCGACGCGGTCCTTCTTTTCCTTGACTTCCACTTCGGTCGCACCGCCGACGCGGATCACCGCAACGCCGCCGGCGAGCTTGGCCAGGCGTTCCTGCAGCTTCTCCTTGTCGTAGTCCGAGGTGGTCTCCTCGATCTGCTGCTTGATCTGCGCGACGCGGCCCTGGATCTCCGGCTTCTTGCCGGCGCCGTCGACGATGGTGGTGTTCTCCTTGGAGATCGACACCTTCTTGGCGCGGCCGAGCATGTTGAGGCCGACATTCTCGAGCTTGATGCCGAGGTCTTCCGAGATGACCTGGCCACCGGTCAGGATGGCGATGTCTTCCAGCATGGCCTTGCGGCGGTCGCCGAAGCCCGGCGCCTT
Organism: Mesorhizobium sp. B2-4-14; assembly: GCF_006442155.1. Taxonomy (NCBI): domain Bacteria; kingdom Pseudomonadati; phylum Pseudomonadota; class Alphaproteobacteria; order Hyphomicrobiales; family Phyllobacteriaceae; genus Mesorhizobium; species Mesorhizobium sp. B2-4-14. The sequence goes on along the minus strand of NZ_VFVA01000021.1, from coordinate 60,584 downwards.
GACGGCGGCGATCTTCAGGCCGCCACGCAGCTTGTTGACGACCAGCGTGGCCAGAGCCTCGCCTTCGACGTCTTCCGAGATGATGAGCAGCGGCTTGGAGGTCTGCACGACAGCCTCGAGCACCGGCAGCATGGCCTGCAGGTTGGAGAGCTTCTTCTCATGCAGCAGGATGTAGGCGTCTTCCAGATCGGCGACCATCTTGTCGGCGTTGGTGACGAAGTAAGGCGAGAGATAGCCGCGGTCGAACTGCATGCCTTCGACGACTTCCAGTTCGGTATCGGCGGTCTTGGCTTCCTCGACCGTGATGACGCCTTCATTGCCGACCTTCTGCATCGCTTCCGCGATCATCGAGCCGACCGAGGAGTCGCCATTGCCGGCGATGGTGCCGACCTGGGCAACCTCTTCCGAGGTCTTGATCTTCTTGGCGTTCTTGATCAGCGTGCCGACCACGTCGGCCACGGCGAGATCGATGCCGCGCTTCAGATCCATCGGGTTCATGCCGGCGGCAACCGCCTTGTGGCCTTCCTGGACGATCGACTGAGCCAGAACGGTCGCGGTCGTGGTGCCGTCGCCGGCGATGTCGTTGGTCTTCGAAGCAACTTCGCGGACCATCTGCGCGCCCATGTTCTCGAACTTGTCCTCAAGCTCGATTTCCTTGGCGACGGTGACGCCGTCCTTGGTGATGCGCGGGGCGCCGAACGACTTGTCGATGACGACGTTGCGGCCCTTGGGGCCGAGCGTGACCTTCACCGCGTCGGCGAGGATGTTGACACCGCGCAGCATGCGCTCGCGGGCGTCACGGGAGAATTTTACGTCTTTGGCAGCCATGTTTAACTCCTGGCAGGGGCTCGCAGCGAGCCCGAAGATTCAAGATTCAGTTGACGGAAAGGCCGATAATCAGCCGATGATGCCCATGATGTCGGATTCCTTCATGATCAGAAGGTCTTCGCCATTGAGCTTGACTTCCGTGCCCGACCACTTGCCGAACAGGATGCGATCGCCAGCCTTGACGTCCAGCGGAACGAGCTTGCCGCTTTCGTCGCGGGCGCCGGAGCCGACGGCGATGATCTCGCCTTCCTGCGGCTTTTCCTTCGCCGTATCCGGGATGATGATCCCGCCGGCGGTCTTGGATTCGGATTCGACCCGGCGAACGACCACGCGGTCATGAAGCGGGCGGAACTTCGACTTTGCCATTTTTTCTTCCTCGATGAGAACGGTGAGAAACAGTTCCTCCATCCGGCGAAGCCGGACAACAACAAAGTCCGGCGGCGCCGGACCTGTAGTTAGCACTCACCAGTGGCGAGTGCTAACGTGGCGATGAGATAGGCTGCTGGCCTGCCAGAGTCAAGGCGCGCCGAGTGCCTCTTTCCATCATGATGGTGAACTTACCGAAGCTTGGCCGAACCGAGGACCAGAAGCGGGCAACGTTCCGCCGCGGCGACGTGAACTCGGCTTTGACTACGGAAAATTCGATTTCGTTCTGCATGAGGGCAGGGCCTCCTTGATGCCAACAAGACTCCCGGCCGTCCCCAGAACCTCGTGAAGATGTTCACGGCCGGCGCCTCCGATCTGGCCGACGGCTTTGAAGGCCTCATTCGTCGGGCGAGATAGACCAGCGACCGGCCAGGATCGCCCTCACGCCGCTCCCGCCTGTTGACATCGGTTACAACAATTCATGGGCCTGCCTGCCGATACGGCCATCAGGCCAGGCGATTACGCGTTCCTGCGGCCGACGCAGAGCGCGGCCGTGCTGCAGCAGTTCGGGCCGATCGCGGTGCTATCCGGCGGCAGGATTTGCGGATCGTTGGCCGGTGTTGCCGATGATGTGAACACGTCGGATGCTCAAGATAGTTGACTCAGTCAAGTAAATGATTGATCCTGTAAAGACAGGAGATGTCAATGACGGTTCACCATCAGCCCGGCAATGATGCGGCCAATGAGCGGATCGATGTCGTGCGGGCATTCAACCGCTTCTACACCCGCCAGATCGGGCTGCTCGACGAAGGGCTGCTGAAAAGCGCCTTCTCCCTGACCGAGGCGCGTGTGCTCTACGAGTTGGCGCATCGCGATGGCCTGACCGCGACCGACCTTGGACGCGATCTCGGCCTCGATGCCGGCTATGTCAGCCGTTTGCTGAAAAAGTTCGAACGCCTTCACCTCATCTCCAGAGCGACGCTGGTTTCGGACGCGAGGCAATCGTCGATTGCGTTGACGCAGGCGGGCAGGAATGCCTTCGCACCGCTGAACAAGGAATCGCACGATCAGGTCCGGGCCCTGCTCGATCGGCTGCCGGCATCGGAACAAGACCGGCTGGTCAAATCCATGCAGACGGTGCAGCGTCTACTCGCCGAAAATGCCGAGCCAACGATCCCCTATCTGTTGAGGCCGCTGCAGATCGGCGACATCGGCTGGATCACCCGCCGGCAAGGGCTGCTCTATGCCCAGGACTATGGCTGGGACGAAACCTACGAGGCGCTGGTCGCCGAAATCCTCGCGGCGTTCGTGAAATCCTACGATCCGAAATGGGAGCGCAGCTGGATCGCCGAGCGGGAAGGCGAGGTCGTCGGCTCGGTCTTCGTCGTACGCAAGTCGGATCAGGTGGCGAAGCTGCGTTTGCTCTATGTCGAGCCTTCGGCGCGTGGCCTCGGCATCGGCAAGCGACTGGTGGAGGAAGTCATCGGCTTTGTCCGCGCCAGGGGATACAAGACGCTGACCTTGTGGACAAATGACATTCTCGCCGCTGCCCGGCATATCTACCAGGCCGCCGGCTTCAAATTGATCGAGGAAGAACCTCACCATTCCTTCGGCAAGGATCTGGTTGGTCAGAACTGGAATCTTGATTTGTGATCTTCCGCCAGAGCATGATGCCGAAAAGTGTGAAGCGGTTTTCAGACGACGTCATGCCCTATCTCTTTGATTAGAAGCGGATTCAGATTTCAGGTCGATTCGACCTGAAATCATCCGGCTTTCCGCGCTTGGCCAATTTGATCGAAATTGCGCACTCCGCGCAATTCGCTCGACAGATGGCTGACAGCCCCTCGCTTGACAGCGCCGCGCCTCATGCGTTATTGCGTTATGTTATTACATAAAGATGCGTGGTCGCACGCGGCTTCAGCTCCGGTCGTGGCAACCGAGAAATCCGTTGCGATGCAATCCGGGGAAAACTAGGGTGGAATGGTGATGGTCCCCGAGTCGAAAGGCGAGGGGTGAAAAGGGAACACGGTGAGATCCGCCTGGGATCGAGGCCGTGGCTGCCCCCGCAACTGTAAGCGGTGAGCGAGATCCGAAATGCCACTGGCCGGCGAGGCTGGGAAGGCAGGATTGCGCCGAGACCCGCGAGCCAGGAGACCTGCCATCACGGAGTTGACCGGACGGGGTGTGCCGGGAGGAGACGTGGACGTCGGTCTGATGACCGACCGCCAACATCCTTCCGTCGCCAATCGAGAAAGACGGAAAGTTGGGCGCCGCCATAGATCGCATTCACCGTATCATCGTGTGCACGCTTTGCCGCGACATCCCGACAGGGACCAGGTCGGGCGAAGCTTTGTGCACCGATTTGCGCTCGCGGTTGTCGACCCACGCCGAACTCGCGGTGGCGCAGGGTTTCACGGTCGAGGGGGTGGCGTGCATGGCAGGCTGTGCGCGGCCGCTGGCGGTGGCGTTCCAGGCGCCCGGCAAGGCCGCCTATCTCTTCGGCTCCATCGATGCGGAAGCCGATGCCGGCGATCTCGTGCGATTTGCCAGGCTCTACGCCTCGCTCCCCGACGGCTGGTGCAATGCCGGACAACGTCCGCCGCGACTGGCCGGCAAGACGCTGGCCCGCATCCCGGTAGCGGACGAGCCAGCAGGAGACAGCCGATGACGGTGCCGCTTCTCGAGGCGCGCGATCTCGGCGCGGTGGCGAATGGGCGGAATCTGGTCCACGCGGTCAGCCTGTCCATGGCCATCGGCGATCGCCTCGCCATTATCGGCCCCAACGGCGCCGGCAAGACCACGTTGCTGCGCATGTTGTCCGGCATGCTCAAGCCAAGTTCCGGAGAGGTGAAACTCGGCGGGCGCCGCCTCGACAGGATTTCGCCGGCCGAGCGGGCCCTTCACATCGCCGTCGTCGGCCAGACCGACCAGCCGGATCCGCGGCTGGCGGTGATCGACTATGTCGAGCTTGGCCGCGTCCCGCATGCCGGCTTGAAACACAGGAGCGAGGAACGCGACATTGTCGTGGACGCGCTGCGCCGGACCGGTTTGCTGCCCCAGCTTGGCCGCACCATTGGCTCGCTGTCGGGCGGGGAACGCCAACGCGCCCAGCTTGCGCGCGCCATCGCCCAGGAACCGAAAGTATTGTTCCTCGACGAACCGACCAACCATCTCGACCCGCGCGCCCGCGCGGAACTGCTCGAACTCGTGGCTGGCTTCGGCATGACGGTGATCGCGGTGCTGCACGATCTGGCGCTGGTGGCGCCGTTCGCCACAAGGGTAGCGGTGATGAACGAAGCCCGGCTCCATGCGCTGGCGGCGCCGCGCGAAGCGCTGACGCAACAACTGATCCGCGAGATTTTCGGCGTCGACGTGTTTCGCCTGCGCCATCCCACGGAGGACCGCGAACTGACCGTGTTCGATGTTCCGAACCGTGCCGCGCCTTCCTGACCGAAACCAACTTTCATCCGACACAGTTCAACCAAGGAGCAAAAATCGTGAAACGCCTCGCCCTGTCGCTCGCCTTCTCGCTGCTGGCGTCGGCAGCCTTCGCCTTCCCGGTCACCGTCGACAGTTGCGGCAGGCCGCTGACCTTCGATGCCCCTCCCAAGCGCGCCGTCATTCATGATCTCAACATGGCCGAAATGGCCTTCGCGCTAAAACTGCAGCCGTCGATCGTCGGACTGACCGGCATCACCGGATGGTACAAGGTGGGCCCCGAATTCAAGGCCGAGCAGGGTTCCATTCCGGAACTGGCGCCAAAATACCCGACGCTCGAAAACCTCGTCGCGGTCGAGCCCGATTTCTTTTTCGGGGGCTGGTACTACGGCATGAAGCCGGGCGGCGACGTGACTCCCGACACGCTCGCGCCGCACGGCATCAAGACGCTGGTGCTGACGGAAAGCTGCGTCCATCTCGACAAGAACCGCCCGGCAGCCTCCTTGGACCTTCTCTACGGCGATGTCGAAAAACTGGGCAAGATCTTCGGCAAGGAGACAGAAGCGGAAAGGCTTGTCTCCGGATGGAAGGCGCAACTCGCCGACATTACCGCCAAGGTCGGCGCCCGCAATGGAACACGGGTGTTCCTCTATGATTCAGGCGAGGACAAGCCGTTCACCGCCGGAAAATTCGCCATCCCGAGTGCCATGATCACGGCGGCCGGCGGCGAAAACATCATGGCCGACATGGAGACGAACTGGGGCAACACGGATTGGGAAACCGTGGCGTCGCGCAATCCGCAATTCCTCATCCTGCTCGACTATCAGGATGGCGGCGGTTACACGAAACTCCTTGATTTCCTGAAGGCGCATCCGGCGATGAAAGAGACGGACGCGGTCAAGAACGAGCGTTTTGTGGCCCTGCGCTATGCCGAACTCACGCCCGGACCGGCAAACATCGAAGCCATCGGCAAGATCGCCAGGGCGATGCATCCGGAAGCGTTCTGATGCATCTCGCCCTGAAGCACAAATCCGGCGCGCTCTCAGGGCACAGGGCATTCCCGCTGGCCATGGCGGCGGGCGCGGTGGCGACCGCCGCTCTCGTGCTGCTGTCGATCGCCTATGGTTCGACGCTGATACCGCTGAGCGACGTCGTTGCCGCACTTGGCCATGCCGTCGGGTTGAGCGAACATGAGGTGTCTGGCCCGGTCGGCAAGATCGTCGTCGATCTGCGGCTGCCGCGCACGATCCTGGCGGTCTGTGTCGGCGCGGGCCTCGGCATGGTCGGCGCGTTGCTGCAGACGGTGACGCGTAACGATCTCGCCGATCCCTTCCTGTTCGGCCTGTCTTCGGGGGCCGCCGCGGGCGCGGTTTCCGTCATCACCGTCTTTGGTGACAGTTTCGGCATCTGGACCTTGCCGATCGCGGCTTTCACCGGCGGCATGCTGGCAGCGGGCATCGTACTGCTGCTGGTCGCGCGGGTAAGGGGGCAGGGCCCGGAACGCTTGATCCTTGCCGGGCTTGCCGTCTCCTTCATGTTCACGGCGTTGACCAACTACCTGGTCTTTGCCGGAGACCAGCGCGCGGCCCATTCGGTGCTGTTCTGGACGATGGGCGGGCTTGGGCTGGCGCGCTGGGACAATGTGTGGCTGGGCGCGTTGGGCGCCGGCACGATCGCGGCCTACGGGCTTTGGAACCATCGCAGGCTGGACGCCTTCCTGGCCGGCGAAAGTGCCGCCGAAAGCCTTGGCGTGCCCGTGGCAAGGATGCGCAGGGCGACATTCCTCGTCGCCGCCTTCTCGACGGCAATTCTGGTCTCGGTCGCCGGCGTCATCGGCTTTGTCGGATTGATGATCCCGCATCTGTCGCGGCCGCTGGCCGGCCCCTTGCATTTGCGTCTGATCGCAAGCTGCGCGCTGTTTGGGGCGGTGCTTTTGCTGGCAAGCGATCTTCTGGCCCGCACGCTTCTGCCGCCACAGGAATTGCCGATCGGCATTATCACCAGTTCGCTCGGCGCGTTCTTCGTCGTCACGATGGTCGTTCGAAATCGCCTGTGAGAACGTTCGGTTCTGCCCTTGTCAGGTTCCTTCTAAAAAGCTCACGACGCTTACTTCTTGCCAACCATGACCGTGTCGCATGGCTGTCCTGCACATTTGCCGGCTTCCATTGCGATTTGGCACCTTGAATAGTAAGCACGCTTATTATAAGTATCGCTCATGGTTTCTGATGGCATCGATAGATTGGGATTTTTAATCCACGACGTACAGCGTCTGCTGCGCAAGCGCTTCGAGATGCGCGCCAGCGGGCTTGGCCTGTCGTCGGCGCAGTGGCGCCTTATGGTGCGTGTCGCCAAGGAGGCGGGGGTCTCCCAGGCCCGGCTCGCGGAATTGCTCGAAATCGAGCCCATCAGCGTCTCGCGCCTTGTCGACCGGATGGAGGAGGGCGGGTGGATCGAACGCCGCGCCGACGCCGCCGACCGCCGAGTGCGGATGATTTTTCCGACCGCCAAGGCGAGCGCGGCCTATGCCGAGGTCAAGAGCCTCGCCGGCGAGGTCTATGAGGAATCGCTTGTCGGCGTTTCGTCGGAGGACCGTCGCATCCTGATCAGGTCGCTCGATGCGATGGCGCAAAATCTCGCGGATGGCGATTCATCGTCGGACGAAAAGGTCAAGAATACAGAAGGCGCAGCAGCATGAACGCAGTAGCCAAAATAGGCGAGAGCGCCCCCAAGGTGGAGATGGAAGCACCGGCCCAGCCGGCTGCTGCTCCTGTTGCCGTCGCTCCTCCCGTGCAGCCAGTGCCAGCGCCGAAGAAGCGCCGCATGGGCCGTTTTTTTCTGATGTTCGCCTTGCCGGCGGCCCTGGTCATCGGCGGCGGCTATGTCTGGGTGACCGGCGGGCGCTATCAGGAGACGGAGAACGCCAACCTGCAGCAGGCCAAGGTGTCGATCGCCTCGGACACTGCGGGACGCATCGTTCAGGTCGCCATATCGGACAATCAGATGGTTAAGCAGGGCGATCTCCTGTTCGCCATCGATCCCGAGCCTTACCGGATCGCGCTTGCCCAGGCCGACGCGGCTGTTGCTGCCGCGCGCCTCAATGTCGAGCAGCTGCGCGCCGCTTACAGCCAGGCAATGGCGCAGGAGAAGTCCGCCAGCAGCGAGGTCGACTACGCCCAGTCGCAGTATGGCCGTGCCGCCGATCTTGCCCAGAAGGGCATCAACGCCAAGTCTTCACTCGACCAGGCCAGGAACGATCTCGACAAGGCAAAGCAGCAGCTTGCCGTTGCCCAGCAGGGCATCATCAGCGCCAAGGCCGCCCTCGGCGGCAACCCCGACATCGAAACCGACAAGCATCCGACCGTGATGTCGGCGCTCGCCGCCCGCGACAAGGCCGCATACGACCTGGCGCAGACCACGGTGAAGGCGCCCGCCGATGGCGTCATCTCCCAGGCTTCGTCCTTCAAGGTCGGCCAGTTTGTCGGCTCCGGCACGCCGTTGTTTTCTCTGGTCGAGACCGGCGACACCTGGATCGATGCCAATTTCAAGGAAACCCAGCTCACCAACATGAAGCCGGGGCAGAAGGCCGAGATCGTCGTCGACACCTATCCGGGCAGGACCTTCGAGGCGACCGTCAAGGCGATCGGTGCGGGAACCGGTGCGGAATTCTCGCTGCTGCCCGCGCAAAATGCCACCGGCAACTGGGTCAAGGTCACGCAGCGCATCCCGGTGCGGCTGGAACTGACCGATCCCGACGCCAAGATGGCTCTGCGTACCGGCATGAGCGTCTCCGTCACAGTCGATACCGGGATTGCCCGCGGTTTTCCGGCTATATTCGGTCACGCAACGGCTGGCGAGCACGCGCAGTAAGTCGGCGGAAGCCCGCGAGGACCAGGCGGGTGGAAGCGAATAGCAGGATTGGTCTGATGGGAGGAGCGGGAAGGACCAGTGCCTGGTTCGAGCCGCGTCGTGGTTTGGCCGACACCTGAAATCTTCGACACCGCCCCGTCGGTCCTCATGTTTCCGGGCGGCAGGCATCCGCTCACTCGAGACTTTCGGTCGATGTAACCCCCACATCGATAATCGCGTCCCACCGCGATGAAGGTCTCTCAGGGAAGGCCTTGCCGCCCGGAAACCCTGTGTACACGTTTTTGTTACCTGCTGGAAGTTGCGCGCATGAGCACGCCCGAACCCTTCAAAGAAGTGCCGCATCGCGGCCTGATCACGGTCGCGCTCATGCTGGCGACGATCATGCAGGCGCTCGACACGACCATCGCCAATGTCGCGCTGCCGACGATGACCGGCGATCTCGGCGCCTCCCCGGACAACATAAACTGGGTGCTGACCTCCTATATCGTGGCCGCCGCCATCATGACGCCGGTCACCGGCTGGCTTGCCGATCGCTTCGGCCGCAAGGAATTGTTCCTGACGGCGGTGGTCGGCTTCACCATCTTCTCCATGCTGTGCGGCCTGGCGTGGAGCCTGGAAACCATGGTGCTTTTCCGGCTGATGCAAGGGGTGTTCGGCGCCGCGATCGTGCCGCTGTCGCAGACCTTCCTGCTCGACATCAATCCCAAGGAACGTCACGGCCAGGCAATGGCCATCTGGGGCGCCGGCATCATGCTGGGGCCGATCCTTGGTCCGACGCTGGGCGGCTGGCTGACCGAGAACTTCAACTGGCGCTGGGTGTTCTTCATCAACCTGCCGGTCGGCATCGTCGCCTTCCTTGGCATGGCCGCCTATTTGCCGGTCGTTGCCCGGCGCGTGCGCAGCTTCGATTTCTTCGGCTTTGCCATGATATCGCTCGGCGTCGGCGCGCTGCAGCTGCTGCTCGACCGCGGTGGCGAGGTCGACTGGTTTTCCTCGGTCGAGATCTGGATCGAGCTGGGGCTTTCGATCACCGGCTTCTGGGTGTTCATCATTCACACGGTCACATCGGAACATCCCTTCATCGATCCGAAGATTTTCCTCGACCGCAATTTCGTGACCGGGCTGGCGTTCATCTTCGTCATGGGTGTGCTGATTTTGGCTTCCATGTCGCTGCTGCCGCCGATGCTGTCCACCATCTTCGGCTATCCGACCGTCACCATCGGCATCGTCATGGGACCACGCGGCGTCGGCACGATGATTTCGATGCTCGCCGTTGGACGGATCATGGGCAAGATCGACGCCAGAATTCTCGTCGTCATCGGTTTTCTCCTGACCGCCCAGTCGCTCTACACCATGGCCAGCTTCACGCCGCAGATGGACAACTGGCTGATCATCAGCTCCGGGGTGATCCAGGGCCTGGGCATGGGAATGGTATTCGTGCCGCTGTCGACGGTTGCCTTCGCCACGCTCGACGCACGCTACCGCACCGACGCAACCTCGTTATTCAGCCTGGTGCGCAATCTTGGCTCGTCGATCGGCGTCTCGGTCGTGACCGTGCTGCTGGTGCGCAACACGCAGGTCAATCACGCCGAACTTTCCGCCTTCATCAGCCCGTTCAACCCCAATCTCTGGGCAGTCTCGCCGGCTGCGGCGGGTGGCGATCCAATGGCGCTGTCGGAGGTGGACCGCATGGTCAATCTCCAGGCCATGATGATCTCCTACGTCAACGACTTCAAAATATTGATGGTGATGACGCTGCTCGCCATCCCGTTTGTCTTCCTGCTGCGCAAGCCGACGGCCGGTCCGGCCGGCGGCGCGCCTGCAGCGCATATGGACTAGGCCCGGCGGCAGGCGGACCGACACTTTCCGGTATTCGATCCCGGGCGGTTCGAAACGCCAGCACTGACGAGAAGAAGGCGCTCGCCGTCGAAGTCGATCGCATCTGCCGCGACACTGGGTTCTGGCTGTAACCAACCACGGAATTCCGCAGGCGGTGATCGACGCGGCGTGGTCAAAGGCACGAAGCGCCGAAATACGAGCCGGTGCGCTCCGGTCCCTACCTGATGGGGAAATTCAAGGCGACGACCAAAATAGGGGCCTACCTGCCGAGAACCAGCGCCCAATAGCGCAGATTAGGATCACGTCCGTCCCGGACATAGGCAAGCCCGAAGCGGCTGAAATCCGGGTCGAGCATGTTGCGCCGGTGGCCCTGCGAATGCATCCAAATGTCGAACAGTTTTTGCTGGTCGAAGCGGCCCTCGGCGATGTTCTCGGCCGCGGCACCTCGCACTCCGTTGTCCTTCATGCGCGAAGCGAAATCCTTGCCCCAACCTGTGGTATGGCTCATGCGCTCCCGTGACGCCATGTAGCCGGCCTGCTGGAGTGCTGCTTGTTCCAGCTGTGCATCGGGAACCAGTGGCCCCAGTCCCGCGGTCGCGCGCAAGCTCGCCAGCGTGCCGGTGGCGGAGGAGGAGACCCCCGCACCTTGACCGGTCGGCACAGAAACGGTGCCGCAGGCGGCCAGCCCGGCCAAGGCCACGAGGCCGGCTGCCTTGAGCCACATGCGCCTGTTCAGGCCTGCTTGACGGATTTCGATTTTTTCAGCGGTCATGCTTGCCTGACATAGTCGCGATCATGGCTTTTACCGGGCTGGGCAATGAAAATCGCGTGAGGAGAGGCGAAATGCCGTCCATGCGGCGACAATCCCGGGAAGATCGGCTATGATGCCGGCGTTCTTGAAGTGGCAGCTACGGGCGGCCACCCTAGGCGGTGATCGCCCCCCGAGAAAAACGGAGGAAGGTTATGGCCGGCTTTCATGTCATGGCGGACGCGCGCGGAATGCATGTGCAGCCCACGGTGCGCCACATCACGACCTCCGACCTCTGGGACGCGCTGCGGCTCGGCGCAGAAGATTTCTGGGCAAAACCATCCCACTACGTGTTCCTGTGCCTGATTTACCCGATCGTCGGCCTGATCCTCACCCGGTGGTCGTCGGGCTCCAATGCCATCCAGCTCGTCTATCCCTTGATGTCGGGCTTTGCGCTGGTCGGCCCGTTCGCCGCCATCGGGCTCTACGAGATCAGCCGCCGCCGCGAGCTCGGCATGAACACCAGCTGGCGGCATGCCCTCGATGTCCGTCGCTCCCCGGCGCTGCCCTCGATCGCCGCCATCGGCATCATGCTGTTCGCCCTGTTCCTTTTGTGGCTGTTCACGGCACAGTCGATCTACACCAGCCAGTTTGGTGACCAGCCACCAGCTTCCGTCGGCGCCTTCCTGCGTGACGTTCTGACGACCAGCAAGGGCTGGACGTTGATCATCGCCGGCAATGCCGTGGGGTTTGTCTTCGCCGTGGTCGTGCTGGCCACCACCGTGATCGCCTTCCCACTGTTGCTCGACCGTGATGTCGGCGCCGTCTCGGCAATCGAGACATCGGCCCGCGCGGTGATGGCGAACCCGCTGCAGATGGCGCTGTGGGGCCTGACGGTCGCCGTGCTGCTGGTGATCGGTTCTATCCCGCTGTTTGCCGGGCTGGCCGTCGTCATGCCGATCCTGGGCCATGCTACCTGGCATCTGTACCGCAAGGTGGTCGAGCCGGCGCAGATCCGGCCGATCCGTCGGCCAATGTAGGACGCCTTCAGCGTTGCGCGTCGGTCGCCATCTTCAGCGCCAGCGCCGTCAGCACGGTTCCCATAATCCAGCGCTGAATCACCAGCCATAATGGCCGTCCAGCCAGGAAGGCGGCGATCGAGCCAGCGGTGACCGCAATGATGGCATTGACGCTGAGGCTGATCGATATCTGCGTCGCGCCGAGCACCAGAAGCTGCGACAGGACATGACCCTTGCCGGGGTTGATGAACTGCGGCAGCAGCGACAGGTAAAGGACGGCCACCTTGGGGTTGAGCAGATTGGTCATCAATCCCATGGCGAAGAGCTTGCGTGGCCTGTCCTTCGGCAGTTCGCGCACCTGGAATGGCGAGCGTCCGCCGGGCTTCACGGCCTGCCAGGCCAACCACAAGAGATAGAGCACGCCGGCAAAGCGCAGGGCGTCGTAGGCATAGGGCACGGCAAGCAGCAGCGCCGTGATGCCGAACGCGGCCGACAGCACATAGAACAGAAAGCCGACAGCGACCCCGCCAAGCGAGATCAGCCCTGCTTTTGGCCCTTGCGACAGCGAGCGCGAGATCAGGTAAATCATGTTCGGGCCTGGCGTCAGCACCATGCCGAGGCAGACCAGCGCGAAGGCGAGGTGATTGGCGGTTTCGGGCATTGTTCGTCCCCAGCGGGCCGCGCTGGATGCGCGATTTTTCCGAGCGATATGTGCCTGTCACGGCAGGCGCACGCAAGAGCTTGACGGCGACAGACGTTGTGCCAAAAAGGCCGTGTGGCTTAGAAGCGCGAATCCGACGAGCAGGACTTCAGCGCATCGATCGTCTCCTTGTCGGCCGCGTTCAACGTTGACCGGTCGAGTCCAGAATCAAGCCTCCCCTTCAAGGCTCGTTAACCAAACATCGCCCCGGTCGCGGATTTTGCCGTCAATCGAAGGCGCCGATCGGGCGGACAGGCGGCGGTTCGCGTCGATCTCCAGGCGAAAGCTGGTGACAGCATGGGCCGGTTCGGATAATTCGGACCGGCTGCGGCGAACCGTCGGCCTTGGCACTTGCAACAATTACATTGAAGGAAACGGCATGGCGGATTCGCCTGAGATCGTCGGCTCGCTCGAAGATGCGTCGAAAGCCTATTCGGCGATTCTCTGCGATGTCTGGGGCGTCGTTCACAACGGCGAATGGCATTTTCCGGCAGCCGCCGCCGCGTTGGCGAGGGCGAGGGCGGCCGGTATTCCGGTTGTCCTGATCACCAACTCGCCCCGCCGCAGCGCCGATGTCGTGGCTCAGATGAGCGTGATCGGCGTTCCCCCGTCGGCCTACGACCGTGTGGTGACGTCGGGCGACGTGACCCGCGACCTGATCGCGGAGGGCCCACGCAAAGTCTTCCACATCGGCGCTGACCGCGATTTGACCCTCTATGATGGCCTGGAGGTCGAGCTCGTCGAGGAATTCGAGGCCGCCGGCGTCGTGTGCACCGGGCTGTTCGACGACGAGGTCGAAAAGCCCGAGGACTATGCGGAACTGTTGCGGCGATTGCGCGCCAGGAACCTGCCGTTCATCTGCGCCAACCCCGATATCATGGTGGAGCGCGGCGAACGGATCATCTGGTGCGCCGGCGCCCTGGCACGCGACTATGCCCAACTCGGCGGTCGCACGTTGATCGCCGGGAAGCCCTACGCGCCGATCTATGAAGTCGCGATGAAGGAGGTGGCCGAGGTTCTCGGACGGCCAGTCGAGCGTTCGCAGGTGTTGGCCATCGGCGATGGCATCATGACCGACGTCAAGGGCGCGGCCGACAATGGCTTCGACGTTCTCTATGTCTCTGGCGGCATTCACGCCCGCGACTATGGCGACGCCTTGCGGCCGGATCCGGCAAAACTCGGGCTCTTCCTGGAACGGCACGGCTATCGTCCGGTGTCCGTCATAGCCAGACTGCAGTAGGTGACAATGGTGGCTTTCCAGCATCTTTCAGCAACCGCGCCGCTGCCCGCCGATCTGCGTGGTGGTGTCGTCGCGATCGGCAATTTCGACGGCGTCCACCGCGGCCATCAGGCGGTGCTCGAACGGGCGTTGGCCGAGGCCACGCGGCGTGGCGTGCCGGCCTTGGTGCTGACTTTCGAGCCGCATCCCCGAAAGGTTTTCAGGCCGGACATGCCGCTGTTCGTGCTGACGCCGCCGCCAATGAAAGCGCGCCTCCTGTCGTTGCTGGGCTTTGCCGCGCTCGTCGAGCAGCCCTTCACGCGGGATTTCGCTTCGCTGTCAGCGGAAGCTTTCATCACCGATGTCTTGGAGAGGACGCTCGGCATCACTCATGCCGTGACCGGCTTCGATTTCCATTTCGGCAAGGACCGGCAGGGCGGGCCGGCCTATCTCATGGCGGCCGGCGAGCGCCATGGTTTCGGCGTCACGCTTGTCGACGCCTTTCGAGACGAGGGTGCCGAGGTGGTTTCGTCAAGCCGAATCCGGGGCTTGCTGTGCGATGGCGAGATAGCCGAAGCCGCCAGTCTGCTCGGCTATCGCTTCACGGTGGAAAGCGAGATCGTGGGCGGCCAGCAGCTCGGGCGAACGCTAGGCTTTCCGACCGCGAATATGAGGCTTGCCGCGGAGGCCACTCTCAAGGAAGGAATCTATGCCGTCCGCTTTCGCCGCGCTGACGGCACGCTGCACGATGGTGTCGCGAGCTTCGGCCGCCGCCCGACCGTCGACGATAATGGCGCACCGCTTCTGGAAACCTTCGTCTTCGATTTTTCCGGCGATCTCTATGGCGAGACCTGCCAGGTGTCGTTCTTCGGCTTCCTGCGCAGCGAGATCAAGTTCGACGGGCTGGATGCACTGGTCGTACAGATGAGGCGGGACGAAGCCGAGGCTCGCGCGCTGCTTGCCGGCGTCAAGCCGCTGTCCAGTCTGGACGCGGCAGTGGCGTTTTAAGGCATGATCCCGAAACCCGGTGCCGGCTTTCGGCCGGGATCACCGTCTTTCGGCATCGGGCTTCGCTTGAAGGACTGCGCAGACGAGACCTTACTTTTTCAGCGCAAGGCCGACCGCGATGAAGGTCCAGCCCTGGAAGATCAGGTCGATCGCCAGGAACATGCCGAGCACCCACAGGCTGTTGACCGGCCAGCCCATGGCGATGATCAGGCCCGCAAGCACGCTGATGACACCGGCCGCGACGATCCAGCCCCAGCCGCTTTCCGGGCGGTGGCTGTAGCCGACCCAGGCGCGCAGCGCGCCGGAAGCGACAAGCGCAACGGCCAGCAGGAAGGTCAGCACCGCAGAGGCCAGCAACGGATTGTCGAAAGCGAAAAATCCGGCCACCGCATAAAGCAGTCCGCTGAGCAGCCAGTAGAAGAAGCGGCCCCAGGTCTTCACACCGAAGGCATGCATGATCTCGATGATGCCGGCCACCAGCATCAGCCATCCCACGACATAGACGGAAGCCACCGTGGCGATGAACAGATTGCCGAAGGCGATGCCGCCGAGGATCAGCAGCACCACGCCCAGACCGACAAACCATCCCCACTTGTCTCGCGTCTGGCCGATCGCGTTCTTCAGTGTATCGCCGTGCAAAGTCATGTCGCCACCTCCGTTGAGGTCTGCCAGTATGCGACGAAGTTAGCTTCGGTGCCAGTCCACCGCCAACCGGTGGCGCCGATGGTGCAGGGCAATGCGGGCCGGATGTCTCGCCCTTAAATCAAATTTTACCAAAGCCTCGTCAAAGCTGTCGCCGCAGGATAGTTGTATCGTGTAGTGGAGTGGTCATGAGTCCGGTCGGGAAGATTTCGGTAGCTTTGGCCACCATCATGCTGGCGACGTCAGGCGCGGCCGAGGCCGGCGACGGCGCTTTTGGCTGGCTGTCCGGCGACTGGTATCTCACGGTCGGCGCCACGGGCCTGGTCGCGCCGAATTTCGAGGGCGGCAAGAAATACATGCTCAGCGCCCAGCCCATCATCTCCTTGGGCAAGGCGGGTCCCGCGGTACGCTTCACGTCGCGCAACGACAACATTTCGCTGGCGCTTATCGATGATGGCGGCGTTCGCGCCGGCCTGACCGGCAAATTCCTGTTCTCACGCGATGACAGCGATGCCGACGAGCTCAAAGGCCTCGATCCGGTCCGCTGGGGCGGCGAAGTCGGCGGCTTCTTCGAATTTTATCCGACGGACTGGATGCGCGCGCGCGCCGAATTGCGGCATGGCATCCGTGCTCACAACGGCTTTGTCGCCGATATCGCAGCCGACGCCTTCTACGATGTGACGCCAACGGTCAGGATTTCGGGCGGGCCGCGGGTGTCCTTTGCCTCGGCCAAATATTTCGACGCCTATTACGGCGTCGACGCGCAGGAAGCCGTGGCCTCGGGCCTGAGCCAATATAATCCTGGCGGCGGCCTTAAATCCGTCGGCCTCGGCGGCGCGGTGACCTGGAAGGTGACCGATCCGATGACGGCCAGCCTGTTCGGCGAATATTCGCGCTTGAAAGGTCCGGCGGCCGATTCCAGCCTAGTCAGGGAGCGCGGCGACCGCAACCAGTTCATGGTCGGCGTGTCGACGACCTATCGCTTCGACTTCAAGATGTAAGCGAATCGAACGAGACGCTTTATTCCTGCGCCTATCTCCGCTAAAAGCCGACCAATGACGAGCTTTTCGCGCCTTCACGCGCCGAGGATACGAATTACCAGCCCGGTGTTCCTGGCGGCCTGAAGGCTGTCGGAGCCGCCGGGAATCTTGCGCGCGACCCGTCGCGCTTTTCCAGATCATCAAGGCATGTCGCCCAAAAGTGGCCCCGGTTTTGGGAAAACGACAGGCGCGGAAGTAAAATCAACGCCGCAGGCCGCATGGCCCGGCACGCACATGGCAGACCAATGACCGACGAAACACTGGACACCGCGACGATCGACTATTCCAAAACGCTTTACCTGCCGCAGACGGATTTCCCGATGCGCGCCGGCTTACCCGAGAAGGAGCCGGTGCTGGTCAAGCGCTGGCAGGATATGGACCTCTACCGCAAGCTGCGCGACAGCTCTGCCGGCCGCGAGAAGTACGTGCTGCATGACGGCCCCCCCTACGCCAACGGCAACATCCATATCGGCCACGCGCTGAACAAGATCCTCAAGGACGTCGTCACCCGCTCGTTCCAGATGCGCGGCTACGACTCGAACTACGTGCCGGGCTGGGACTGCCACGGCCTGCCGATCGAATGGAAGATCGAGGAGCAGTATCGCGCCAAGGGCAAGAACAAGGACGAGGTGCCGATCAACGAGTTCCGCAAGGAATGCCGGGATTTCGCCGCGCACTGGATCAACGTTCAGGGGACGGAATTCCAGCGGCTTGGCGTCGTCGGTGATTTCAAGAACCCCTATACGACCATGGCTTTCCACGCCGAGGCGCGCATCGCCGGCGAGCTGCTGAAATTTGCCATGTCGGGCCAGCTCTATCGCGGCTCCAAGCCGGTGATGTGGAGCGTTGTCGAGCGCACGGCACTCGCCGAGGCGGAGATCGAATACCAGGACTATGAGTCCGACACGATCTGGGTGAAATTTCCGGTGGCCAATCTTGTCGTCGCCAGCGTCGTCGACGGCCAGCCGGCCGAATTCGATCCCGACCTGAGCGGTCGGTCGCTGGACCTGCTGGATGCTCATGTCGTCATCTGGACGACGACGCCATGGACCATCCCGGGCAATCGCGCCGTCAGCTATTCGCCGCGCGTCGCCTACGGCCTCTACGAAGTGACGGCCGCCGAAAACGCCTTTGGCCCGCAGCCGGGCGAGAAGCTGATCTTTGCCGATGCGCTGGCCGAGGAAAGTCAGGCCAAGGCCAAGATCACCCTGAATCGCCTTCATGGCGTTTCGGCCGAACAGCTTGGAAGTCTTGTGCTTTCGCATCCCTTCAAGGGTCTCGGCGGCGGCTACGAATTCCAGGTGCCGCTGGTTGCCGGCGATCATGTCACCGACGATGCCGGCACCGGCTTCGTGCACACGGCGCCCGGCCACGGACGTGAGGATTTTGACGCCTGGATGGATGCGGCGCCGGACCTTCGCCAGCGCGGTATCGACACGGTCATCCCCTTCACGGTCGACGATGCCGGCTTCTTCACCAAGGACGCGCCGGGGTTCGGCCCCGACCGCGAGGGCGGGCCCGCGCGCGTCATTGACGACAATGGCAAGAAGGGCAACGCCAACCAGGCGGTCATCGACGAGCTGATCAAGCGCAACGCGCTGTTTGCGCGCGGCCGCCTGAAGCACAGCTATCCGCATTCCTGGCGCTCGAAAAAGCCGGTGATCTTCCGCAACACGCCGCAATGGTTCGTCTACATGGACAAGGATCTCGGCGACGGCACGACGCTGCGCAGCCGCGCGCTGAAGGCCATCGACGACACCCGCTTCGTGCCGCCCGCCGGCCAGAACCGCATCCGCGCCATGGTCGAGGAACGCCCGGATTGGGTGCTCTCGCGCCAGCGTGCCTGGGGCGTTCCGATCGCCGTCTTCGCCGACGCGGACGGCAATGTGCTCAGGGATGACGCCGTCAACCAGCGCATCATGGATGCCTTCGAGAACGAGGGCGCCGACGCCTGGTTCGCCGCCGGCGCCAAGGAGCGTTTCCTCGGCAATCACGACGCCTCCAAATGGAAGCAGGTGATGGACATCCTCGACGTCTGGTTCGATTCGGGCTCGACGCACGTCTTCACGCTGGAGGACCGTCCTGATCTCAAATGGCCTGCCGACGTCTATCTCGAAGGCTCCGACCAGCATCGCGGCTGGTTCCACTCCTCGCTGCTCGAAAGCTGCGGCACAAGGGGCAGGGCGCCTTACGACACTGTCGTCACCCATGGCTTCACCATGGACGAGGACGGGCGCAAGATGTCGAAATCGCTCGGCAACACCGTCGTGCCGCAGGACGTCATCAAACAGTCCGGCGCCGACATCCTGCGGCTCTGGGTGGTGACTACGGATTATTGGGAAGACCAGCGGCTTGGCAAGAACGTGCTGCAGACCAACATCGACGCCTACCGCAAGCTGCGCAACACCATTCGCTGGATGCTGGGCACGCTCGCCCATGACGATGGCGAGACCGTGCCGCTGGAAGAGATGCCGGAGCTGGAACGGCTGATGCTGCATCGGCTGTCCGAGCTCGACGAGGTGGTGCGTCAGGGCTACGACGCCTTCGAGTTCAAGCGTATCACCCGCGCGCTGCTCGATTTTATGGTGGTCGAACTGTCGGCCTTCTATTTCGACATCCGCAAGGACGCGCTCTACTGCGAGGCGCCGTCGAGCGTGAAGCGCCAGGCCTCGATACAGGTGGTGCGTCATCTCTTCGATTGCCTGGTGAAATGGCTGGCGCCGATGCTGCCCTTCACCATGGAAGAAGCCTGGCTCGACCGTCATCCCGATGCGGTGTCGGTGCATCTCGACCAGTTCCCGGAAGTTCCGACGGATTGGAAGAATGAGGCGCTGGCGGAGAAATGGCGCAAGGTGCGGCAGGTGCGCCGCGTCGTCACCGGCGCGCTCGAGATCGCGCGTGCCCGGAAGGTGATCGGCTCCTCGCTTGAGGCCGTGCCTGTCGTGACGATCAACGACGCTGGGCTCGAGGCGGCGATATCGGACATCGATATGGCCGAGATGGCGATCACCAGTGATCTCGTGATTGCCCATGGCCAGGCGCCGGAAGGCGCTTTCACGCTCGACGACGTCAAGGGCGTCGCCGTGGTCGTCGAGAAGGCCGAGGACCGCGGCCTGGTCAAATGCGCGCGTTCCTGGCGCTACACGGCCGATGTCGGGCAGGATCCCGCCTTTCCTGGCGTCTCGGCGCGCGACGCCGCGGTGCTGCATGAGCTGAAAGCGATCGGTAGACTCTGATGCATGTCGCCCAAGAGTATGTAGCGGTTTGGGACAACGACACGCATGCAGCCAAAAAAAGGTGCACAAATGCCACGCTGGGCGATGCAAATCCGCCCGCGCGTTGCCCTTAACGAGTGGTTGAGGTAAACACGCGAAACTCCGGAAGACAAATTGTCGCCGGATTTCCGTCGCAAGTGCGTGGACGATGGGGACCGGACCCGGGCCGGTGACGATCGAGAGGCTGTCTAGAGTGGGACTTTTTGGCATGACCGTGAGATACAATGCGCGCCTCGCGCTGCTGGCGCCGATTGTCGCATCGGGCTTTGCTCTGGCCGGCTGCGTCGGCTCCCCGACCTACGGCACCGACAAGACCGCCGGCGAACAATTGGCCGGCGATCTATCGAGCGCCTTTTCCATCGCGCCGAAGCACAAGGACCAGATCGATTATAAGCCGCGTCCCACATTGGTGAAGCCGGCGCCTGGCCAGAAGGGCGCGCTGCCGGCTCCGCAGGACAGCATCGAAACGGCAAGTGCTCAATGGCCCGAATCGCCCGAGCAGCGCCGTGCACGTCTGCGTGCCGACGCCACCGCTCATCAGGATGATCCCTCTTACCAGTCGCAGATCGTTGACGACGTACAGACGGATCCCGCATCTGTGAAAAAGGCGATGGAAGATTCTGGCTCGAGCCATCCGCCGCGCTGGACGCCCGCTGATTCCGACAAGGGCCGCGCTGCCGAAATCCAGCGCCGTCTTGCCGAAAGCAAGCAGGGCGACCCGAACACTCGCAAATATCTCAGCGAGCCGCCGGTCGCCTATCGCGTCGCCTCCGATACCGCGCCGCAAAACGAGCTTGGTGAAGACGAGTACAAGAAGGAACGCCGCCTAAGGAAAGAAGCCGAAGGCAAGAAGAGCGGTGGCTGGTTCGACTGGCTGCCGTCCCTGTAAGACTTGCAAGCTCTTTCAATGCTGAAGGGCGTTTGCGCCCCTCAATCGCGACGGTCCCGAAAAAAACCCTTCAGGAGCAAGGCTGCTTCCGTTTCACCCATACCGGGATAGACGTCCGGTATGTGGTGGCAGGTTGGCGAGGCGAAGAAGCGTACGCCATTGACCACGGCGCCGCCCTTCTCGTCGGGAGCGCCGAAGTAAAGACGGCGCAACCTGGCGAAGGAAATGGCGCCGGCGCACATGGCGCAGGGTTCCAGCGTCACATAGAGATCGTGGCCTGTGAGCCGCTCGCTGGAGAGTTTGCCACAGGCTTCGCGGATGACCAGCATCTCGGCGTGCGCCGTTGGATCGGCAAGCTCGCGGGTGCGGTTGCCGGCGCTGGCCACAATCGTACGGCCATTCGCAATGACGGCGCCGACCGGCACTTCGCCGCGCAGGGCTGCCGCTTTGGCCTCCTGCAACGCCACGGCCATGAAATCCGGCCGCTTCACGCGGTTTCCATTCCCATTATCTCCTCGCCTCCCGGCGGTGATCCTGTTATTGAGCGCATCAACCTGAAAATCGGACTCGATTTTCAGAAATGATCATGCGCCAAATCAAAGTGCTACAGCGTTCGTTGCGCGTCCGAAAGGATGCGCCACGCTGTAGCAGCGCAAACGGACAAAGGCCACATGGACGACAACGACAAGAAATCTCCGCGCCAAAAAGGCCCGGGCAAGAAACCCGCGGCTCCGCGCGGCGACAGGGGCGGCAAGCCATCGTTCGGTGCCAAGAAGCCCTATGCGCCGCGTGGCGATCGGCCGATGGCCGCTGAGGGCGAGCGCCCGAAGCGCGACTTCAAGGGCGGCGACAAGCCATTCAGCAAGGGGCCACGCCCCGCGGGCAAGCCTTATGAGAAGCGCGAAGGCCCGCGCAAGCCCTATGCGCCTCGCGGCGACCGTCCGATGGCGCCCGAAGGCGAGCGCAAGCCGTATGAGAAGCGCGAGGGGCCGCGTAAGCCCTACGCCCCACGTGGCAACCGCCCAATGGCGGCCGAAGGCGAGCGCAAGCCGTATGAGAAGCGCGAGGGGCCGCGTAAGCCCTACGCCCCACGTGGTGATCGTCCGGTTGCTGCTTCGCCGGAGGGCGGCGAAAAGCGCTTCGACCGTCCCAAGCGTGATTTCGCAGATCGTCCGAAGCGTGACTTCGCTGACCGTCCCAAGCGCGACTTCGGGAGCGACAGACCCAAGCATGATTTCAGTGACCGGTCCCAAGGTGCATCGGGCGGCGGTTTCAAGCCACGCCCGCGGCCGGCGGAAGCAACGGAAGAAGCCGGCGAGCGCATCGCCAAGCGGCTGGCGCGTGCCGGTCTCGCCTCGCGCCGCGATGCCGAGGACCTGATCGCTGCCGGCCGCGTCAAGGTCAATGGCCGGGTGCTGGCTTCGCCGGCTTTCAATGTCATGCCCGACGACATTATTCATCTCGACGGCATGGAAATTCCGCCGATCGAACGCACGCGTCTGTTCCTGTTTCACAAGCCGGCCGGCGTCGTCACCACCAACCGCGATCCCGAAGGCCGCAAGACAGTCTTCGACGTGCTGCCGGCCGAATTGCCACGGCTGATGACCATCGGCAGGCTCGACATCAACACGGAAGGCTTGCTGCTGCTTACCAACGATGGCGGTCTGTCGCGCGTGCTCGAACTGCCGGCCACCGGCTGGCTGCGCCGCTACCGCGTGCGCGTCCACGGCAAGGTCGAGGAAAGCGCGCTGGCCGGCCTGCGCGAAGGCATTGCCGTCGACGGTGTCTTCTATGGGGCCATCGAGGCCAGTCTCGACCGCGAGCAGGGCTCCAACGCCTGGCTGACGATCGGCTTGCGCGAGGGCAAGAACCGTGAGGTCAAGAACATTCTCGGTGCGCTCGGCCTCGACGTGACGCGGCTGATCCGCATTTCCTACGGACCCTTCCAGCTCGAGGATCTTCCGGAGGGCCATGTGCTGGAGATCAAGGGCCGGGTGCTGCGCGACCAGCTTGGCGAGCGGCTGGTGGAGGAATCCGGCGCGAACTTCGATGCCGAGATAACAAAGCCGTTTTCGAACAAGCCGGTGCGGCGCACCGAGGCCCGTGAAGCAGAGCCCGAGCGGCCGAAATTCACGCGTGACGGCGAGCGCCGGCCGATCGGCGAGGGCGGGTTGATCAAGAACCGCAAGCGCCGGGAAGGCAGCCGCGACGAGGCGCTCGGCAAATTGTCGACAAGTCCTGACAGAAGTTTATCGGAAAAGAGCCCTGGCGAACGCGGTCCGAGACCCGAACGCGGCGGCTTCGGCGATAAGCCGCGTGGCAGCTTTGGTGACAAGCCGCGCTTCGGTGACAAGCCTCGTGGCGGTGGTAAGAAACCCGAGCGCGAGCAGCGGCCGATTGAGCCGCCCGGCCAGCGCAAGGCCAATGTCTGGATGGCGCCGGGTGCCCGGCCGATCGGCAAGGGCAGGGCTGAGGCCGAAGCGGCCAAGGCCGCCGACGCCAAGGCGCGCAAGGCCTCGTTCAAGCCGGCCTATGGCAAGCCCGGCGGCAAACCGGTCGGTGCAAAGCCGTTCGGCAAGCCGCGTGGCGAGCGTCCGGGCGGCGCGGGTGGCGGTGAGCGTCCGCGCGGCGGTCCCAAGGGCCCCAGGACGAGATGAGGATCGTTGGCGGCGAGTTTCGCGGGCGTCCGCT
Source organism: Mesorhizobium sp. B2-4-14 (assembly GCF_006442155.1). Classification (NCBI taxonomy): domain Bacteria; kingdom Pseudomonadati; phylum Pseudomonadota; class Alphaproteobacteria; order Hyphomicrobiales; family Phyllobacteriaceae; genus Mesorhizobium; species Mesorhizobium sp. B2-4-14. Next base: position 37,015 of record NZ_VFVA01000021.1, on the reverse strand, counting down.
GGCGACGCCCCGCAGCAGCGCCATCCGTCCGACGACCGACCGCGCCCGCGAGGCCGTCTTCAACGTGCTGGCGCATCGCTTTGCTGGTCAACTGGACGGAGTCCGCGTGCTCGATCTGTTTGCCGGGACCGGCGCCCTTGGTCTGGAGGCACTGTCACGCGGGGCATCCTATGGCGTCTTCATCGAGGAGTCGGCCGAAGGCCGTGGCCTGATCCGCGATAATGTCGAGGCCTTCGGCCTGACCGGCCGCACCAAGATCTTCCGCCGCGACGCAACCGCCCTCGGCGAGGCAGGCACGCTGGCGCCGTTCGGTCTCGTCTTCGCCGATCCGCCCTATGGCAAGGGTCTTGGCGAACGTGCCCTGCGGTCGGCCAGTGCCGGCGGCTGGCTGCGCCCCGGTGCACTGTGCGTGGTTGAGGAGACGTTGGCGGTTCCATTTGAACCCGGCCCCGGCTTTTCGGTGCTTGATGAGCGCAACTACGGCGAGACCGTCATCCGCTTCATCGAGGCTGCGTGACACGCCTGCGCCCAGCGGCGGCCTCTTTGCCGCCGCCTTTGCCGGCAACATAGCCAACAATTCACTTTGCTTGTCACAGACAGCTTGCCTATCGTCTTGCCGAGGAGACCGGAGCCATTGATGACACAAAGGGCCGAATGGCTGCGGATGGCACTGCTGACGACGTCGCTGGCCTTTACCATGACCGGCCCGGTGCTGGCCGACGGCCCGGTATTGCCCAATACGGTGCCGGCCGAGTTCAAGGTGACGGATTTCCTGCTCGACAACGGCATGGAAGTGGTCGTCATTCCCGACCACCGCGCGCCGATCGTCACCCATATGGTGTGGTACAAGATCGGCAGTGCCGACGAGCCGCCGGGCAAATCCGGCATCGCTCATTTCTTCGAGCATCTGATGTTCAAGGCGACGACCAATCACGCGGCCGGCGAGTTTGACCGCGCCGTCTCCGATATTGGCGGCTCCAACAACGCTTTCACCTCCTACGATTACACCGCTTTCCACGAGACGGTGGCGCCATCGGCGCTCGAGTTGATGATGAGCTTCGAAGCCGACCGCATGCGCAACCTCGTCCTGACCGATGACGTCATCAAGACCGAGCGCGATGTTATTCTCGAGGAGCGCCGCTCGCGCATCGACAACAATCCGCAGGCGGTGCTCGACGAGGAAGTCGATGCCACGCTGTGGCAGAATCAACGCTATCGCATTCCGGTCATCGGCTGGATGCAGGAGATGGAGCAGTTGAACCGCACCGACGCGGTGGCCTTCTACAACAAATACTACCGGCCCAACAACGCCGTGCTGATCGTGGCCGGTGATGTCGAACCCGACACCGTGAAGGCGCTCGCCGAGAAGACCTATGGCAAGGTGGCCCGCGGGCCGGACCTGCCGCCGCGCGTACGCCCGGTAGAGCCGGAACAGAACACCAAGCGCACCGTCACACTCTCCGATGCCCGCGTCAGCGTGCCTAGTTTTTCGACGCAATGGGTGGTGCCGTCCTACCACACCGCCAAGCCGGGCGAAGGCGAAGCGCTCGACCTGCTGGCCGAGATCCTCGGCGGCGGCAACCGCAGCCGGCTCTACCAGGCGCTGGTGGTCCAGCAAGGCATCGCTTCCAGCGCTGGCGCCTATTTCCAGGGCACCATGCTCGACGACACCAATTTCACCGTCTACGGCGCGCCGCGCGGCGACGCCAAGCTGGCCGATGTCGAGGCCGCGGTCGATGCCGAGGTGGCGCGCATCGCGAGCGACGGCGTCACAGCGGATGAGCTCGAAAAGGCCAAGGACCGCTACGTCCGGTCGATGATCTTTGCCCGCGACAAGCAGGATTCCATGGCCAACATCTATGGCTCGACCCTGGCCACAGGCGGCAACGTGAAGGATGTCCAGCAATGGCCGGACCGCATCCGCAAGGTCACGGCGGACGAAGTCAAGGCCGTCGCCGCGCGCTATCTGGTGCTGGCTCGCTCGACGACCGGCTATCTCTTGCCGCAGCAACAGGCGGGGAATTGACGATGAGCCAGCACCACCATCCTACAAGCGGCGAAGGTAAGGCGCGTGCCGCACTGGCAACCCTCTTCCTCTCCATCTTCTTCCTGATCTTGCCGGCGCTTGCCGCCCGCGCCATGGAGATCGAGTCCGTCACTTCTCCGAAGGGTATCACTGCCTGGCTGGTGGAGGACTATTCCGTGCCGGTCGTCGCCATCCGCTTCGTCTTCGGCGGCGGTTCGACGCAGGATCCGCCAGGGAAGGAAGGCCTGGCCAACCTGATGACCGGCCTATTCGACGAAGGCGCCGGCTCTCTCGACTCGGAAGCCTTCCAGATCAGGTTGGACGATGCCGGCGCCGAGATGAGCTTCGAAGAGACCCGCGACGGCGTCTATGGTTCGATGCGCATGCTGGCTGAACAGCGAGACGAGGCGTTCGACCTGTTGCGGCTGGCGGTCAACGAGCCGCGCTTCGATCAGGCACCGATCGACCGGATCCGCGCCCAAATCCTGTCCGGCATTATCGCCAACGAGAATGACCCCGACACGGTGGCGCAGAACCGCTGGACACGCGCCATCTATGGCGACCATCCCTATTCGCGCTCCGACCAGGGCACGAGGCAGAGCATCGCCGCCATCACGCAAGACGATCTCAAAGCCTTGCACAAGGCGGTGTTCGCGCGCGGCGGTCTGCATGTCGCCGTCGTCGGCGCCATCGATGCCGAAACGCTGAAGAAGAAGCTGGACATGGTGTTCGGCGACCTGCCGCAGAACCAGGCGCTCGCCCCTGTTGCGGATATCGAACCCAAGCTGGCGCAGCGTGTGGAGGTCAATTACGACCTGCCGCAGACCTCGCTCCAACTCGCCTGGCCCGGCGTGAAGCGCAAGGCGGCGGATTTCTTCCCCACCGTGCTGATGAACGAAATCCTCGGCGGCGGCACCTTCACCTCGCGCCTGTTCCAGGAAGTGCGTGAAAAGCGTGGGCTGGCCTACAGCGTCAATTCCTCTTTGGTCAATCAGGACCATGCCAATGCGCTGATCGTCAGCACCGGAACGCGCTCCGACCGTGCGGCCGAGACGCTCGGCATCGTGCGCGACGTCGTCAAGCGACTGGCGGAGGAGGGCCCGACAGAGGCCGAACTTGCGGCGACCAAGAAATATCTGATTGGCGCCTATGCCATCAACAATCTGGACTCCTCAAGCTCCATCGCCGCGACGCTGGTCGAGCTGCAGCTGGACGATCTCGGCATCGACTACATGCAGCGTCGCGCCGGCTACATCAATGCGGTGACGTTGGATCAGGTCAAGGCGGCGGCGCGGAAGCTGCTCTCGGCCGAGCCGACCATCATGGTGGTCGGGCCTCCGCTGGCCGGGGCCGGTAAGGGATGAGTCCGACTTTCGGGATAGCGTTCGGCGGCGGCGGGGCGCGCGGTCTGGCGCATATCCATGTCATCGAGGCGCTGGACGAGCTTGGCATCCGGCCCGTGGCGATCGCCGGCTCGTCGATCGGCGCCATCATGGGCGCCGGCATGGCATCGGGCATGACCGGCAAGGACATCCACGACTATGCCCGCTCGATCCTCGGCCGGCGCGCCGAAGTGGCAAGCCGCATGTGGCGCGCCCGGCCGGGCACGATCGCGGAAGCCATGCAAGGCGGCATCCGGGTCAGCCAGTTCAATGTCGAGCGCATCCTGAAGGCCTTCCTGCCCGAGGCCATTCCCGAAACCTTCGCCGAGCTGAAGATCCCGCTGAAGGTGACGGCGACGGACTATTTCGGCCACAAGCTCGCCGTGTTCGACGACGGTGACCTGCACTCCGCGCTTGCCGCCTCTGCCGCCATTCCCGCGGTCTTTCGGCCGGTGACCCGCGACGGCAGGCTGCTGATCGACGGCGGCATCTATAATCCCGTGCCGTTCGACCTGATCGAGGACGACGCCGACATCATCATTGGCGTCGACGTGGTCGGCGCGCCGGAAGAAGCCGACCGCAAACAGCCGACCTCCGTCGACCTGATGTTCGGCGCCACGCAGCTGATGATGCAGTCGATCATCGCCAACAAGCTGAAACAGTGCCGCCCCGATATATTGGTCCGCCCGGCAGTGTCAAAATACCGCGTGCTCGACTTCCTGAAGATCGATGCCCTGATGAACGAAACGGCCGAAATCAAGGATCGATTGAAGCGGGAGGTGGAGAGGGTTGTGGACGCGCGGGCTGGCAAGAGCGAGCGCGGGAATCGGGTGGCTGGGTAATAGTCAGGTTTTCAGGCCGATACTTACCGGGCGAAACAACGCTCGATGCGATCGACAATCGAGCGAATTGGGGCGGACGTGCGCCATGTCGTGCCGGTTATTCTTGCGGCGACCGCAAGGCGAACGTCAGTCGATCATGACCGTCCTCGGCCGCTTTATCGAAGTCCGCGATACCATCCGCCAGACTAGCAGCGAGGACCGCTTCGGGCCGGCGTCGAGTGCCGGCTAAATCGAACACCGGCCTCAGTCCTTCGCCCGCTCCACATACGAGCCGTCCGCCGTCATCACCACCACGCGGGTGCCGGGAGCGATGTGCGGCGGTACGGTGGTGCGCACGCCATTGGAGAGCAAGGCAGGCTTGTAGGAGGACGATGCCGTCTGGCCTTTGGTCGTCGGCTCGGTTTCCACGACTTCGAAGGTGGCGCGCTGCGGCAGCACCAGCGCGATCGCGATGCCGTTGAACTGAGAGACCTGCACCGGCATGCCTTCCTGCAGGTAGGGTGCCGCGTCGCCGACCACGGCTTCCGATACCGCCACCTGGTCGTAGGTTTCCGGGTTCATGAAGTGATAGCCTTCGCCGTCGGCGTAAAGGAAGGTGTGCTCGCGCTCCTCGACATAGGCGCGCTCCACCTGTTCGGTGGTGCGGTAGCGCTCGGAAACCTTCACCCCGTCGCCGATGCGGCGCATGTCGAGCTGCGTCACCGGGGTGCCCTTGCCTGGGTGGATGTTTTCGGCAAAGAGGATCACATAAAGCTTGCCGTCCTTGTCGACGACATTGCCTTTGCGGAGCGAACTGGCGATGACTTTCACCACGGTTTTAAATCCTGCGAGAGTTGACTGGCGTTTGCCGGCTTGTGCGGCGCTGGATGGGGCCCTAGCGCATCTTGGCGCGAACCGCCAGCCCCCCAGGCGAATCGGCATGCGTTCAATCCGCCCATGACCACCGCTTCGCCCTGGTGGACGCCGCATGTCCATGCCGACCGCCGCCCGCGCCTGATGCTGCGCAACGGCCTCACGGCCGCCCTGCGCGACTGGTTCACCCGGAATGATTTCGTCGAAGTGGAAACGGCGGCCATGCAGGTCTCGCCCGGCAACGAGACGCATCTGGCCGCTTTCGCCACGGAAGCGGTCGGGCCGGATGGCGCTCGCTCGCCGCTTTATCTCCATACCTCGCCGGAATTCGCTTGCAAGAAGCTGCTCGCCGCTGGTGAGCTCCGGATTTTCAGCCTGGGTCCGGTCTACCGCAACCGCGAGCACGGCCCATTGCACCATCCCGAATTCACTATGCTCGAATGGTACCGGGTGGGCGAGACCTATGAGAGCCTGATGCGCGACTGCGCTGATCTGCTGGCGCTGGCCGCGACAAGGGCAGGGACCAGGCGCTTTTCCTTCCGTGGCCGCGATTGCGATCCGTTTGCCGATCCGGAGCGCCTGACGGTGGCGGACGCCTTCATGCGCCATGCCGGCATCGATCTGCTGGCCACGGTCGCCGCCGATGGCGGCACCGACCGCGACGCGCTGTACGCCGCCTTGACCAAGGCCGGCATGCGCACGGCGCCCGACGACAGCTGGGCCGACCTGTTCAGCCGCGTGATGGTGGAAAAAATCGAGCCCCATCTCGGCATCGGCCAGGCGACCATCCTGTGCGAATACCCTGTCGCCGAGGCGGCCCTTGCCCGGCCAAGCCCCAGGGATGCGCGCGTCGCCGAGCGCTTCGAGCTCTACTGCTGCGGCGTCGAGCTCGCCAACGGCTTTGGCGAGCTGACTGACGCGGCCGAGCAGCGACGTCGCTTCATCATCGAGATGGACGAGAAAGAGCGCATCTATGGCGAGCGCTATCCGCTGGACGAGGATTTTCTCGCCGCCCTTGCCATCATGCCGCAGGCCAGCGGCATCGCGCTCGGCTTCGACCGGCTGGCGATGCTGGCGACGGGCGCGCAAAAGATCGAGGATGTGATCTGGACGCCGGTCGCGGCGTCCTGAACGACAGCGCCCGCTGCGAGCCCTCTCGTCCTCAGTGCGCGAAAACCTGCTCCAGCGAGCGAAAGCCCTTGAATTCCAGGGCGTTGCCAGAAGGGTCGCGGATGAACAGCGTCGCCTGTTCGCCCGGCTCGCCCTTGAAGCGGACCATCGGCCGTTCCAGCCAGTCGATGTCGTCGCGCGCTTCCAGCCGGGTCGCCAGGCGCTGCCAGTCGTCCATCAACAGCACGGCGCCGAAATGCGGGATCGGCACGGTGATGCCGTCTACCTTGCCGTCGCTGGCGGCTTGCGCCGGCCGCAGATGCGCCGACATCTGGTGGCCGTAAAGGTCGAAATCGATCCAGGTCGCCGATGAACGGCCGATCGCGCAGCCCAGCACCTCGCTGTAGAAAGTGCGGGTTTCATCGAGATCGCGGACCGGAAAGGCGAGATGGAAAGGCGTCATCGAAGATGCTCCGTACAGGCTGGCGGACTGATTTTGCGTCACTGGGTTCGAGATGGGAACTGCGAACCCTGCATTTTGATTGAAGCCCATGCCATTGCACAAGCCGGACCGGAACAATAGATGGGTGGGCAGCGGCCAGGCTTTGGCCGCAACAGCAGGATCACAGTCATGGCCGACATATCAGACGCAGCAAAATTGGCCGACCGCGTCGCGGCCCTGGTCGAGGCCGCCAGGAAGGCCGGCGCCGATGCCGCCGACGCGGTGGCCGTGCGGGGCCGCTCCACCGGCGTGTCGGTTCGGCTCGGCAAGGTCGAGGCCACCGAATCATCGGAGGCCGAGGACGTCTCGCTGCGCGTCTTCGTCGGCCAGAGAGTGGCAAGCGTCTCGGCCACCGCCGCATCCGATCCGGTTTCACTCGCAGAGCGGGCCGTGGCTATGGCGAAAGTGTCGCCGCAGGATCCTTATCAGGGCCTTGCCGATCCGGCGCTGCTTGCGAAGCAAATTCGCGATCTCGACCTGTTCGACGCCACCGAAGTCTCCGCCGACCAGTTGAAGGAGGCCGCCCTTGCCGCGGAAGCGGCGGCCCTTGCGGTCAAGGGCGTGACCAATTCGTCAGGCAGCAATGCCAGTGCCGGGCTGGGCGGGCTGGTGCTGGCCACGTCGCACGGCTTTCTCGGCCACTATGTCGCCTCGCGGTTTTCGCGTTCTGCCAGCGTCATCGCCGGCGAAGGCACCGGCATGGAGCGCGACTATGAATTCTCCTCGCGCCAGCATTTCGCCGATCTCGATGCGCCTGAAGACATCGGCCGCAAGGCTGGCGAACGCGCCGTGCGCCGCATCGGCGCGCGCAAGGCCGCGACCGGCCCGGTCGATGTGGTGTTCGATCCGCGCGTCGCGCGCGGCATTGCCGGCCACCTTGCCGGCGCCATCAATGGCGCCTCCGTTGCGCGCAAGACCTCGTTTCTGCGCGACATGATGGGCAAGCAAGTGGCCGCGTGCGCGATCACGGTCACCGACGAGCCGCTCAGGCCGCGTGGCCAGGCCTCGCGCCCGTTCGATGGCGAAGGCGTCGAGGGCGAGAAGCTTCTGATGGTCGAAAAGGGCGTGCTCAACCACTGGTTCCTGTCGACCTCGGCGGCGCGAGAGCTTGGCCTCGTCACCAATGGGCGCGGATCGCGCAGCGGCTCTTCCGTGTCGCCATCCTCCACCAATCTCGCCATCGAGCCGGGGGAGCGGTCACCGGAGGATCTGATCAAGTCGCTCAAGACCGGTTTCTATGTCACCGAAGTGTTCGGGCAGGGCGTCGACATGGTCACCGGCGAATACAGCCGCGGCGCTTCCGGTTTCTGGATCGAGAATGGCGCGCTGGCCTATCCGGTTGCCGAAGTCACCATCGCCTCGAACCTGAAGACCATGTTCCTGAACATGGTGCCGGCTGATGACCTCGACCGCAATTTCGGCACGGCGGCCCCAACGCTCCTGATCGAAGGCATGACCCTTGCCGGCGCATGAACTGACCACTGCCGGTGCCCCCTCTGGCGCTATCGGGGATCTGCCGCTGCTGCGCGATGCCGCCCGCGAGGCGGGCCTCATCGCCATGCGTTATTTCGGCAACAGTCCGCAAGTCTGGATGAAGGGCGGCACTTCGCCGGTCAGCGAAGCCGATCATGCGGCGGATGCCTATCTGCGCCGCACGTTGCTGGCGGCGCGGCCGGACTATGGCTGGCTGTCGGAAGAGACGGTCGACGATCCGGTGCGGCTTTCGGCGCGCCGCACCTTCGTCGTCGACCCGATCGACGGTACGCGTGGCTTCCTGGAAGGTCAGCGCACCTGGTGCGTCAGCGTTGCCGTCGTCGAAAACGGACGCACGCTGGCCGGCGTGCTCGAATGCCCGGCGATGAACGAGATCTATTGGGCGTTGCCCGGCCAGGGCGCGTTCCGCAACGGCAAGCGCATTGCGGTGCGCACGCTTGGGGATATGGCCGAGATATCCGGGTTGAAGCAGTTGATCGACCTGGTGCCGCCCGGCTGGCAGAAGCGGTTGATACGGGCGCCCTACAGCCCTTCGCTTGCCTACCGCCTGGCGATGATCGCCAACGGCACGCTCGACGCCACCTTCGTCAAGCCGAACGCGCATGACTGGGACATCGCCGCCGCCGATCTTATCCTGCGCGAGGCGGGCGGCCAGTTGCTCGACCCGCATGGCCGCGCCCCGCTCTACGCCGGCGAGGTGACCCGCCACGGCGCGCTTGCCGCCGGCAGCGGTGATTTGCTGGCGGTGCTCGTCGATGTCATCGCTGGGCTGGATGCCTGAAAGCATTTTCGAAGGTTCCAAAGTCAACGGCTTTGGTCTAGACCTGTCACAAACTCACGATATGTGAAGGACCGACATGGCCGCGGAAGACGGAAAGAAACAGCTTTTGCATCTGGTGTTCGGCGGCGAACTGAAGAAGCTTGGCGGCACGGAGTTCCGCGATCTCGAGGCGCTCGACATCGTCGGCATCTATCCGGACTATCAATCCGCGCATACGGCGTGGAAAGCCAAGGCGCAAGCCAGCGTGGACAATGCCCATATGCGTTATTTCGTCGTTCATCTGCACCGTCTGCTGGACCCCGACAACAAGGTCGTCGGTTGATTTCGATGGAGCATGATCTGGCGAAAGAGCCAGCCGGCGAGGCCGAGTCCGCGGGCAGAGGCCGCAGCCGCACGACCAAGGCCTTCTGGCGCAAGATCCGCGAACCGCTCGCACAGTCGCGATTCGTCAAGAACGCCATTGCCAGCCTGCTCGCGCAGTTCGTGCGGCTGGTTCGCCTGACCAGTCCCCTGGTCGCCGGGTCGGCGCGGTTTTCGGGAGGGGCCTACGCCGAGTTCGAGCCCGGCATCATCGCTTTGTGGCATGGCCAGCATCTTTTGACGCCGGCCTACTATCCCAAGCGCAAACCCCTGGTCGCCATGGTGTCACGCAGCGCCGATGCCGAGCTCAACGCACTAATGCTGGAGAAATTCGGCATCGAGGCGGTGCGCGGTTCGGGCGGGCGTGAAAATGCCAGGCATCTCGACAAGGGTGGGGCCAAGGCACTGATCGCCCTCAAAAAGTCGCTCACCGCCGGCAAGAACGTCGCCATGATCGCAGACATTCCCCACGGCACACCGCGCGACGCGGGGCTTGGTATTGTTCTCCTGGCGCGCCTCTCGGGCCGGCCGCTCCTGCCGGTCGCCATCGCCACCAGCCGCCGCAAGGTGCTGGAGAAGAGCTGGGACAAGACCACCATAAACCTGCCATTCGGCCGTTCCGCGGTAACCATCGGGGCGCCGATCTTTGTGGCCGCGGACGCCGACGACGCCGAAATGGAGCGCAAGCGCCAGGAAATCACCACCGCGCTCAATGCCGCGACGGCCGAGGCCTACCGTCTCGTGGACGGTCCGCGATGAGCGGCCGCTGGGCGCGTGCCATGCTGACGGCATACCGTTTCGCGGGTGCCGCCGCCTATCCGCTGATCGGGCCCTATGTCGCCTGGCGCATCTCGCGCGGCAAGGAGGACCGCAACCGCCGCCGCGAGCGCTATGGAGTCGCCGGCCGCCCGCGCCCCGAAGGGCCAGTTATCTGGATCCATGCCGCCAGCGTCGGCGAGACCATAGCCGTCGTGCCGCTGGTCGAAAGCATTCTCGACTATGGCGTCAACATCGTGCTGACGACCGGCACCGTGACATCGGCCCAGGTTGCCGACGAGCGGCTCGGCGACCGCATCATCCATCAATATGTGCCGCTCGATCTGAAGCCGGCGGTCAGCCGGTTCCTCGATCACTGGCGGCCGGATCTGGCGATCATCGCCGAATCCGAGATCTGGCCGATGACCATCCTCGAGCTTGGCGCGCGCCATGTTCCGCAGGTGCTGGTCAATGGCAGGCTTTCCGACCGCTCGTTCATCTCGTGGAAGAAGCGGGCCAATATCGCCGAGGCGCTGTTCGAGAATCTCGCCCATGTCGTTGCCCAGTCCGATGTCGACGGCGAGCGTTTTCGCGCGCTTGGCGCCCGGCCGGTCACGGTGTCGGGCAACCTTAAGGTCGATACCAATCCCCCGCCGGCCGACGGACGGGCGCTGGCCTCGTTGCAGCGGCAGATCGGCGGCCGCCCGACCTGGGCGGCGATCTCGACCCATGACGGCGAGGAAGTGGTCGCGGCGGAAGTCCACGCGACGCTGCACAAGCGCCACCAAGGCCTGCTGACGATCGTCGTTCCGCGCCATCCCGATCGCGCCGACGCGCTTGCCGCGCAGATTTCAGGCATGGGCCTGAAGGTCGCGCGGCGCAGCAAGGGCGACCGCATCGGGCCCGACATCGATATCCTTCTCGGCGATACGATCGGCGAGATGGGGCTTTATCTCCGATTGACCGAGATCGCCTTCGTCGGCCGCTCGCTGACCTCCGAGGGCGGCCAGAATCCGCTCGAGCCGGCCATGCTCGACACCGCGGTTCTCGCTGGGCGCAATGTGCAGAATTTTCGCGAAGCCTACCAGCGTCTGATCGACAGCGGCGGCGCCAAGCTGGTGCGCGATCGCGATATGCTGGCCGGGGCCGTCAATTTCCTGCTGACCAATGAAGTCGCACGCCACGAGATGATGGCCGCTGGAGTGGCGACCGTCGATGAGATGCGCGGCGCGCTGGCGCGCACGCTGAAATCGCTTGAACCCTATATCCAGCCGCTGGTCATCAAGTCGCGCCTGAAGGGCGCGAACGGTCGTTAACGTGGCTTCCGAAGCACCGCCATTCTGGTGGGAAAAGCCGGACTGGAAAGTCCTGGCACTGTCGCCGCTGTCGGCCGTCTATGCACTGGTTGCCGGCCGCGGCATGCGGCGGGCCCGGCGCGAGAAGATCGACGCGCCGGTTCTGTGTATCGGCAATTTCACCGTCGGCGGCACCGGCAAGACGCCGGTCGCCATCGCGCTCGCCGAGCAGGCCAAGCGCATGCATCTGAAGCCTGGTTTCCTGTCGCGCGGCCATGGCGGCTCCTTTGCCGAGCCGCACGTCGTCGATGCCAGTCACGACAGCGCCAAGCATGTCGGCGACGAGCCGTTGCTCCTGGCCGAACACGCCCCCGTCGCGGTAACGCCGAACCGCGCGGCCGGCGCCCGGCTGCTGCTGGAAAGGCATGGCTGCGATTTCCTGATCATGGATGATGGCTTTCAGAGCGCGCGCATCCACATCGACTATGCGCTGGTCGTGGTCGATGCCCGCTATGGGATCGGCAATGGCCGCGTCATTCCGGGCGGACCGCTTCGGGCCAAGATCGTCGACCAGCTGGTCTACACCAGCGGGCTGTTGAAGATGGGCGAGGGCACCGCGGCCGACATGGTGGTGCGCCAGGCGGCCCGCGCCGGCCGCCCGATCTTCGAGGCTCACACGAAGCCAAGCAGCAAGGCTGGCCTTGGCGGAAAGCGGTTCCTCGCCTTCGCCGGCATCGGCCATCCCGACAAATTCTTCGACACGGTGCGCCAGGCCGGCGGCGAGGTGGTTCTCTCCAGGCCATTTCTGGATCATCATTTTTACGCCGAGGACGAACTCGCCGAACTGGCGGCGACGGCGCACGCCGAAGGCCTCGGCCTCATCACCACGTCCAAGGACGCCGCCCGGCTGCGCCACGGCGCCTCGCAGGAATTTCTCGGGCGTCTCGACGTGCTGGAAATCGACACGGTGTTCGAGCTCGACCATGTGCCCGAGCGCATCATCGAGGAAACGCTCGATGCCTGGCGGCAGCGCAGGTTGAGAGCCTAGCCGCGCTTGCGTATCTCTGGGTGCACCTCGATTTCGCGGCGCAGCGAGGCGGCGGCGTTGGCGTAGGGCTCCTGCCTGGCGACGCTCCAGTATTTCAGCTCGTCCAGGGGGATGCTTTCTCCCGTCACGGCGCAGCGCACGAACGAGCCGGGACTGGTGACCTGGAAATCGCCATCGAGGTAGCGGATGCGGGCTTCCTTGCCGCCCGGGCCTTCGAAACGGTTCATCATGCGGTGGTGCCGAGGTTCATGCAGATTTCATCGCCACAAATCGCCGTCCAGGTCAAGCATCCGACAAGCCTCGGACAATGCTGATCCGTTACGAGATGCTGGAAAAGCGCTTTTGTGGGGCACGATGGATATTTCTACCGCCCGCCTGGCTTCCCTGCTCAAGGAGGCAATGACGCCGCCACCCGTGCCTTTGGCGAAGGCCGATCCGGTCAGGACGGCATTGGTCCGGGAATTGGTCCAGCCTCCGGTGGCATCCCTGTTCGCGCAGCGGACGGCACCGGCGCTGTTGGCGATGCCCGCGGCGCCGGCGGCCGCCAAGTCGCAGCAGATTGCTTCGGCTGGCATCGTCGAAGCCTATATGGCGCAACTCGACGCGAGGGACGAAGCGGCGCTGACAACAGTCGTGGCAAGGAAAGCGGCGCCTGAAGCCGAGTCGCAGCAGCGAGGCTTCTCGCCGTCTTCGGCAACGGCCAACGACAACACTCCGGCCCGAGCTGTAAGCTTGTCACTGCTGTCGCTTATCCCGCCGCAGGGTCCTGTCCCGCGCAACGCCGCCGCCCTGGATGCATCGGCAGGCCGGCGACAGCCTGCCAATCAATCCTATGGAGCGGCGCCGAACCCTGACCGGCTGCTGGTGAAGATTGGCTTTGTTTCGATAATGGCCGCTTTGCTGGGAACCGGGATCGTCGGGTTCATCCTGCTGCTGCTTCGCTGAACCGCGAATCGGCGGGTGCTCGGGAAAGGCGGCCAAGCCTATCGCTCCGCCTCGATGAACGCTTCGATCTTTTCCGGCGCCAGTCCGGCCTGCTGCGCGATGCGGCGGGCAAGGTCCGCCGCTGCGGTACGTGGCCGCCCGATCGGCCGGTCGAGCCAGTAGGACACCGGATTGAGCGCGGTGCGCTCGTCGACCGCGGTGATGCGGCCCGACATCAGCTGATGCCCGCTCAGCGGCGGACGCGCCAGCGCGATGCCGAGCCCATAGGCGGCAGCGTCGAGCACCAGATTATAGTCCTCGAAACGTCGGTCCTGCGGGCGCGGCCGATAGTCCATCCCTTGCGCCGCGAACCAGGCGCGCCAGCCGGAGGCGTCGGAATCATTGATCAGCGGAAATCCGAGCAGCCGGGCGGGGTCGCCGCTCCCAATCTCCCGTGCCAGCTCGGGCGAGGCGACGGGGAAGACATGCTCCTCGAAAAGTTCTACCGAGACGCGGCCCGGGATGCCGCCGCGGCCGCAGCGGATCGACAGGTCGATGCCTTCATCGGCAAGATCGGCCTGGCGGACGTCTACATCGAGAACGATGCGCAGCCTGGTGGGATTGTTTTCCAGTGCCGCCATGCGCGGCATCAGCCACAGCCCGCTGACCGAGGGGATCGAGGTCAGCCGCACCACCGCCGTTCCGCGCGGCTCGGTCCAGCGGTCCGAATGGCTCGATATTAGGGCGAAGGCTTCCGATGTCCGCAGATGCAGCCGGTTGCCTTCGATCGTCAGCGTCACGCCGCGCGCGCCGCGATCGAACACTTTCAGCCCCAGCCAGCCCTCGAGCTTGGCGATCTGCCGGCTGACGGCGCCATGGGTGATGTTGAGCCTTTCGGCGGCTGCCGAAAAACTGCCGGTCCGCGCCGCCGCATCGAAGGCACGCAGCGTTTCGAGCGGCACCATCGCCTCTGAGCTGTGATCCATGCTCACAGGTGATCCTCGATTTGGTCGTTTGTCAATAAGCGAGAAAAGGCGTTTTGTGGCTTTCAGAATGGAAGAGCACCGGGACCGTGAGATGAGTGCGACGACAGGCACGTTGAATTCGACACAGCGGATGGACAGCACCGCAGCCATCGCCGTTGCGCTGACCGTGGTCGGCTGGGCATCCGCTTTTCCGGCCATCCGTGCCGGCCTTGCCGCCTTCCAGCCGCTGGAGCTTGGGGCGCTGCGCTTTGCCATCGCCGCCGTGCCGGCGGCGATCTTCCTTGCCGTCAAGCGCCCGGCGCTGCCCCGAATCGGCGAGTTGTGGCGCTTCACCTTTGGTGGCGTCGTCTTCGTGGCGCTCTATACGGCGATGCTCAATTTCGGCGAACTGACCGTCTCCGCGGGTGCGGCCGGCTTCATCATCAATGTCAGCCCGATCTTCACCGCCATCATGGCGATGGCGCTCCTGGGCGAGCGTTTCTCCGGCATGGCCTGGGTCGGCACGGCCATTTCCTTCGCCGGCATAGGCATCATCGCCGTGGCTGACGGCCATGGCCTGCACTTCAACGTCGGCGCGCTGCTGGTGCTAGGCTCCGCGCTCTGCTCGTCCGTCAACACCATCGTCCAGAAGCCGCTTTTTGCGCGCCATCATCCGCTGACCATCTCGGCCTCCAACATGGTGCTCGGCGCGCTCTGCCTGTCGCCCTTCCTACCCACGGCTCTTTCGCAGGCGACGGTCGCCAACACGGCCGGGCTGGGCGCCGTCATCTTCCTTGGCATCGTGCCAAGCCTGATTGCCTACGCGGCCTGGGCGACGGCCCTGTCGCGTCTGCCGGCGGCGCGTGCTTCGAATTTTCTCTACCTTGTCTCGCCGATGTCCGCCCTGATCGGCTTCTTCTGGCTGGGCGAAGTGCCGACGCTGCTCGGCATCCTCGGCGGCGCGCTGGCGCTCGGCGGCGTCATCGTTGTGAATTTGAAGAGGTAAGACAAAGAGTTGGAGCCATTTGCGGACTCAAGATCGCAAGCCGCCACGATCACTGGTTGATGCAGACACCCGCCAGCCGGATGGCTATGCTGAGCCGGCAGCCGTCGGCCGCCGCTGGGCAAAATCACCGCCGCCCGAACAGCCTCTCGATATCGGCCAGCTTGAGCTCGATATAGGTCGGACGGCCATGGTTGCAGGTGCCGGAACCCGGCGTCGCCTCCATCTGGCGCAGCAGCGCGTTCATTTCCTCGGCCTTGAGCAGCCGGCCGGAGCGCACCGAACCGTGGCAGGCCATGGTCGCGGCTATTCTGTCCAGCCGTTCCTTGAGCGTGTCGACCGTGTCGTTGTCGGCGATCTCGTCGGCAAGGTCGCGCACCAATTGCTGGACGTTGGTTTCGCCCAGCATCGACGGTGTTTCGCGCACGGCAACGGCGCCCGGGCCAAAGCGCTCGATGCCGAGGCCGAAGCGGGCGAGCGTTTCGGAGTGCATGGCCAGCCGTTCGGCGTCCTCCTCCGGCAGATCGATGATCTCCGGCAGAAGCAGGATCTGCGAGGGCGCGGCACGCGAATGCAGCGCGTTCTTCAGCGCTTCGTAGACCAGCCGCTCATGCGCGGCGTGCTGGTCGACGATGACGAGTGAATCCCTTGTCTGGGCAACGATGTAGTTTTCATGCACCTGGGCTCGTGCCGCACCGAGCACCGTGCCAAGCAGCGTCTCTGTCGCTTCACTCTGCCCTGCGCGTGTATCGGCGCTCGCAAGTGTGCCGGTATCGAACGCCGCCTGGTCGGGTTCACCAAAGCCGCCGTGCCTTGCGCTGGCGCGTTCAAAGCCCGAGCCTTCGAGTTGCATGTCGAGCGGCCGCAGCGGCGAGCGTGAAGGGTCGAAGCCTGCTGGACCGGAGGCTCGGTAAGCCGCTTCGTAGCTGCGATGGCCGTTGGCCGGGCCGCCGTGATCATAGGATGCGGCACCTGGCCGGAACGCCGCCATCATGCCCGCAGCGCCGGTGGTGGCTGAGCGGATACCCGCCTCGGCCAGCGCCTGCCGAATGGCGCCGACGATCAGCCCGCGCACCAGGCCCGGATCCCGGAAACGCACATCGGCCTTGGCAGGGTGCACATTGACGTCGACAATGGCCGGATCGAGCGACAGAAACAGCACCGTCACCGCGTGGCGGTCGCGCGGCAGGACATCGGCGAAGGCGCCGCGGATGGCGCCGGCAATCAGCTTGTCGCGCACCGGCCTGCCGTTGACATAGGCATATTGCTGCAGCGCGTTGGCGCGGGTGAAGGACGGGATCGAAACATGGCCGGTCAGATGCACGCCTTCGCGCATCGCATCGATGGCAATGGAATTGTCGGGAAAGTCGGCGCCCATCACCTGGGCGACGCGGCGCAGGCTGCCTTCCGGACTGTCGTCGGTCGCCGGCAATTCCAGCGTCGAGCGGTCGGAACCGGCCAGCGTGAACCGAACGGCGGGGAAGGCGATGGCGATGCGTTTGACCACGTCGCTGGTTGCCGAACTTTCGGCACGCTCGCCCTTCATGAACTTGAGCCTTGCCGGCGTCGCGAAAAACAGGTCGCGCACCTCGACCGTCGTGCCGCGATTGGCGGCCGCCGGCTTGACGGGCAGGACGCGGCCGCCCTCAATGCCGATTTCCGCGGCGCTGTCGCCGAAAGCCGTGCGCGACCGGATCGACAGCCGCGACACCGAACCGATCGATGGCAGCGCTTCGCCGCGAAAGCCGAGCGAGCGGATGTCATGAATGTCCTCGGCGAGCTTGGAGGTGCAGTGACGCGCGATTGCCAATGAAAGCTCTTGTTCGGGGATACCGGAGCCGTCATCGGTGACGCGGATCAGGTTCAGCCCGCCGCCTGCGGTAACGACCTCGACGCGTGATGCGCCGGCATCGAGCGCATTCTCGACCAGCTCTTTGACCACGCTCGCCGGACGCTCGATGACTTCACCGGCGGCGATCTGGTTGATCATTGTTTCGGAAAGCTGGCGGATAGGCATGCGGCGATTATAGGCGGATTCGACACCCATGCGAGAGGGCAGAATCTTGCGGATGATGGATCAGTTCGTGGCGCGGATTTCGCGCACGCCCTTGTGCAGCCGTCGCCGTAGCAGATTGCGCAGCGTCACCCCGTCGCCGTAGCCGACCTTGGCAGCAATATGGTCGACGCTGTCGGACGTCGTCTTCAAGAGATGCACCGCTTGCTCGACACGGAGATCCTGGAAATAGGACAGCGGTGTCTTGCCGAGCACGTCGTTGACGCGCCGCGACAGCGTACGCTTGCTGGCGCCAAGGGCTGCGGCTGCCTCATCGAGACTGAAGCCAACCGCAAGATGCTCGCGCGCCCAGCGCTCGAAGCGCTCGACCAGCGGGTTCGAATGGGCGAGGTGGTCTGAGATGGCATAGGCTGATTGCAGCGGCCGGCTGTCGACGATCAGGTATTTCGCCGTCAGCGCCGCCAGTTCCGGGCTCGTCTGCCGGACCACCATCAGAGCGAGGTCGATATGGCCGAGTGCTGCCCCGGCGGTGACGAACTGCCCGTCATTGACCAGCATGCGCGCCGCGTCGAGCCGCACTTGCGGGTAGCGCTGCCTGAACATCGGTGCCAGCCACCATGTCGTGGTTGATGGCCGCCGGTCGAGCAGGCCGGTCTCCGCCAGCACAAAGGTGCCGATGCAGGCCGCACCAATGCGAGCGCCGGTTTCGGCGGCACCGCGCAAGGCTGCTACCGCGTCCGCGATATCCGGCCTGAGCAGCGCTTGCCCGAGCGGCTCAGGCATCTTCTGGCCGAGTGCTGGAATGAGCAGCCAGTCCGGCGCCGCCTCAGAGCCGATCCTGGTCACCGGCACTTGCAGGCCTTGACCGGTAAGCACCGTGTCCCTGACGCCGACAATGGCCGTGCTGAAGTGGGCAGGCGGGGCCGGTAGCAGGCCGGCCAGTTCGTTGGCGGTGCCGAAAACGTCGAGCACGGCGGCGAGGCCGGTATCGAAGGCGCCGTCGAGAACAAGCACGGAAATATTCATGGCAACAATGATATCAAAGATGTCATTTTTGCCAATACGGTTTTCGCATCATTCCTGCGAGGCTTGATATCGACGGTCGGTTCGGCCGCAGGAAATATCAACAGGAGAAGTCAGATGATCAAGCTCGCACTGTTCGCACGCTTCGAAGCCAAGCCCGGCAAGGAGAAGGACGTCGCCGCATTCCTGAACGTGGGATTGCAGATGGCCAACCAGGAAGCCAAGACACCGATCTGGTTCGCGTTGCAGCTTTCGCCAAGCGTCTTTGGCGTCTTCGATGCCTTCCATGACGAGACTGGGCGGCAGGCGCATCTCACCGGCGAGATTGCCAAGGCGCTGATGGCCAATGCCGAAGCGCTGTTCGTCGGCCCGCCGACCATTGATAAGATCGACGTCCTTGGCCTGAAGAATGACGGTTCTGTCTGAACTGCTAACGGGCAACGACATGCATCAAAACAAAGACTTAAAGCACCGCAATCCGGCTGCCGGGTTGCGGTGTTCGGCTGCCTCACGCCTGCGCCAATAGCCAATCCCTTACCTTGCGCGCATTGTCGCTGAGCTCGCGGTTCTTCGGCCAGATGACGTAGAACGCCGTGCCCGTCTTCATCACGTGGTCCGTCACCGGCACCAGCAGCCCGGTCGACAGCAGCCGCTCGACAAGGTGGCGCCAGCCGAGCGCGATGCCTTGCCCTTCCATGACGGCCTGGATCACGATCGCATAATCATTGATGCGCAAGCCACGCTCGGCATTGCGCAGGCTGGCTCCGGCCGACTGGAACCATTCGTCCCAATTAGGGGCCTCGCGATAGGGCTCCTCCAGATGGATAAGGCGATGTGTCGCCAACTGCTCCACGGTCTCAGGCCGGCCGAATTTGGCGAGGTAGCTGGGGCCCGCGACCGGAAAAATCTCTTCATCGGAAAGCGACAGCGAATGATAGTCCGGCCAGTCGCGTGGCACGCCTCCACGCACGGCGAGCGGAATGCCTTCGGCGATGATGTCGAGATCGCGGTCGCCGGTCTGGATGCGAAGGTCAATGCCCGGCAATTCGTCGCGAAACCGCTGCAGGCGCGGCATCATCCAGAACGAACCGAAGGCCGTCGAGGCGGCAAGCGTCACATGGCCGCCGGTCGCCTGCAGGCGCAGGTCCTCCGCCGACTTGCGGATGTGCGAAAGGCCAAGCGAGACATCGGCATGAAAACGCTCGCCGGCCTCGGTGAGGCTGACCTGGCGATGGCGGCGCTGGAAGAGCTGGGCGCCAAGCTGTTCCTCCAGGCCGCGCACCGCATAGGAAACGGCAGCCTGGGTCATGCCGAGCTCGCGCCCGGCGGCGGTGAAGCTCGACAACCGGCCCGCAGCCTCGAAGACGATCAGGCTGCCGGCGGACGGCAAGAGGTGGCGCAGGCTTCGCATAAGCACAGCTTATACAAGAGATCAGGATTTTCCAGCGTCACAGCCCCTTTTTGTCTGATTAGGCTGGCAGCCAAAAGAGGAATGGAGTTGCCATGAACGCGCCGGCCGCTGAATTGACCGAATCGACACACCGCCGTGGCGGCGGCCGTCTCGGGCGCAAGGCGCTCCGCAGCGCGCCGATTGCCTCTTTTCCGACTCTGGTGCGGCAGATTCCCGTCTATCAGATGGTCCCGGACGAGGCGGTGGAGCTGATCCACGAAGCTTCGCTCTCCATCCTCGAAGAGGTGGGATGCGAATTCCGCGACGATGAGGCGATCGCCATGTGGAAGGCGGCCGGAGCGGACGTTTCCGAGACGCGCGTCCGCATCGACCGCGCCCTCCTGATGGAACTCGTCTCGAAGGTTCCGTCGGAGTTCACGCTCAATGCGCGCAATCCGGAGCGCACGGTGCGCGTCGGCGGCAACAATTCGATCTTCGTGCCGATGTACGGCGCGCCCTATGTGCGTGATCTCGACAACGTCAGGCGCTACGGCACGCTGGCCGACCTCAACAACTTCCACAAGCTCGCCTACATGGCGCCGGCGCTGCACTCTTCGAGCTCGATCATCTGCGAGCCGATGGAAATTCCGGTGCCGAAGCGCCACCTTCATATCATCCATTCAGCGCTGAAGCACTCCGACAAGCCTTTCATGGGCATCGTGACGTCAAAGGATCGCGCCGAAGACACGATGGCGATGGCCGGCATCGTGTTCGGCGAGGACTTCGTCCGCGACAACCCGGTGCTGGTGTCGATCACAAACTGCAATTCGCCGCTGGTGTGGGACGCCACCATGCTGGACGCCATGAAGGTCTATGCACGTCACAACCAGCCGCTGATTCTCGCGCCCTTCGCCCTCTGCGGCGCCTCGACCTCGGCTTCCGCCGTCGGCGCGGTGGCGCAGGTCAATGCGGAAGCATTGGCCGGTGTCGCCTTCACCCAGTTGCTGCGTCCGGGTTCGCCGCAGATCTACGGGCAGTTCATGGTGACGGTGGACATGAAGACCGGCGCTCCGATGGGCGGCACGCCGGAGGCCGCGCAGATGATGTATCTGATGGGAGCCCTGGCGCGGAAGTACCGGCTGCCGTGGCGCACATCCGGCTTCCATGTCGGGTCGAAGCTGAACGATGCCCAGGCGGGTTACGAGGCGAACATGCTCATGCATGCCGCCATTCTTGCCGGCGCCAACTACATCTGGCACTCGGCTGGATGGCTCGAGGCTGGTCTCGCCTGCGGCTATTCGAAATTCGCCACAGACTGCGAGCAACTCGTCGGCTGGTACAAATATGCCGGCGGGCTCTCCTTCGACGACTTCAAGGACGCGATGGCGGCGATCCGCGAGGTGGGGCCGCAGGGTCATTTTCTCGGCACCCAGCACACGCTTGACCATTTCGAGCGGGCTTTCTTCATGCCCAGCATCATGGACTTCAATTCGTACGAACAATGGAATGCCGAAGGGGCAAAAGACCACGATACGCGTGGCCGTGACAAAGCGCGCAACATGCTGGCCGACTACGAGGAGCCGAAGCTCGACGAGGGCATCGCCGAGGGTCTCGCGGATTTGATCGCGCGGCGCGAGGAGAAACTGCCAGACAGCGTTAGTTGATAGAACGGGCGAAAGACCCGACGGAACCAATGGGAGAAGAAAAATGACAGTCTACAGAAGCAATGGTGATCGCGTTCCAGCCGCTATCGAGGCGATGGCTGAAGAGGCGCGCGCGGGTCGTATGGACCGGCGCGAGTTCCTGGCGCTGGCGAGCGCCTTCGGCGCATCGACGGCCGTGGCCTACGGCATGATCGGCCTTGCGGCGCCCCGACAGGCCTTGGCCGAGGAACCGAAGAAAGGCGGAACGCTGCACGTCTCGATGCCGGTGAAGGCGCAGAAGGATCCCCGCACTTACGACTGGGTGGAAATGGCAAACATCACCCGCAGCTGGCTGGAACCGCTTGTCCGCTATACCAGACAATTCACCTTCGAACCGGTCCTGCTCGAAAGCTGGGACATCAATGACGACGCCACCGAATACACGCTGCATCTGCGCAAGGGCATCACCTGGAACAATGGTGATACCTTCAACGCCGATGACGTGGTCTTCAACCTGACGCGCTGGTGCGAGAAGGGTGCTGCCGGCAATTCCATGGCCGCACGCGTCGGCGCGCTGATCGATGCCAAAACCGGCAAGGCCAGGGACGGCGCCATCACCAAGGTTGACGACAACACCGTCAAGCTGAAGCTCAGCGAACCCGACATCGCGATCATTCCAAACTTCACCGACTATCCGGCGCTTGTGGTCCACCGCAATTTCGATGCCGCCGGCGCCGATCCGATCAAGAAGCCGATCGGCACTGGACCTTTTGAGCTGGTGTCCTACGCGGTCGGCACGAAGGCGGTCGTCAAGCGCCGCGAGAATGGCAAGTGGTGGGGCGGCGAGGCGCCGCTCGACGGTGTCGAATTCATCGACTACGGCACCGACTTCAATGCTTCGGTCAACGCCTTCGATTCCGGCGAGATCGACCTCAATTTCGAGACGCCCTCCGATTTCATCGACATCCTCGACAAGATGGGGCTGGTGAAATCGGAAGTCGCGACGGCGACCACGCTCGTTGCCCGGACCAACATCACGCACAAGCCCTATGACGACCAAAAGGTGCGCAACGCGCTGCAGATGGCCGTCGACAACAATGCCGTCTTGCAGCTCGGCTATAATGGGCGAGGCACGGTCGGTGAGAACCACCATGTCAGCCCGATTCACCCGGAATACTATCCGCTGCCCAAGAAGACCCGCGACGCTGCCGGCGCCAAGAAGCTGATGGCCGAAGCCGGGCAGGCCGACTTCGAGCATGAACTGATCACCGTCGAGGACGATTGGCAAAAGGCCACCGGCGATGCGATCGCCGGCCAGTTGCGTGAGGCCGGCATCAAGGTGAAGCGTACGGTGCTGCCCGGCTCGACCTTCTGGAACGACTGGACGAAATACCCGTATTCGATGACCATCTGGTATATGCGTCCGCTCGGCGTCCAGGTGCTGGCGCTCGGCTATCGCACCGGCGAGGCCTGGAACGAGACGGCGTACTCCAACCCTGAGTTCGATGCCAAGCTCAAGCAGGCGCTCTCGCTGATCGACGTCGCCAAGCGCAAAGAGGTGATGAAGGATGTCGAGCAGATCCTGCAGGATTCCGGCGTCATCATTCAGCCGTTCTGGCAGAAGCTCTACAGCCACATGAACAAGAAGGTGAAGAACTACGGCGTTCACCAGACCTTCGAGATGGATCTCCAGAACGTCTGGCTGGACGCGTAATTCCCGAGGCTTGGCAACAAGCTGTGCCGGCACCGCTCCAAGGTGCCGGCGTTTCCCATCGGCACCAGGCCACTGTGCGATCGCGCGGCGCAGGAGAGAGAGCGTATGCCTGAGCGGGTCTTCAAGCGTCTGTTCGAGCCGGCAAAATTGCGTGGCAAAACGCTGCGCAACCGGATCGTGTTTGGAGCGCATACCGCCAATATGGCCGAAGAGGGGCTGCCGACCGAACGCCATATCGGCTACTACGCCGAACGCGCGATCGGCGGAGCCGGCATGATCGTGGTCGAGCCGATGCCTGTACATCAGGCTGCAGTGCTGACGCGCGGCAACTTTCGCCCCTCCGACGACAGCGTCGTCCCGCATTTTCGCAAAGTGACGGATGCAATCCGCGGCAATGGCGCCGTCGCCATCCAGCAGCTTTACCATGTCGGTCAACACGCGGACGCGGACAACTCGTTCCATGCCGGCTGGTCACCTTCAGGCTTACCGAGCTATCACGACTCCGACGGTTCGCATCGGATGTCCGAGCGCCAGATTGAAGAAACGATCGACGGTTTCGTACAGGCAGCGCGCCGTTGCCGCGACGCCGGCTTCGACGGCGTCGAGGTCTGGGCCGCGTACCATTCGATGCTGGACCAGTTCTGGACGCCCTGGTCGAACCGCCGGGACGACCGATGGGGCGGCAGCCTCCAAAATCGGACCCGGATGAGCCGCGAGGTGATGACGCGCATTCGCAAGGAATGCGGCGACGACTTCATCATCGGTCTTGCCATCAATGACGAACCGGAAGTCGAAGTGGCGCTGAAGCGCGAGGCATTGGCCGAGATAATCGACCTCCACGACCGTGACACCTTGATGGATTATGTTACCTGCGGGACGGGTTCCTACTTCGATTTCTACAAGATCATGCCGACCTTCCTATATCCGGAAAAGCTCGGCGCTGACCTTGCAGCGGTGCTCAAATCGACCGTGAGCCATGCGTTGATCACCGCCGAGAGCCACATCCGTACTCCTGAGAACGCCGAGAGCGTGCTGAGTGAAGGCCGCGCTGACCTTGTCTCCATCGTGCGCGGGCAGATCGCCGATCCGCATCTTGCCGCAAAGGCCGCAGCCGGACGGCACGAGGACATCCGCGGGTGCCTGTCCTGCAACCAGATGTGCTGGGGTCGACGCAGCCGCGACTATTGGATCAGCTGCGTAATCAATCCGTCGGCGGGGCGAGAGTGGGAATGGGGCGGCGACCGCTTCACCGCAGCCGTTCGGCCGAAACGCGTGTTTGTCGTTGGCGGCGGCCCGGCCGGCCTCGAAGCGGCGCGTGTGGCAGCCGAGCGCGGTCACCATGTCACGCTGGCCGAGGCGTCGGATCGCCTGGGCGGCCAATTTCGGCTTGCCGGCCTGCAGCCGCGCCGGGCGCAGATCCTGGACCTCATCGACTGGTACCAGCGCCAGCTCAGCCAGCTTCAGGTGGATGTGCGGTACGGTCAGTATGTAGAAGCGGAGGATATCGAACGCGAAGGCGCGGATCACGTCATTGTCGCGACCGGCTCCATGCCGCAGGACGGCGCTTTTCAGCGGGCACTGCCGCAGTGGGACGGGATTCCGGGTGGCGGCCCAGTTCTTTCTGCCGAAGCTGTGATGGCCAGAGAAGCAAGACCGGGAAAAAATGTGATCGTCCTGGACGATGGCGGCAACTGGAAAGGGTGTGGCACCGCCTGGAAGCTTGCCGAGGACGGGCACAATGTGACGATCGTCACGCCTGACGCCCTGGTTGGCAAGGAACTCCAGCGAATGGCCGCGGATGCGCCGCTGCGTCGGGCACTCGCCGGGCTGAAGGTCAAGTTCGTGACCGAGAGCGCCATCGTGCACTGGGATGGCAGAGTGGCGAGGGTCGCTTCGCTGCTCGACGGGACCGAGCAAGAGGTCGAGGCCGACGCATTGGTCTTCGCCGCCACCAGCATGGCGCAGGACAGCCTGTCCATCGAGCTCGAAAAGCGCGGGATTGCGCACACCTCTATCGGCGATTGTACCGCTTCCAGACAGGCCGCATTTGCCATTCATGACGGGCGCAAGGTGGCGCTTGGTCTTTGACGATCGCGAAAGGCGCCAGACCAGGCAAGCATGAACGGGGCTAATGTCTGAATGCGTATCCAGTCAATCAAAGTCTATCAGGTGCTTCTGCCCGTCAAAGGCGGTGCCTACCGGATGGCCAGCGATACCGTGCAGAATTTGGACAGCACGCTGGTTGAAGTGACGACAGAGGACGGACTGTCAGGCTGGGGCGAGACTTGCCCGATCGGCCCTGTTTATCAGCCGCAACACGCTCTTGGCGCGAGGGCGGCAATTGCCGAAATGGCGCCTGGACTCATCGGCGAGGACACAGCGTCCATGCGCCGCCTCGCCAAAAGAATGGACGAACGGCTGAACGGTCACAACTATGCCAAGGCGGCCGTGGATATCGCTCTCCTCGACCTCGCCGGCCAGCGGTTGCGCGTTCCGGTTTCAACCCTTCTTGGCGGTGCGCTCACCGATCGTGTGCCGTCTTACTATTCGACGATTGTCGGTGCTCCAGACGAGACCGCGCGTATTGCCGCCGACAAGGTCAAGGCCGGTTATCCACGGCTTCAGATCAAGATCGGCGGGCGGAATCTCGAACAGGACGTCGCCACGGTGCACAAAGTATGGGAGGCGGTTGGCTTCAAGGCCCGGATCGCCGTCGACGCCAATCGTGGCCTGACCGCTGCCGCGGCGCTGCACATCGATCGACTTTGCCAGGCAATTCCATTCGTGTTCGAACAGCCCTGCAATACCATGGAGGAAGTCGCGAGCCTCAAGGGACGCGTTACCCATCCGATCTATCTCGATGAGAACACCGAGGATTTAAATGCCGTGCTGCGGGCGGTTAGTTCAGGCATCGCGGATGGTTTCGGACTGAAAGTCACGCGCCTTGGCGGTCTCACCAAGATGGCCACGGTTCGCGACCTCTGTGCGATACGATCGCTTCCGCACAGCTGCGACGACGCCTGGGGCGGGGATATCATTGCCGCGGCATGCGTGCACCTTGCCGCTACCGTCGAGCCGAGACGTTTTGAGGGAGCCTGGATCGCGCAGGAGTACATCGAAGGACATACCGATCCCGTAAACCCGATCGTGATCGAGAACGGGCATATACGCGTCCCGCAGACGCCAGGGCTCGGCGTCAAGCCTGAGCGCACCCAACTCAACGCGCCGATCGCGGCTTTCGGAGACTGAGGATCGAATGATGTGATCCGTGCAAGCAGACGAGCCGCCCGAAGGCTTCATGAGCCGCAAAAAAGCCGATATGCACGATGCGTGATATTGATTGCTGTCCGCAGCCAAACATTCGGGGAAATCCATGAAACTGCTGCTCGCTGCTATCCTGTTGATTGCCGCACCCGCCGCCGCTTGGGCTGGTCCGGCGTCCGACGCCGTGAAGTTCTTCTATGTTCCGCAGGTCAAGTTCGAAGCCGACGCACAATACCGGGATCGCTTCACCGAGCCGGTGACGAAACTGTTCGATCTCAACGACCAGGCAACCAAGAAGAATCCGGACCAGGTCGCCTGCATCGACTTCGACCCAGGTCTGGATGCACAGGATTTCGACCAGAAGGCCATCTCAAAAACGCTGAAAGTGTCCGAGACGGTGGATGGCGACACGGCGCGGGTGGTGGCGAACTTCAGCCTCTTTTCGGAAGGAGACGATTCACAGCGCGAAATGCATTGGTCGCTGAAGAAGGTCGATGGCAAGTGGAAGGTATCGGACATCGCTTCGAAGACCAGCGACTGGACGCTGAGCCAGCTCGAATGCATGACGGGCCAAGATCAGGAGTGATGCGATGGCCCGTCGTCCGATCCTGGCACTGTCGGCGATCTGCCTGTTGGCGGCGAGTTTGAACGGCGCCGCTGCCCAGGGGTTGCTCGGCGCGCCGCCGGCAAACGCTCCGGCCGGGACCGCGCCAGGCGACAGCGGTTCGCCGCCGGCGAATGCGCCCGGCGGGGCCGTGGAGCCGGCAACACCGCCGGTTGCCGGCGGGCCTCCGGCTCCCATCCAGCCAGGGTCACCGACGGCGGTGGTGAGGCCGTTCTACGATCAGGTCGGCCTGGAGATCGATCCGTCGCAGCGCAGCCACTTCGTGGATCCGGCGAAAACGGTGCTCGACAAGAGCGATGGGTTGCGCAAATCCGGGCAGGGCGAGTGCCTTGACCCCAACATGGCGCTCGACAATGCGAACTATGACAAGGACGAGATCGATAAGAGCCTGAAGACACTCGAGGCGATCAATGGCGATCAGGCCAAGGTCATCGTCGCCTTCGTCGTCGCCGGCAACCCGCACCGCCTCGAATGGAAGCTCAAGAAGGTCGGCGGCGAATGGAAAATATCGGACCTTTTATCGGTGACCGGCGAATGGGCGCTCAGCCAATATCAATGCGAATGATGGTCGAACTAGCCGCGCCCGCGATAAGGGGCCACGCCGGTCTCCGGCAGCCAGGCGCCTTCCGGCGGAGCGCCGGTTTGCCAGAAGACGTCGATCGGGATGCCGCCACGCGGAAACCAGTAGCCGCCGATGCGCAGCCACAGCGGCTTGGTCGCCGCCGCGATGCGGCGGCCGATCATGACGGTGCAGTCTTCATGGAAGGCGCCATGGTTGCGAAACGAGGTCATGAACAGCTTCAGCGACTTCGATTCCACCAGAGCCGCATCGGGTGCGTAGTCGATGACGATATGGGCGAAATCCGGCTGCCCGGTGACCGGGCACAGCGAGGTGAATTCCGGGACCGTGAAGCGCACGATGGCGGGCGGTCCGTCACCGCGCGTAAACGGCACGGTCTCCAGGACCGCCTGTTCGGGGCTGTGTGGCGTCTCGACATGCGCGCCGAGCTGGGTGAGGGTTTTGGTATCGATCATGAGTGGCTCCTTGGTGTTGGCCGCTGGAAACTCCACGGCAGCGAACACGAAACAAAGGTCGAACAAGCCCCGCATCCAGTTGGCTGCGGCGCATTTGGGCGCTCATTAGCACAATTTGAAACGGCAGGAAGACGATGACCAGCAACGACCCGCTTCTCCAACCCTACCAGCTCAAACATCTGACGCTGAAGAACCGGGTGATGTCGACCAGCCACGAGCCGGCCTATTCCGAGGACGGCATGCCGAAAGAACGCTACCGGCTCTATCATGCCGAAAAGGCCAAGGGCGGCATGGCGCTGACCATGACCGCCGGCTCGGCCATCGTCTCGCGCGACAGCCCTGCCGCCTTCGGCAATCTGCATGTCTATGACGACCGCATCGTGCCGTGGCTCGCCGAACTCGCGGATGCCTGCCATGAACACGACTGCATGGTGATGATCCAGATCACCCATCTCGGCCGCCGCACCGGCTGGAACAAGGCCGACTGGCTGCCGGTGCTCTCGGCCTCGCCGGTGCGCGAGCCCGCACACCGCTCCTTCCCCAAGACCATCGAGGACTGGGACATCGAGCGCATCGTTGCCGACTATGCGTCCGCCGCCCAGCGCTGCCAGGCCGCGGGTCTCGACGGCATAGAGTTCGAGTCCTACGGCCATCTTATGGATGGTTTCTGGTCGCCGGCCACCAATCACCGCGACGATGAGTTCGGCGGCTCGCTCGACAACCGGCTGCGCTTCACCGACATGGTGCTGGACGCGGTCCGGGCGGCGGTGGGCGACAAATTCGTCGTCGGCATCCGCATGGTCGCCGACGAGGATTTCGAGAAAGGCCTGTCCAAGGAGGAGGGCATCGAGATCGCCAGGCGGCTGGCCGGTTCGGGCAAGGTCGATTTCCTCAACATCATCCGCGGCTCGATCGAGACCGATGCCGCCTTGACGAAGGTCATCCCGGTGACCGGCATGCGGTCTTCGCCGCATCTCGATTTCGCCGGTGAGGTGAGGGCGGCGACAAAGTTCCCGACCTTCCACGCGGCGCGCATTTCCGATGTCGCTACGGCGCGCCACGCGATTGCCACCGGCAAGCTCGACATGGTCGGCATGACCCGAGCACATATCGCCGATCCGCACATCATCAGGAAGGTGATGGAAGGCCGCGAACATGAGATCCGCCCATGTGTGGGCGCCACCTATTGTCTCGACCGCATCTATGAGGGGGGCGAGGCGCTGTGCGTCCACAACGCGGCGACCGGCCGCGAGGCCGATATCCCGCACATCATCGTCAAGACAGATGGGCCGAGCAAGAAAGTCGTTGTCGTCGGCGCCGGTGCCGGCGGACTGGAGGTGGCGCGCGTAGCGGCCGAGCGCGGCCATCAAGTCACGGTCCTGGAGGCGTCGTCACAAGCGGGCGGCCAGGTGCGGCTGGCGACGCAGAATCCGCGCCGCAAGGAACTGATCGGCATCATCGACTGGCGCCTGGCTGAACTCGACCGGCTCGGCGTCGAAATCCGCTACGATACCTGGGCGGAGAAGGACGACGTTCTGGCGCTGGCGCCAGATGTGATCGTTATCGCCACCGGCGGCCTGCCCCAGAACCCACCGCTGACGGCGGGCGACAATCTCGTGACATCGAGCTGGGACATCATGGCCGGCAGCGTCAAGCCGGCCGAAAATGTGCTGCTCTATGACGACAATGGCGGCCATCAGGGCATGGGCGCGGCCGAACTGATCGCCAACAGCGGCTCGAGGCTGGAACTGGTTTCGCCGGAACGCTTCTTCGCGCCGGAAATGGGCGGCATGAACCACGTGCCGTATGTCAGGGCCTTCCAGGAAAGGGGTGTCACAGTCACCATCAACACGCGCCTGCGTTCAGTGCGACGCGAGGGCAATCAACTGGTCGCGGAACTCGCTTCGGATTTTGCCGATGGCTGGCGCGGGGAACGCAGGGTCGACCAAGTGGTGGTTGAGCACGGCACTGTGCCGCTCGATGACCTCTATCTCTCGCTGAAACCGCTCGCGAAGAACGGCGGCGCGGTCGACTACGAACGCCTGGTCAACGGCGGCGACATCTTTCCCGCACGCAATCCGCAAGGATCGTTTGTGCTGTTCCGTATCGGCGACGCCGTCGCCTCGCGCAACATCCATGCCGCCATCTATGACGGGATCCGTTTCGGCCTGCGGATCTGATCCGCGGCCCGCCTAGATCGGCATGTTGAACGGCCTTATGATCTGGATGCTGGATGCGCCCGGCGCGACCGATTTCGGCAACGCGCCCTGTGCCCGCATGATGTGGACGCAGGCCGTGCGCATATCTTGCCGGAGATCGTGATACAGCACGGCCGAGATGCGTCGGCGTTGGTGGCGCGCGGTCTGGCCTGCATACGAGAGCCCATCTATGCCGGCCTGGCCGCGCGCCCGCACGTCATTGGCTCATCGCCGGGCAACGTGCGATCTTTGTAAGCGTATGTTCAGATCATCCTGGCGGCCGCCATGCACGGCACGGTGACCACCAGCAGCCATGCGGCGATGCGTTCGCCCATCGCCATTCTGGCGCGCAATCGAGTTGCGATTTCCGCATTGGCGCCGGCAAGCTGCCTGCTGGGCGCTCTGACCATGGCGCCGAGCACGCCGGCGGCGGCGAATGCGGCCAGGATGCCGAGCGCCAACACCATTTCCATCGAGCCGAAATAGGCGCCGTGGAAAAAATACCACAGCAGCGCCCCGGTCAGGAAGACCATGCCGGCCGCGCCCATCTGCGGCTGGATGAAGCGTTCCGCCTTGATCTCTGGATCGCGGGCAAGCGTGATGGTGGTGCCAGCCCAGAACACTCCCGCCATGACGTGAAGACCGATGACGACGATGTAGACATATTGCATGCCGGCTCTCCTCTCTCGCTTGCTGCGCCTAATAGTTAGATATCTAACTGTTAGATGTCAATGTATAATCGCGAACCTGTTCCCCATCCATGGGAAAACACCATCTAGAGCCGGATGCTCTCAGGTCGATCGACCTGAAATCTGAATGCGCCTCTAGATCAAAGAGATAGAGCATGACGTCGTCCGAAAACCGCTTCACACTTTTCGGCATCATGCTCTAGTGTCCGGCAATGACACCCTTTGAACGCCCGCCTGTCGGCATGAATCTCGGCCGCACAGCCAAGCTTGTTGCACAAGCCTTCGATGCCGCTTTGGTTGAAGCGGGCGGGACCTTGCCGGTCTGGCTGACGCTGCTGTCTGTCAAGTCGAGCAAGCAGGCCAACCAGCGCGAACTCGCCGACATGATCGGCATTCAGGGGGCGACACTGACCCATCATCTCAACGCGATGGAGACACAGGGCCTGCTGACCCGCCGCCGCGATCCCGTCAACCGTCGGGTTCATCTGGTCGAATTGACAGAGGCGGGTGAAACGCTGTTCGAGACGTTGCGGCAAGCAGCGCTCGTCTTCGACAAGCGGCTTCGCGCAGGGTTGTCCGACGAACGGCTGAAGGAGTTCGCGGACATGCTGGCGTTGTTGCGTGCCAATGTCGGCGGGATGTGACGACCGCATTGTTTCGGAACATCTATTCCTGTCCGTTGTCACGGCATCCGAAATCTCAGCCGGAATAGCCAAGGCCGAGCGCGAAGGAGCGACCACGAAAGCCGCTTTGCTCCGCGACTGGTGGCAGGCGATCGAGTGTCTTTATGGAGCGCGGATTCTTCCCTTTGATTTGCGCGCGGCGAATGCCGCCGGAGCGATTGTCGACCGTGCAAGGGCACATCGGCCAGGATACGAGGATATAGCGATCGCCGCGACGGCTGAGGTTCGTGGGCTGACGATATTGACGGAAAACGAGCGCCATTTTGCACCTCTGGGGTGCCAATGCTGAATCTGCTGAAGGTCCTTCCGCCGCCCCCCGCGGCCAATCCATCACTTTAATCGTAGCCAGCGATTGGCGCGCCGGACCAGCGCGCTGTTGGATGCACCGGCCTCAGGATGCATGCCGACCATGAACAGCGTTGCTGGAGCCTGCTCCACCTCCAGCACGTCGAGGATGTTGCTGGTGCCGTTCAGTGGCCCATCGCCGTGGCTGGTTTTCAAGGCGGGCCGGGCTCTACCTACGCCAGGCTGCCTTGCAGCACTGTCAGCCTGGCCTTCTTCGGCATGCGGGCCGTCAGCCATTCCAAAGCCTTGTCGTGCGGCATGGGGAAGGCGATCGAATAGCCCTGCACCTGATCGCAGCCGATCGCCATCAGCGAGTCGAGCTCGGCCTCGGTTTCGGCGCCCTCGGCGACGATCGAGATGCCGAGGCCGCGGGCAAGTTCTGTGATGGCGCGCACGATCTTGGAGTTGTCGCCGTTCTCATGGATGTTCTGGACAAAGCGGCGATCGATCTTGAGCCGATCGATCTCGTTGGGATTGACGTGGCTCAGCGAGGCATAGCCGGTGCCGAAATCATCGAGCTCCAGATGGACGCCGGCTGCCCTGATGTGACGAAGCTTGGCCGCGATGCCTGTCTTCTCATCGTCCAGGATGACGGACTCGACGATTTCCAGCGACAGTTTCTGTGGCGGCAATCCGGCCTTCTCCAGTGTCTCGAACAGGAACGTATCGAAATCGTGCTCGCGCAACTCGGTACCAGAGACATTGACGGCAAGCCGGCCGAAGGCAATCCCGGCACGGTTCCATTCGGCTGCCTCGCTGATCGCCTTGCTGATCACGATGCGACCGATCTCCGGCATGAAGCCGCATTTCTCGGCGACCGGAATGAATTCGCCCGGCGAGATCATGCCGCGCTTGGGATGGTTCCAGCGCACGAGGGCCTCGATGCCGCTGATGGTGCCGTTTGTCAGGGAAACCTGCGGCTGGAAATAAACCTGGAACGCTTTTTCCGAAATGGCGACCTTGATGTCATGCTCGAGCTGCTTGCGGTAGTCGAGCTCGCGACGCAGCTCCTCCGAGAAGAACGAGAAGTTGCCGCCGCCCATCTTCTTGGCTGAGTAGAGCGCCAGATCGGCATGGACGAGCAGGTCCTGGGCATTGTCGGCATCGATCGGATAGACGGCGATGCCGCCGCTGGCGCCAGGAAGAATGGTGGTGCCCTGGAAAATGATGGGCTCATTGATGTGCGCAAGGATACGCCGTGCCAGCATGTTGATATCTTCGGTGCTGCCGGCCCCATTGAGGATCATCACGAATTCGTCGCCACCGAGCCGCGCGCACAGATCCGACGCCCGGCAGGAATCGCGCATGCGCTGCGCCGTCACCACCAGGACGTAGTCGCCGGCGGCGTGGCCAAGCGTATCGTTAATCTGCTTGAAGCGGTCGAGGTCGAGCTGGACTACGGCCAAGCGTTCGCGCCGGCGATGCGCGCCCTTGATCAGCGTGTCGAAATGGTCGGTCAGGAAGGTGCGGTTGTGCAGGCCGGTCAGGCCGTCGTGAACCGCGATGAAGGCCATCGAATTGCGCGCATCGACCAGTTCACGCGTCTTGCGCAGGATCGCGTTGGACATCGGCCTGAAGATGAACAGCGCGACCAGCAGGATGACGCCGAGGGTGGCGAAGAAGAGCGTGCGATGGAGGGCGAGCAGCTTTTCGGAGCGCTCGTCGGCATCGGCGCTGATACGCTGTCCGAGCGCGGCATAGCCCGACAGGGTGGCATTGGCGACCGAGGCATCCAGGTTGACGCGTTCGGCGCCGCCTTTGTAGCCGCCATTGTCGGGATGGTTGAGTTGCGATTCGAAGGCGGAGACCAGACGGTCGCCATTTGCGATCAGGCCAACCGAAAAATAGTCGAGATGGAAGGGCTTGGCGAAAAGCACGCTCTCGATCGATTTTGAATTGAGCTTGGCCGGCGATTCCGGCTTCGCCCCCGTCTGCTTGAGCAGCAGATCGTAGTTCGTCTCGAACTCTGCCGTAGCCTGCTTCAGAGCGCTGACCAGCGCCGGCTGCTTGTCGCGAGAGGCGGCGCCCGTTGCGCTGGCAAGAAAGACGATGCGCTGCGACAATGTTTTCTGCGTGCCGACGATGTCGAGCAAGGTGTGGTTGTGCTGCTGCGTGGCCATCGTCTGCTGCAGCAGGACGAAGGAGGCCGCCACCATGGCGGCAATGATCAGCAGCGCCAGCCAATAGCCGGCCTTGATCAGCAGGATGAGCTTGCCTGAAACGGTTTGCACCGGCTGCTGCGACATTTTCGGGGGCGGCCTCTCGCCAACGGATTCCTGTGTGAGCACCATTGAAGCGTAAACGTTAACAGGACTGGAAATCGACGGTCGGCCGGCAAGGGGCAAAGGGGTAAAGATCGCGAAATGGTTATCGGGTTCTTGCGCGGTCGGCCCGCATTTGAACATTCGTCGTCCCGTACGTCCCCGCATGATCATTTGAGCGATACCCGTGGCGTCTCAGCCGATGCTGCCCGGCCACCCGATCCGGTCGCTTTTACGATGGATTTTTTGCGCTGGGGGGACGACAGTCTGCCCACGTCAAACGAGGCCTGATCATGACCGCAGCATTTCTCTCCCATATCGACAGCGAGCTTGCAGGACTGAAATCCGCCGGCCTCTACAAGTCCGAGCGGGTGATTTCCTCGATGCAGTCGGCGCAGATCGAGGTCGGCGGCGAGAGAGTACTGAATTTCTGCGCCAACAATTATTTGGGCCTCGCCGACAGCGCTGATTTGCGAACGGCGGCCAAGCAGGCGCTCGACCGTTATGGCTACGGCATGGCGTCGGTGCGCTTCATTTGCGGCACGCAGGAGGAGCACAAGCAGCTCGAGGCGACGATTTCATCTTTCCTGGGCCTGGAAGACACCATTCTCTATGGCTCCTGCTTCGACGCCAATGGCGGCCTGTTCGAGACGCTGCTTGGTGAGGAAGACGCTGTTATCTCGGATGCGCTGAACCATGCCTCGATCATCGACGGTGTCAGGCTGTCGAAGGCTAAGCGCTTTCGCTACGCCAACAACGACATGGCCGACCTTGAAGCGCGGCTGAAGGAAGCGAAGGACTGCCGCTTTCGTCTGATTGCCACCGACGGTGTGTTTTCGATGGATGGCATCATCGCCAACCTCAAGGGGGTCCGCGATCTCGCCGACAAATATGATGCGATGGTGATGGTGGACGACAGCCATGCGGTCGGCTTCGTCGGCAGGAATGGCCGTGGCTCGGCCGAACATTGCGGTGTCGAGGGCAGGGTGGACATCATCACCGGCACGCTGGGCAAGGCGCTCGGCGGCGCGTCCGGCGGTTACACGTCGGGCAAAAGCCAGGTGGTCGACTGGCTGCGCCAGCGCTCGCGGCCCTATCTCTTTTCCAACACGTTGATGCCGGCGATCGCCGGCGCCTCGATCAAGGTGTTCGACCTGATCCGCCATGGCGATGCCTTGCGCGAGCGCCTATATGCCAATGCGGCGCGATTCAGGTCCGAAATGGGCAAGCTCGGCTTCACGTTGGCGGGAGCGGATCATCCGATCATACCGGTGATGCTGGGCGATGCGAACTTGGCGCAGGAGATGGCGGCACGCATGCTGAAACGCGGCATCTATGTCATCGGCTTTTCCTTTCCGGTGGTACCGAAGGGCCAGGCGCGCATCCGCACCCAGATGTCGGCGGCGCATTCCACCGCGGATATTGACCGCGCGGTGGCGGCGTTTGGCGCGGTCGGCAAGGAACTGGGCGTGATTTCCTGAACGGCCGGTACCGAAAAACGATTCCGGATCAAGAGATTCAAGGGACAAAAGCATGTCGAACATGATGAAGGCACTGGTGAAGGCCAAGGCCGAACCGGGCATCTGGATGGAAGAGGTGCCGGTGCCGGAGATCGGCCCCAACGATGTGCTGATCAAGGTGAAGAAGACCGCGATCTGCGGCACCGACGTCCACATCTACAATTGGGACCAGTGGGCGCAGAAAACGGTGCCGGTACCGATGGTGACCGGCCATGAATTCGTTGGCACCGTCGCTGATTTCGGTGCGGCGGTCACCGAATACAAGGTCGGCCAGCGCGTTTCGGGCGAGGGGCACATCGTCTGCGGCCATTGCCGCAACTGTCGCGCCGGGCGAGGGCATCTCTGCCGCAACACGCTCGGCGTTGGCGTCAACCGGCCGGGCGCTTTCGGCGAGTATCTGGCGATCCCGCTGCACAATGTGGTACCGATCCCCGATGACGTGCCGGACGAGGTCGCGGCGATTTTTGATCCCCTCGGCAATGCCGTCCACACCGCATTGTCTTTCGATCTGGTCGGCGAGGATGTGCTGGTCACCGGCGCCGGGCCGATCGGCATCATGGGCGCGTTGGTGGCGCAATGCGTGGGCGCCAGGAAAGTCGTCATCACCGACATCAACCCGGTGCGGTTGGCCTTGGCGAAAAAGCTCGGCGTCCAGCACGTCGTCGATGCCTCCAAGGAAAAGCTGCGCGACGTCATGCCGGCGCTCGGCATGACGGAGGGGTTTGACGTCGGCCTTGAGATGTCGGGTGCCGCACCCGCCTTCCGCGACATGATCGACACCATGAACAATGGCGGCAAGATCGCCATCCTCGGCATCGCGCCGACCGGCTTCGAGATCGACTGGAACAAGGTCATCTTCAAGATGCTGCACCTGAAAGGCATTTACGGGCGCGAAATGTTCGAGACCTGGTACAAGATGATCGCGCTGGTGCAGGGGCCGCTGGATGTGTCGGGGTTGATCACGCACCGGATCGGCATCGACGATTATCAGGCTGGGTTCGATGCGATGCGCAGCGGCAGCTCGGGCAAGGTGGTGATGGATTGGTGAGGGGCGTTGATAGAGACGTAGAGTTCCTTCGCCCCCTCTGTCCTGCCGGACATCTCCCCGAAAGACCTGTGTGGGCGAAGAGCGCCACCCTATCCTATCCTTCGTCATTCTAGGGCGGAGCAAGGAGCGAAGCGACGCCCGCAGACCCTAGTCACCTGAATCTGAAGTTCGGTTCATTGTCTTCTGGCAGAAGCGCTTGACCGACGCGAGGATTTGGTCGGCG
>NZ_VFVA01000020.1:0-102394 GCF_006442155.1 Mesorhizobium sp. B2-4-14 | reverse complement strand
AGGGGCGGGTCGCTTCAACATGACCCAGTGAATCAAAAACCCCCGGCAAATGCCAGGGGTTTGTCAGCAGTCTGAGGCGGCCGAAGCCGCCTTTTTGAAAACATCGTCGTCAAAACTTATTCGGCGGGGGTCGCTTCCGCGGCCTTGGCTGCCTCGTCGGCTGCCTTCTTCTCGGCGGCTTCCTTGGCGGCCGTCTCGGCGGCCAGCGCCTGGGCAGCGGCGACCTTCTCGGCCTCGATGCGGGCCTTCTCGGCGTTCAGCGCATCGCGCTCTTCGTCATTGAGCTTGCGGGCGCGCACGCCGGTGTTTTCCGAGATACGGGCCGACTTGCCGCGACGATCGCGCAGGTAATAGAGCTTGGCGCGGCGCACCTTGCCGCGACGCACGATCTCGACGCCTTCGACCATCGGCGAGTAGACCGGGAACACGCGCTCGACGCCTTCACCATAGGAGATCTTGCGGACGGTGAAATTTTCCTGGAAGCCGGCGCCGGAGCGGGCGATGACCACCCCCTCATAGGCCTGGACGCGGGTGCGGGTGCCTTCAGTCACGCGGACCTGGACGCGCACGGTGTCGCCGGGCTGGAATTCGGGAAGCTTGCGCTTGGCTTCGATCTTGGCGGCCTGCTCGGCCTCGAGCTGACGGATGAGATCCATCTTAAAAATCCACTTCTTGTTCTTCCGACAGTCAGAGCGTCCGACACTCGCCTTGCAGTCCCATCGACCGCTCGGCTATGTCCTTTGTCCCTGAGACATTTGTCTCCGAGACATCGGACAGGGGCGACTACACCGTCATTGTTGACGGGTCCGGCGGGTTTTCCAGCCAGTACGGGCGGGCACATACAGCTATTTCGGCGCTTTGTCACGCCCGAACGGTGTATTTTTCGCCGGCATGGCATCATCGTAATCGCGCCGTGCCGGGTTGTATACGTTCCACAAGCTTTCTAAGCAGCGGTAGCACAATTCCAAGCGGCCGCACCATGTCTCTCTTCGACGCCATCCTTCTCTTCCTCGCGGGCTTTCTGTCAGGCGCCGCCAATGCGGTCGCCGGCGGCGGCACCTTCATCACCTTTGGCGCCATGACGTTGGTCGGCCTGCCGCCGATCGTCGCCAACGCGACCTCCTCGGTCACGCAATTTCCAGGCTACGTCACCTCGACGCTGGCCTATTGGGACGACATCCGGCATTTCTGGCGCGGCGCCCTGCTGCTGTGCCTGATATCGGCGGTCGGCGCGCTGGCCGGCGCGCTGATCCTGCTGGCGCTTGACAATCCGTCGTTTCGCGTCCTGGTGCCGTGGCTGCTTCTGGGCGCAACGGCGCTGTTCGCCGCCGGACCTTGGCTGAAGCCGGCGCCGAAACCCGGCCATGAAGCGTCGGTAGGCTCATTCGCCGGTTCGCTCGCGCAATTCGCCACCGCCACCTATGGCGGCTTCTTCGGAGCCGGCATGGGCGTGATGATGCTGGCGACGCTGGGGCTGACGCAAGCCGGCGACTATCACCGGCTGAACGCGCTGAAGAACATGCTGGCCATCGTCATCGCGGCCGTCGCCATTATCGTCTTCGTCTCGGGCGGCGTCGTCGCCTGGCCGCAGGCGATCGTCATGATCCCGGGCGGTGCGCTTGGCGGCTATGCCGGTGTCTGGATCGCCAAACGCGTACCGCAGAACGTGGTGCGCGGCTTCGTCATCGCCGTCGGCCTGTTTCTCGCCTTTTACTATTTCGGCAAAGCATAACCAGCCGACGGGGTGCTCAGTACGCGCTAGTGCCCGACGCGACGGTACTTGTAGTGGTCGCGGATGAATTCGGTGAAGAACCGACCCTTAGAGAAGGCAGCATTGAATTTCGCGAAGGTCTCTGGCTCGACTCCCTCATAGTCATATTGGGTCCCGCTTGGTGCGAACCGCACCGAAAGAACCTTTGTCGAGGGGTCGTAGTCTACGACCGTCAGCAGGTCCGGCCGCCGTTCACCCGTCAGCTTCTCTGCCTCACCGCGCCGCCAGTGCATGATCTTTTTGTGGTTGCCAGAAACCAGGACATCGGGAATCTCCCGTCCTTCGAATTCCTGCGGGCGCGTGTAGTGCGGGTGTTCGAGCAGGCCGTTCTCGAAACTTTCCTCCTCGCCCGACACCGCGTTGCCCATCACGCCGGGCAGCAGCCGCACCACCGCGTCGAGCAGCACGAGCGCTGCCGGCTCGCCGCCCGACAGGATGAAATCGCCGACCGATATTTCTTCCAATGCCCGCGCGTCGATCAACCGCTGGTCGACGCCTTCGAAGCGGCCGCACAGGATGACGGCGCCCGGACCAGCCGCGAGCTCGCGCACACGCGCCTGCGTCAGCGGCTTGCCGCGCGGGCTCATCAGCAGGCGGGGGCGCACATCGCCCGCTGGCGAAGCATGGTCGATCGCCCTGGCCAGCACATCGGCGCGCATCACCATGCCGGCGCCGCCGCCGGCCGGCGTGTCGTCGACGGTGCGGTGCCTGTCGGTGGCGAAGTCGCGGATCTGGATCGCTTCCAGCGACCATGTTCCGGCCTCCAGCGCCCGCCCGGCCAGCGACAGGCCTAGCGGGCCCGGGAACATCTCGGGATAGAGCGTCAGGACCGAAGCGGCAAAACTCACCGGTTGCCCCCGGCATCGCGCGGTCCGCGCGGCCTGCCCTTCGGGTCGAAGCCTTCCTCGCGTGGCGCGTCGCCGTCCTCGTCCCCGACCAGTCCGGCGGCCACCGGGTCGACGCGGACAAAACCCTCGGCGATCGACACCTGCGGCACGGCTGCCTGCGTGAACGGGATCAGCACGCCCTTGCGGCCGGAGAGCGTCACATCGAGGATGTCGCCGCCACCGAAATTGTGCACCGCGACCACCTTGCCGATGGCCGCACCCGTATCGTCCCGGATTTCCAGTCCGATCAGGTCGGCATGGTAGAATTCGTCCTCCTCGCCGTCGTCGGGCAGCATCGAGCGGTCGACGAACAGCTCCGTGCCGGCAAGCGCCTCGGCGGCGTTGCGGTCATTGATGCCCTTGAAGCGGACCACGACGACGGTGTTCGCGGGCCTTATGTCTGTTATCTGGAAGGCACGGCCATCCCTGGCATAGAGCGGCCCATAGTCGGCCAGCGCCATCGGCTCGCCGGTGAAGGTTTTCACCCTGAGTTCGCCCTTGATGCCGTGAGCGGCGCCGATGACAGCCATCTGGACAGGATTTTGCGGTTTGCTCATGGCGCGGTTTTACCTTCGTTATCCACGAGCGAAGCAGGCGCGGAGCGGCTGCGCAGACCCGAGGATCCATTCCGTTACGGTGGCCAAAACACCCGGCAATTCAGAAGAGGCTCACCGGTCTCGTTCCAGCCAATCTCCTAGCCCCGCCGGGCCGGCATTTCAATGACGGGCTCTTCACCGCTTCCTAACCAGGCTGCCCGAAAATGACCGCGAACCGGAACAGGCGCCATGCAGGAATTTCTCATCCCGGCGAAACCCGATCTCCAGGCGGCGCGCGAAAGCTGGCTGAAGATGCTGGCGAGCGAGCGCCGGCTGTCGCCGGAAACCGTCGAGGCCTATGAGCGTGATGTCAGGCAGTTCCTGCATTTCCTCACCGGCCATCTCGGCGGGCCACCCGCCATTTCGGATATCGCCGATCTGCGCCCGGCCGACCTGCGAGGTTTCCTCGCCGCCCGCCGCAACGCCGGCGCCGGCGCCCGCACCCTCGGCCGCGGGCTGGCCGGCATCCGCTCGCTGCTGCGTTTCCTCGAGCGGCGTGGCCTCGCCAATGCGGCGGGTGCCGCCGCATTGCGCGCGCCGCGCCAGCCCAAATCCCTGCCAAAACCGCTGACGGCGAGCGACGCCAAACATGTCGTGTCGGTGGAAGGCCAACTGGCGGAGGAACCCTGGATCGCCGCTCGCAATGCTGCCGTGCTGACGCTGCTCTACGGCTCCGGCCTGCGCATTTCCGAAGCACTCGGCCTCGCCGGCGCCGACCTGGCCTCGGAGGCCGACACCGTGCTGCGCATCACCGGCAAGGGCGGCAAGACGCGGCTGGTGCCGGTGCTGCCGGTCGCGCTCAAGGCGATTGCCGAATACCGCCGGCTCTGCCCCCATCATCTCGATCCGAAGGGCCTGTTGTTTCGCGGCGCGCGCGGCGGCCCGCTCAACCCGGCCATCGTCCAGCGCGACATGGCGAAACTGCGCTCGGCGCTCAACCTGCCCGACACCGCAACGCCGCACGCGCTGCGCCATTCCTTCGCCACGCATCTGCTCGGCCGTGGCGGCGACCTGCGCACCATCCAGGAACTGCTTGGCCACGCCAGCCTGTCGACGACGCAGATCTATACCGGCGTCGACACCGCAAGGCTGCTCGAAATCTACGAATCGGCTCATCCGAGGGCATGAACGCCCGGTGGCCCGCACCGGATCGGGGCTATTGTAAACGTTCGGGATTGGTTGAAACCTTCCCAACTTCGTTATCCCTGGGCGAAGCAGGAGCGAAGCTCCGTCGCGGAGACCCTGGGATCCATGCCGTTACCTTAGCCGAGTGCAGCGGAGCAGAATTCTGCACCGCAGCGGCGCTCGTGTGTCGCGGCATGGATCCTCGGGCCTGCGCCGCGTCGCTACGCTCCTTGCTCCGCCCGTGGATGACGAAGAATGGCCGGTTCCGCCAATCGCTGGGCATGCGCCAATCAACGTCAGCACAGGGCTGATAGCCGGTTAGGACAATTTCGTAACGCCAATTAACCGTTTCGCCGTTTTTTGGTCTTAGGAAAAAACCATGAAACGTGTCATCGCTATGGCCGACCGCGCGGCTTCCGTGTCGCTGAAGCTGCTTGTCGCGCTCAACGCCCTGTTTTTCCTGTCCTTCCTTGCCGTCCTGCTGTTCGCGGCCGGCAGGGCGCATGCGGAAATCCCGACCTGCACCGGCGCCGACATGTTGTCGGCCCTGCAGAAGAGCAGCCCTGCCACCTACAGCAAGATCGAGGCGGACGCCGCCGCCACGCTCAACGGCAAAGGCCTGTTGTGGAAGCTGGAGAAATCAGGCGAACAGCCGTCCTATCTGTTCGGCACCATGCACATGACCGACCCGCGCGTCACCACGCTGCCGGAGGACGCACAAAAGGCCTTTGACGCAGCCGGCACCCTCATCATCGAGACCACCGACGTGCTCGACAAGCAGAAGATGATGACGGCGATGCTCAAGCAGCCGGACCTGATGATGTTCACGGACTCCACCACGCTGTCGTCACTGCTGTCACCCGACGATGCGGCGGCGATGAATGCGGCACTGGACGCGCGTGGCATCCCGCCGGCAACCGTCGCCAAGATGAAGCCATGGATGCTGTCGGCCATGATGGCGCTTCCGGCTTGCGAACTCGCCCGCCAGTCCGGCGGAGCGCCGGTGCTCGACGTCAAGCTGGCGCAGAGCGCCAAGGCGGCCGGCAAGCCGGTGGAAGGATTGGAAACGGCCGAAAGCCAGTTGCGCGCCATGGCCTCGCTGCCGCTCGCCTTTCACATGAAGGGGCTGGTCGACACGCTGAAGCTGGGCGACAAGGTCAATGATATCAACGAGACCATGATCCTGCTCTACCAGCGCGGCGATACAGGCATGTTCTGGCCGCTGTTCCGCGCCGCCATGCCGGAAGAGCAGGACGACCCAGCCGGCTATGCGGCCTTCGAGGAAACCATGATCACCAGCCGCAACAAGGTGATGGTCGACCATGCCGGGCCGATCCTGGCCAAGGGCAACGCCTTCATGGCGGTCGGCGCCCTGCACCTTCCCGGTCCAGAGGGGCTGGTCGAAGATTTCCGCAAAGCCGGTTATACTGTCACCGCCGTCAATTGAGTCGGACGGCAGTGGAGGGGGCCCAAGCGCCGCGTTTCCGGTGTTTTCCTCCCCTAGCGTGAAACCCATTCAACGGTTGCGCGTTGATGGATGTTGATTGATCACTTTCATTTCTCGGAGGACAGATTTATGGCGAACGCACCAAATCCAAACGACCCGTACAATTCGACCACCAATGCTCCGCGGCCGAGCGGCGGCGGCAGCACTTGGCTGATTGCGCTGGTCGTGGTCATCCTGGCGGTTGTAGCGTATTACGTTTTCGGAAGAAGTGGTGAACATCCGACACCCGCCGAGCCACCGGCCGCCAGCACACCGGCCCCGGCGCCCGCACCGGCGGAACCGATGAAGCCTGCTGAACCGGCCAAGCCAGCCGAACCTGCTCCCGCCCCGGCGCCAGCACCCGCGCCGGCTCCAGCGCCAGCTCCTGCGCC
This sequence comes from Mesorhizobium sp. B2-4-14, assembly GCF_006442155.1. Classification (NCBI taxonomy): domain Bacteria; kingdom Pseudomonadati; phylum Pseudomonadota; class Alphaproteobacteria; order Hyphomicrobiales; family Phyllobacteriaceae; genus Mesorhizobium; species Mesorhizobium sp. B2-4-14. Next base: position 96,137 of record NZ_VFVA01000020.1, on the reverse strand, counting down.
AGCCCCGGCTCCGGCACCCGCTCCGGCGCCAGCACCCGCCCAGTAAGCGGCTCAGTGCCAAATCCGAGACGGCCCGCTGAAAAGCGGGCCGTTTTGTTTGGAGCATGCGACAAGCCGGACGGGAACCGCCTCTGCAGGATATTGTCAATGGCAGTGCCGCCCCTCATAGTCCCGCCGAGCATTTCTGCCCGTAAACGGGGAGAAAGAGGCTGGTGCCAGCGCCGGCGCTTCTCTTGCAACGCTGGCAATTGGCGAAACCGCCGGCGGCAGCCAGGGGCAGCGCGACGCTGGCAAACTCTTGCGAGCGCCGCGGAGCAGGGCAGGCGAAGCGTGGCCCGGCGAACCGTTACCTCTAGATGTGGATCGGCTTGAAGAACGTCGCCAGCGCCGCTTCCTTCACCGCTTCCGACGTCGTCGGATGCGCGTGGCAGGTGCGGGCGAGGTCCTCCGACGATCCGCCGAACTCCATCAGCACCGCCGCCTCGTGGATCATTTCGCCGGCGCCGAAGCCGACGATATGCACGCCGAGCACGCGGTCGCTGGCCTTATCGGCAAGGATCTTCACAAAACCGTCCGTGTGCAGCATGGCGCGCGCCCGGCCATTGGCGCTGAACGGAAACTTGCCCACCTTGTAGTCGATGCCGGCCTTCTTCAGCTCTTCCTCGGTCTTGCCGACCGAGGCGATTTCCGGGCTGGTGTAGACGACGCTCGGGATGACGTCGTAGTTCACATGGCCGGCCTGGCCCGCGATGGTTTCGGCCACCGCCACGCCCTCGTCCTCGGCCTTGTGCGCCAACATCGGTCCGGCGATGACGTCGCCGATGGCATAGATGCCGGGCATATTGGTCCTGAGATGACCGTCGGTCTTGACCCGGCCGCGCTCGTCGACCTCCACTCCAGCCTCCTTGAGGCCGAGACTGTCGGCATAGGCACGGCGGCCGGTGGCGATCAGCACGACATCGGCCTCGATCGTCTCGGCCGCCCCACCCTTTACCGGCTCGAAGGTGACGCTGGCGCCCTTCTTGGCCTTGGCGACGCCGGTGACCTTGGCGCCGAGCTTGAACTCGAACCCCTGCTTGGAGAGCATCCGCTGGAACTGCTTGGAGACCTCGCCATCCATGCCGCCGAGGATCGTGTCGAGAAACTCGACCACCGTGACCTTGGCGCCAAGCCGCGCCCAGACCGAGCCGAGCTCGAGCCCGATGACGCCGCCGCCGACCACGACGAGATGGCCGGGAACCTTTTCTAGCGATAGCGCGCCGGTCGACGACACGATCACCTTCTCGTCGAAATCGACCTTGACGCCGGGAATGCCGGCGACATCGGAGCCGGTGGCGATAACGATGTTCTTGGTCTCGATCTCCTCGACCTTGCCGTCCTCGCCGGTCACCGACACCTTGCCGGCCGCGACCACCTTGCCGGTGCCTCGAAAGGAGTCGATCTTGTTCTTCTTGAACAGGAAGGCGACGCCGTTGACGTTCGACGCCACCGTCGTGTCCTTGTGCGTCATCATCTTCTTCAGATTGAGCTTCGGTGCCGGTATCTCGACGCCCAGCGTATCGAAGGAATGGCCGGCCTCGGCGAACATCTCGGAGGCATGGAGCAGCGCCTTGGACGGGATGCAGCCGATGTTGAGGCAGGTGCCGCCGAAGGTCGCGTTCTTCTCGACCACGGCGACCTTAAGCCCGAGCTGTGCCGCCTTGATAGCGCAGACATAGCCGCCTGGTCCCGATCCGATGATAACGACGTCATAAGCCATAATGGTGTCCTTCTCTAGCGGCCGCCGCTGACATTCAGGATCGCGCCCGTCGTATAGGACGCGGCGTCGGATAGAAGATAGAGGACCGCGCTTGCGACTTCATCGGCCGTGCCCGCCCGCTTCATCGGCAGCATGTCCTGCATCCGCGCCACGCGATCGGGCTGACCGCCGGAGGCATGGATTTCGGTGTCGGTGATGCCGGGGCTGACCGCATTGACTCGGATGCCCTCCAGCGCCACCTCGCGCGCCAGGCCGACTGTCATGGTGTCGATCGCGCCCTTGGAGGCGGCGTAGTCGACACATTCGCCGGGCGAACCGAGCCTGGCGGCGGCGGACGAGATGTTGACGATCGCCCCGCCCTTGCCGCCGTGGCGTGTCGACATGCGCTTCACCGCCTCGCGGGCGCAGAGAAACGAACCGACGACATTGATGCGCATCATGCGCTCGAGCCGCGCCACATCCATCTCGTCGACGCGCGCCTTGACGTCGACGATGCCGGCATTGTTGACGAACGCATCGAGCCCGCCGAAGGCGCGGTCCACCGCTTCGAACATGGTTATGATATCGGCCTCGTTGCCGACATCGCCCTTTACCGCGAAAGCCTCCCCGCCGGCGGCCTCGATCTCGGCGACCAGCGCGTCGGCGGCAGCCTTGTTCGAGGCATAATTGACCGCGACCCGATAACCGGCCTTCGATCCGAGCCGGCAGATCGCGGCGCCAATGCCGCGGCTGCCTCCAGTGACCAGCAGAACCTTCCCGCTCATTCCTGGCATCCCTTCAGGGCAAATACATCGGACGGTATTTTCGAAAAGCCGCTGCCGCCAAAGGCGCTGGATTGCCGCAGCACCGGCCCGAGATCAGGCAGGACCAGGGTTTTCGGCGCCTCTATGCCCTCGGCCGGCAACAGGCCGATCGTGCCCTTGTCATCCCCAGTGTAGATGACGCCGCCCCACAATGTGCAGGCGGCAAGCTCCTGGCCGGTGGCATCGCCCTCCGGGCATTTGTACATCAAGGAACCATTCGGCCGAGGAGCCCCTTGCGTCCACATGACGATGCCGCTCAGCACGACATTGTTGTCGAGGACCAACCGAAACGTGTTGGTGACGGTCGCCGATGTGCCTGTCGGGGTAAAGTCGATCTCGCTGCCGCTCGATTCGCCACCGCTCTGGGCGTCGCCATAGACGGCGAGTTCGATTGGACAGGTGGCGAAGGCTGTCGAGCCGGTGAACAGGATCACCGGCGCCCCGGCGGCGCATTTGATCATGACGGATGCCAGGGCGTCGCGCAGCATTAGGCGGCCTACTGGCTTTCGCGGCCGTCGGCGTTTTCCAGCACGCCGAAATCCGTCATCAAAAGCAACGGCTCGCCGGCCGCATTCAATCCCCAGAAAGACGGATAAATCCCATCACCCCAACCACTCCAGAACATCGCAACATTGATCGAGTTACCAGGAACGGGATAGTGCATGACGAACCGGTCCTGGTTGGGCGCGAACTCGGTCGCCAGCACGTCGTCATAGTAATTCTGGTCGGCCTCAAGCTTGTCTTGCTGATCCGACATCAACGCCATCGCCATCTTGTCCATGAACGAACCAAGGCCGGCATCGACGGGATAGCCAAATACCTCGTCGCCCTTCAAGGTCGATGCATCCTGGCCGGGCAAGGTTGCCAGTTCCCAGCGAATTGGCTTGCCGGGCCGGAAACGCAGGACTGCCACAGCAACACGGCCTTGTGCCTCAAGCAGCGAGACCGGGTAGCGCCCCGGTTTGATCTTACGGCTCAATGCTGGCCAGTCGATTCCGGTAGTCAGCGGATCGCAGGCAATGATTTCGCCTGTCGGCAAATCCAGCTCCCCGATCGCAGTGACGGTTATCTCTCGCTCCGCCATTTGCGCTTCGCTCAGGTCGAAGAGGCCGAGATTGCTGCTCGCTTGCGCCGGATTCCATTCGGCCGGCGCGGTCGGCATGGTCATGGAAGTCCAGGGCTCACGCCGCAACATCCGCAGCGCACGGCCTAGCCTGAACCCTAACTCCTCTACCCAGCTGCCCATTGCGGATCAGCTCCGATCACAGATCGAGCACCAGCCGTTCCGGATCCTCCAGGCTTTCCTTGACCCGCACCAGGAAGGTCACCGCTTCCTTGCCGTCGACGATGCGGTGATCATAGCTGAGCGCCAGGTACATCATCGGCCGGATCACGATCTGGCCGCCGACCACGACCGGCCGGTCCTGGATCTTGTGCATGCCGAGGATGCCGGATTGCGGCGCATTGAGGATCGGCGTCGACATCAGCGACCCGTAAACGCCACCGTTGGAGATCGTGAACGTACCGCCCTGCATATCCGCGACCGACAGCTTGCCATCGCGCGCGGCGATTCCCAGCCGGCCGATCTCCTTCTCGATCTCGGCGATGGACATCTGGTCGGCATCGCGCACGACCGGAACCACGAGGCCCTTTTCGGTGCCGACGGCGACGCCGACATGCGCAAAATTCTTGTAGATGATGTCGGTGCCGTCGATCTCGGCGTTGACCGCCGGGATTTCCTTCAGCGCGTGGGTGACGGCCTTGGTGAAGAAGCCCATGAAGCCGAGTTTCACACCGTGCTTCTTCTCGAACACGTCCTTGTACTTGGTCCTGAGCGCCATCACCGCGCTCATGTCGACCTCGTTGAAGGTGGTGAGCATGGCGGCGGTCGACTGCGCTTCCTTGAGCCGGCGCGCGATGGTCTGGCGCAGCTTGGTCATGCGCACGCGCTCCTCGCGTGACGCGTCGTCACCCGAGGAAGGGGCGCGGGCAGCGGCCGGAGCCACCGGAGCAGGCACCGCCTTCGGCGTCTCGGCCGGCTGCGATGGCGCACCCTTGGAGATGGCGTCGAGAACATCGCCCTTCAGCACCTGGCCGCGCTTGCCCGAGCCGGAAAGCTGGTCGACCGACAGATTGTTCTCGGCGATCAATTTCGCAGCCGCCGGCGCCGGCGGCATGGTGCGAGGCTCGACCGGGCCGGCATCGCCGGCGATCTTGGCGGTCTCGGCGGCGGCCTGCTTGGTGGTCTGCGCCGCGTCGGGGCTCGACGCCTGCGCCACCGCCTGCGGCTTGGCCGCCGGCGCGGCCGCGCCTCCAACCGAAATCGAGCCCAGCAATGCGCCGACGCCGACCGTCTCGCCTTCCTTGACGGTGATTTCGCCCAGCGTGCCGGCGGCAGCGGCCGGAACCTCGACCGTCACCTTGTCGGTTTCGAGTTCGACCAGCGGCTCGTCGACGGCAATGGCATCGCCGACCTTCTTGAACCATTTGCCGATGGTCGCCTCGGTGACGGATTCGCCGAGAGTGGGGACGCGGATTTCGGTAGCCATTGTGCCTGTCCGTTGTTCCTGAGTTCTATTCGCCAAGCGCGTCTTCGAGCAAGGCGGCGAGCTGGGCAAGGTGCTTCGACATCAATCCGGTCGCCGGCGACGCGGCCGCCGGGCGGCCGGTGTAGCGCACCCGCTGGTGCTTGGCGTCGATATGCGCCAGCACCCATTCCAGATACGGGTCGATGAACGACCAGGCGCCCATGTTCTTGGGCTCCTCCTGGCACCACACCATCTCGGCATTGCGGAAGCGCGACAATTCGGTGATCAGCGCCTTGGCCGGGAACGGATAGAGCTGTTCGACGCGCAGCAGGTAGATGTCGTTGATGCCGCGCTTCTCGCGCTCCTCGTAGAGGTCGTAATAGACCTTGCCCGAACACAGCACGACGCGGCGGATCTTGCTGTCCTTGACAAGCTTGATCGCCTGGTTGGGCAACAGCTGGGCGTCATCCCACAACAGCCGGTGGAACGAGCTTTCGCCCGACATTTCCGGCAGCGTCGACACTGCCCGCTTGTGGCGCAGCAGCGACTTCGGCGTCATCAGGATCAGCGGCTTGCGGAAGTCGCGCTTCAGCTGCCGGCGCAATATGTGGAAGTAGTTAGCCGGCGTCGTACAATTCGCCACCTGCATGTTGTCTTCGGCGCAAAGCTGCAGGAAGCGCTCCAGCCTGGCCGAGGAATGTTCCGGGCCCTGGCCTTCATACCCATGCGGCAGCAGGCAGACGAGGCCCGACATTCTGAGCCACTTGCGCTCGCCCGACGAGATGAACTGGTCGAACACCACCTGGGCGCCATTGGCGAAGTCGCCGAACTGCGCTTCCCACAGGGTCAGCGCCTTCGGCTCGGCCAGGCTATAGCCATATTCGAAGCCCAGCACCGCCTCTTCCGACAGCATCGAATTGATGACTTCGTAGCCGGCTTGCGCCGCCGACAGATTGTTCAGCGGGATATAGCGGGTCTCGTCGCGCTGGTCGTAGAGCACGGAATGGCGCTGCGAGAAGGTGCCGCGTTCAGAATCCTGCCCCGACAGGCGGATCGGATTGCCGTCCAGCAGGATGGCGCCGAAAGCCAGCGCCTCGGCCGTCGACCAGTCGATGCCTTCGCCGGACTCGATCGCCTCGCGGCGATTCTCGAGGAAGCGGATGATCGTCTTGTGCGCCTCGAAACCCTTCGGCACCTCGGTCAGCTTCTTGCCGATTTCCTTCAGCGTCTTGACCGGCACGGCGGTCTTGCCGCGCCTTTGCTCATCCTGGTTGTCGGCCGTGCGCAGGCCCGACCAGGCGCCGTCCAGCCAGTCGGCCTTGTTGGGCTTGTAGTGCTGGCCGACTTCCCATTCGGATTCCAGATGCGCGCGCCAGTCGGCTTTCATCTTGTCGAATTCGGCCTGGGTGATGTGGCCTTCGGCGATCAGGCGGTCGGCGTAGATCTGCACCGTCGTCTTGTGGGTGCGGATGTTGCGGTACATGATCGGCTGCGTGAAGGCCGGTTCGTCACCCTCATTATGGCCGAAGCGGCGATAGCAGAACATGTCCACGACCACCGGCTTATGGAATTTCATGCGGAATTCGATCGCCACCTTGGTGGCATGGACCACGGCTTCCGGGTCGTCGCCATTGACGTGGAAGATCGGTGCCTCGATCATCTTGGCCACGTCTGACGGATAGGGCGACGAGCGCGAGAAGCGCGGATTGGTGGTGAAGCCGATCTGGTTGTTGATGATGAAATGCAGCGTGCCTGCGACGCGGTGACCGCGCAGGCCGGACAGGCCGAGGATTTCGGCGATCACGCCCTGGCCTGCGAAGGCGGCGTCGCCATGCAGCAGGAGCGGCAGCACCTTGGCCCGTTCCTCCAGCGGCACGATCTCCTCGCGGCCACGGGCGAACAAATAGTCCTGCTTGGCGCGCGCCTTGCCCATCACCACCGGGTCGACGATTTCCAGGTGCGACGGGTTGGCGGTCAGTGACAGATGCACCTTGTTGCCATCGAACTCGCGGTCCGAGGAGGCACCGAGATGGTACTTCACGTCGCCCGAGCCCTCGACCTCGTCGGGGGCGGCCGAACCGCCCTTGAACTCGTGGAAGATGGCGCGATGGGGCTTCGCCATCACCTGGGAGAGCACGTTGAGGCGGCCACGATGGGCCATGCCGAGCACGATTTCCTTCAAGCCGAGCTGCCCACCGCGCTTGACGATCTGCTCCAGCGCCGGGATCAGCGCTTCACCACCGTCGAGGCCGAAGCGCTTGGTGCCCTTGTACTTGACGTCGATGAACTGTTCAAAGCCTTCCGCCTCGACCAGCTTCGACAGGATCGCCTTCTTGCCGGCGGCGGTGAACGAGATTTCCTTGTCCGCGCCTTCGATGCGCGCCTGGATCCAGGCCTTCTCCTCGGGATCGGAGATGTGCATGAATTCGACGCCCAGCGTCGAGCAATAGGTGCGGGTCAGGATTTCCAGCATCTGCCGGATGGTGCCGAATTCGAGCCCGAGCACATTGTCGAGGAAGATCGGCCGATCGTAATCGGCTGCGGTGAAGCCGTAATTCTCCGGCGACAGCTCGTTATAATCCTCGAGCGGCTTGGCGATGCCGAGCGGGTCGAGATTGGCGTGCAGATGGCCGCGCATGCGGAAGGCGCGGATCATCATGATGGCGCGCACCGAATCGCGCGTCGCCTGGTGCACGTCGGCGTCGGACAGCACGACGCCGTTGGTGACCGCCTTGTCCTTGACCTTCTTTTCCAGGTGCTTTTCGACAATGCCCCAATTGCCGTCGAGCGCCGACACCAGTTCGCCGTTGGCCTGCAGCGGCCAGGAAGGCTTTGCCCAGGACGCACCCTTGGCGTTCTTGCGCACATCGCCGGCATCGTCCTTCAGCCCGGCGAAGAACTCCTGCCATTCGGGATTGACCGAGGCGGGATCGTCCTCATACGCCGCGTAGAGCGCGTCGATATAGTCGGCATTGCCGCCATAGAGGAAAGAGGTGAGCGAAAATTGGGCGTTGGTTTGATCTTGTCGTGCCATTTTGCCTAGCGGAGCTCTGCTCCGTTCTCCCTATCGCTAATGCGCCAAAACACGGCTAAGCCGCCACATGCCAAAAGGGTTTGTATGTAGATTGTGTTCCGCGTCGGGCTGCTGCGTTTCCACACTCAAACGATATCGCGGCGCTCCTGCTTCCAGCCCAAACGTCTGACCAGCCAAAAGCTCGGGGCTTTCGTAAAGTTGATACATGTTGAAGCCGCGAAGCAACTTCACGGCAGACTGAAACTCGTCACCTGAAACGATAGCGTCCCAAAGCCCCAGATTACGCATGCCGCAGCTGTAGGTCGTGGTACCGTCCGTGACGGAATCCAAAACCATCAACTCATATATCTCAACAAAACCACCGCTTGTCCGTTCAAGCCATTGATCCGCTGAGAACGCCTTGCCAGCCGTTTCGATCTTCACACCAAGACCGCCGGCCTTGACCAGATGAGCTGCCGCCTTCGCGATGGAAATCGATGTTTCCTTCGTTTGAGGGGCGGTGGAAAGCAGGTAGACGACGCTCTTATGCGAGTCGATCTTTTCGATGACATCCTTACCGAGCCCATTGGCGAGCCCTGCGCTTGCGAAGGCTCTCGTCATGTCCTCGTCGCGATCGCAGAAATCAAACTCGAACGCAGCTTTGCTCGGGCCATGCATCATGACCATCCCGGCGGCGGCATAATCCTCTGAATGCATCGATGCCTGCGCAACAGCGCGCACGAAGGCCGACTTGCCTTCCCACGGGCCAGGTATGCAAACGATGATGCGCTTCTCGTCTTCCATGTCCTGCTCACCGGCACTCGAAAGCTCGACTGCCCACGGTCCTAACCCTTGATGGCTTCCACCAGCGTCGTGCCAAGCCGTGCCGGCGACGGCGAAACTTTTATCCCGGCCGATTCCATCGCCGCGATCTTGTCTTCCGCGCCGCCCTTGCCGCCGGAGATGACCGCGCCCGCATGGCCCATGGTGCGGCCGGCCGGCGCCGTGCGTCCGGCGATGAAGCCGGCCATCGGTTTGCCGCGGCCACGCTTGGCCTCATCCTTGAGGAACTGCGCGGCGTCTTCCTCGGCCGAGCCGCCGATCTCGCCGATCATGATGATCGACTTGGTCTCGTCGTCGGCCAAGAACATCTCGAGCACGTCGATGAACTCGGTGCCCTTGACAGGGTCGCCGCCGATGCCGACGGCGGTGGTCTGGCCGAGGCCGACATTGGTGGTCTGGAACACAGCTTCATAGGTAAGCGTTCCCGAGCGCGAAACAACGCCGACCGAACCCTTGCGGAAGATGTTTCCGGGCATGATGCCGATCTTGCATTCGTCGGGGGTGAGCACGCCCGGGCAGTTGGGGCCGATCAGCCGTGAGGCCGAGCGGTCGAGCCGCGCCTTGACCTTGATCATGTCCATCACCGGAATGCCTTCGGTGATGCAGACGATGAGCGGGATCTCGGCCTCGATGGCTTCGATGATGGCTTCGGCAGCACCCGCCGGCGGCACATAAACGACGGACGCATTGGCGCCGGTCCTTTCCTTGCCTTCGGCAACCGTGGCGAAGATCGGCAGGCTCTCGCCCTTCGATCCGGTCCAGGTCTCGCCACCCTTCTTCGGGTGGATGCCGCCGACCATTTTGGTGCCGTGATAGGCCAGCGCCTGTTCGGTGTGGAACGTGCCGGTCTTGCCGGTCAGGCCTTGCACGAGAACCTTGGTGTTCTTGTCGACGAGAATGGACATTTTTGCGACCTGATCAGTGAGTACGGAAGGGGTTGACGGCGACCACGGAACCGTAAGTCTGCCCGTGATTGAGATCTTCGGTGTAAAGTACCTTGACGCCGAGGCGTTCGGCCGCGGCGATGATTGCGCCGTCCCAATAGGAAATCTGGTACCGTTGCGAATTCTCGATGCCTCGCATCACAACGGCGCTGTCCAGATCCTGGCAGGGCTTCATCGAAATCGCAGCGACCCACTCGGCCGCCTTCGCTGGCGCGAGCACGACCTCCGCTCGTTTGGTCACATTTATGTAGAACTCCTGCAGCACCTGCGCGGAGGTCGAATAGTCTTCCTTGGCAATCAATTCCACGGCGCGTTCATACTTCGCACGCTCGGATTTGTGTCCGATGGCGGCATAGACGAGAACGTTTGTGTCCAGGAAGCACTCAGCGGTCATAGAGATCTTCCCGGTTCCACTTTTTGCTGCCCATATCTCCCGCTGCATCTCCAGCCGCCTCGCGAGCGAGCCGCAGAAGGGCTTGCCGTGCCTCGTCCTTGGCGCGCCGCTTCGCCGCCACTGTCGCGAAAAACTCCCGCACCATGCCGTTGACAGTCGTTCGTTGTTCGGCGGCCGTCAGCTTGACCTGCTCCAGAATCTCGTCCTCGACTGCCAGGGTGATATTCTTCATTTCGTTTCTCCCGCGAATGTTCCACAGTATATGTGTAACTGTGTAGCCATCGCAAGTTCCTCATAACCGCTTCAGATCGGTGACGGTGAGATCGCCCTTGGCATTGCCGGTGTTGAGCGTCGTCGCCGGCTCGAACATCAGCACCACCGGCTCCAGGGTCAGCGAACGCGGCCGGTGCTCGACGCCGCGCGGCACGACGATGAAGTCGCCCTCGCCGAGTTCGACCGGGCCATCGCGGAAATCGATGGCAATGCGGCCGCGCAGCACGAGGAAGGCTTCGTCCTCATGGTCATGCGCATGCCAGTCGAAAACCGCGCCGAACTTGGCGACCTTGGCCTGGCTGTCGTTCACGTCGCCGGCAATATGCGGATCGAAGACCTTGCTGATCTTCCGGTCCGCCGCCTCGACCAGGTTTATCTTGCGCGGGGGCATCCGCTCAGCCCTTCACCGCCTTGACGATCTTCTTGGCCGCGTCGTCGAGATCATCGGCGGAGACGACGTTGAGGCCGCTGTCGTTGATGATCTTCTTGCCGAGCTCGGCATTGGTGCCTTCCAGGCGCACCACCAGCGGCACTTTCAGCCCGACTTCCTTGACCGCGGCGATGACGCCCTCGGCGATGATGTCGCACTTCATGATGCCGCCGAAGATGTTGATCAGGATGCCCTCGACAGCCGGATCCTTGGTGATGATCTTGAAAGCCGCCGTCACCTTCTCCTTCGATGCGCCGCCGCCGACATCGAGGAAATTAGCCGGCTCAGCGCCGTAGAGCTTGATGATGTCCATCGTCGCCATGGCAAGCCCGGCGCCGTTGACCATGCAGCCGATATTGCCGTCGAGCGCGACATAGGCGAGGTCGTATTTCGACGCCTCGATCTCCTTCTCGTCCTCTTCGGTGGTGTCGCGCAGCTCCATCACCTCGGGGTGGCGGAACAGCGCATTGTTGTCGAACGACACTTTTGCGTCGAGCACACGCAAATGCCCATTCTTCATGACGATCAGCGGATTGACCTCGAGCAGGCTCATGTCCTTCTCGACGAAGGCCTTGTAGAGGATCGGGAACAGCGTGGCGCCATCCTCGGCCGCGTCGCCGTCGAGCTTCAGCGCGGCATTGAGCTTCTCCACGTCGTCCGCCGTAACGCCCTTTTCCGGGTCGATGGCGACGGTGATGATCTTTTCCGGCGTGTCATGCGCGACCGCCTCGATGTCCATGCCGCCCTCGGTCGAGACGACGAAGGCGATCCGGCCGACCGAGCGGTCGACAAGGATCGACAGATAGAGCTCGCGCTCGATGTCCGCGCCGTCCTCGATATAGAGCCGGTTGACCTGCTTGCCGGCCGGGCCGGTCTGCTTGGTCACCAACGTGTGGCCGAGCATTTCGTTGGTGTTGGCGACGACTTCGGCAACCGACTTCGCCAGCCGCACGCCGCCCTTGGCGTCGGGGCCGAGTTCCTTGAACTTGCCCTTGCCGCGGCCGCCGGCATGGATCTGGCTCTTCACCACATAGAGCGGACCGGGCAGCGCCTTGGCCGCGGCTTCCGCCTCGCCCGCCTTGAACACCGGCACGCCTTCGGCCACCGGCGCGCCAAAGCTCTTCAGCAGCGCCTTGCCCTGATATTCATGGATGTTCATGGGGAACTGTCTCCAGATCGTTTTGGCGGGGTTTACTTCGAGGCGAGTTGCGGCGCGATCTTGACGCAGGCCTCGGTCAGGCCCTGCACCGCGGCCACCGAGCTATCGAACATCTTCTGCTCGGCCTTCGACAGGTCGATCTCGATGATGCGCTCGACGCCGCCGGCGCCGATCACCACGGGAACGCCGACATAGGTGCCCTTGACGCCATACTGACCAGAAAGGTGTGCCGCGCATGGCAGCACGCGCTTCTTGTCCTTGAGATAGGCTTCCGCCATCGAAATCGCCGAAGCCGCCGGCGCATAATAGGCCGAGCCGGTCTTGAGCAGGCCGACGATCTCGGCGCCGCCGTCGCGGGTGCGCTGCACGATCTGGTCGAGCCTCTCCTTCGAGGTCCAGCCCATCTTGACAAGGTCGGGCAGCGGGATGCCGGCGACCGTCGAATAGCGGATCATCGGCACCATGGAATCGCCGTGGCCACCCAGCACGAAGGCGGTGACGTCCTCGACCGAGACCTTGAATTCCTCGGACAGGAAATAGCGGAAGCGCGACGAGTCGAGCACGCCGGCCATGCCCACCACATGGGTCTTGGGCAGGCCGGAAAACTTCTGCAGCGCCCACACCATGGCGTCGAGCGGGTTGGTGATGCAGATGACGAAGGCCTTCGGCGCGTATTTCTTGAGGCCGGCGCCAACCTGTTCCATGACCTTGAGGTTGATGCCGAGCAGGTCGTCGCGGCTCATGCCCGGCTTGCGCGGTACGCCGGCGGTGACGATGCAGACGTCGGCACCCTCGATGCCGGCATAGTCGTTGACGCCGGTCAGCCGGGAATCAAAGCCGTCGACCGGCGACGACTGCGCGATATCGAGCCCCTTGCCTTGCGGAATGCCCTCGGCGATATCGAACAGGATCACATCGCCGAGATCCTTGAGGCCGATCATATGGGCGAGCGTGCCGCCGATCATGCCCGAGCCGATAAGCGCTATCTTGTTGCGTGCCATGTGAGGATGTTTTCCCTTTGTCTGTGACTGCGCCCAAATCTTTGACGACTTGATGACGACATTGAGGAAGAGGCCGGAAGGATGCGAGAACCGCGAGATTTCGCCGCACCCATAGCCCCGGCGCAAGATAAATTCAAACGATTATTTTGAAGCGAGCATTTTCAATCGGTTAGACCAGTTGGGATTTACGTAAACGTCAAAACTTTATAGGCCGCCTGGGGGAATTTACACAATGACGACCGCGATCAGAAGGCTCTTTCCCGGCGATGACGCCCTTGTGATGCGGGTGGCCGGCGCCGTGTTCGATGAGCCGGTGCGGCCCCTTGCCAGCTATCTCACGCATCGGGCCATTTCATGATCATGGCCCTGGCCGAGGGTGTTGTCGTCGGCCAATGCGCGGCGGTCATCCACCGCCATCCGGACAAGCCGACCGGAGAACTTCGTAAGGCTGCGCCTCGATGTGACGCTCGCAGGTCGCGGAATGGATCCCAGGGTCTGCGCGGCGCTTGCGCCGCTGCGCCCTAGAATGACGAGCTACGCCTGCGCCCGCCCCGCTTCCGCTGGCATCGTCCGCGTCTTCCGCCGCTCCGCCCAATCCTCCAGCCAGTCGCGGCTTTGCATCTCGATAAGCCTTGACGCCGTGCGTTCGAACTCGAACACCTCGACGCCGCGCTTGGCCACGTAAAGCTCTTGCGGCGGCGCCTCGGCGCTCACCACCAGCCGGACATGGTGGTCGTAGAGCGTGTCGATCAAGAGGATGAAGCGCTTGGCTTCGTTGCGCTTGCCTTCCCCCAGCACCGGCACGTGATCGATGAAGACGGTCGAGAAGCGCCCGGCAATGGCCAGGAAATCGCGCGCGCCGAGCGGTTTTTCGCAGAGGTCGGCGAAGGAAAACCGCGCCGCGTCGCCGGCGGCGGCCGGCACCAGCACCTGCCGACCCTTCAGCGCAAGCGATGTCGCCGCCGTCGGCGCGCCGCGCGTCATCGTCCGCCAGGCCTCGTCGAGCGCCCGGTCGGCCGCGGCATTGGCTGGCGTGACATAGACCGGCGTGCGGGCAAGCTTTTCCAGTCGATAGTCCTTGTCGCTGTCGAGCGACAGCACCTGCGCGTGCCGTTCCAGAATGCCAATGAAGGGCAGGAAGAGCTGGCGGTTGAGCCCGTCGCTGTAGAGGTCTTCCGGCGCCACGTTCGAGGTGGCGACCAACACCACGCCATTGGTGAACAGCGCCGAAAAGAGCCTGGACAGGATCATCGCGTCAGCGATGTCGGTGACCGAGAACTCGTCGAAGCACAGCACCCAGGCCTGCTCGGCGAGCGCCTTGGCCACGGGCGGGATCGGATCGTCTTCCCTGACGTCGCCGTTCTTGCGCGCCTGCCGGTGCTTCTGGATGCGGTCCTGCACCTCGGCCATGAAGTCGTTGAAATGGACGCGGCGCTTGCGCCTGACCGGCACCAGCTCGAAGAACATGTCCATCAGCATGGTCTTGCCGCGGCCGACACCGCCATGGATGTAGAGGCCCTTGACGGCCGCATGCGTCTCGCGCTTGCGGGCAAACAGCCAGCCCAGCGCACTGGATTTTTGCGCCAGCCGCTTGGCCGAGATCTCGTCGATCAATCGGTCGAGCGCGGCGGCGATTCTCTCTTGCGCCGCATCGCGCCCGATCACGCCGGTTTCCACCAGATGGTCGTAGCGCTGCCTGACGGTCACATGGGTCTGGAGGCCGTCACGCAGATGCATCGGTCACGTCATTTGTTCAGAGCAGGATGCTCCGGGGAGGACTAGGTGTGTTGAGATTCAGGTCAGGCCAAGCCGAGAATGTCGGCTTTCGAGAACCGGAGCGGAGCGTACTTTTGGGTACGTGGGCTCCGGAAGCGCAGAAAGCCGCCGCTCGCAGGCCGGCATCACCTGAATATCGGCACATCCAGCTACCTTGTAAGCGAAATCGGTTGGCCATTGGAAGTCTGGCCGTCGAATTTCGAACCGCCTGAAGAATAGAGCCGCGCCAGCGAGCCGCCATTCTCGTCATAAAGCGTCAGCTGCTTGCCGGTGACATTCCACGACTTGATGCCGTCGATCGGCGCCGGACAGTGCAGCGGCCCGGCGCGGAAGCCGGCGCCGAACTTGGTCTGCGGCGTCGCAATCTTGCAGCTCTGGCCGGAAACGCTGGCATTCCACACGCCCGCGACGCTTGCCGCGTTAAGGTCCGCGGCACCGGCGGGCGCGGAGCCGTCCGGCGGCAGCGAAGCCACTTGCGTGTTCTG
Organism: Mesorhizobium sp. B2-4-14; assembly: GCF_006442155.1. Taxonomy (NCBI): domain Bacteria; kingdom Pseudomonadati; phylum Pseudomonadota; class Alphaproteobacteria; order Hyphomicrobiales; family Phyllobacteriaceae; genus Mesorhizobium; species Mesorhizobium sp. B2-4-14. Next base: position 80,729 of record NZ_VFVA01000020.1, on the reverse strand, counting down.
CGGCGCGGTCGGGAACTGCGACGGGTCGGTGGTGCCGGGCGAAGCCGGCGGCGGCAATTGGTTGGAGGTCACCTGGCCGGAAGGCGCCGGCTGCAGCGGCGCCGGCTGCTGTTCGTCCATCGACGAGAATCGCGAGGTCGTACAGCCGCTTGCAAAAAGCGCAGCCAGGGATACAGCCACCAGGCCGCTTTTCGAAAAATTCATTACCACCTCCGTCGGATCCGGCTGGGGGGAACGCCGTCCGCGCAATCTCACCTCCACCAAAATGGAGAAGGTGGCGAAATTTCAACCCGATATGGTTAAAATAGGGTTTGCAGCAGGATTTGTTGCAGATTTATCACATAATGCGTCTCGCCAAAAATGCGTAGCGATTTTGGGACTACGGCATGCGTCAAATGATCCAAGCGACGTATGGCCAGTTGGCAGCCCGAAGTAGCCAAGGTGCCGCCCTGACCGATGGCATTCGGCCGGCAAACGCTTGCGCCAGGCGAGGCAGGGCCTATGTCAGGGAAACGAACCCCGCCGGAGCAAAGACTTGATCGCGAGAAAGAGAGCCGCCAATCGCTACTACAGCGGCCCGTCCAGCGACCATTTCGACGGCATCTTGTTCTTCAATCCCGATGGCAAGCCGCCTGGCCGCTTTGCCGATCTCCTGAAATGGAAGCTGAATGGCCGGCGCTCGAAATGGCCGGCGGCGCAGCCGAGCCCGTTTCAGCAGGCAAGGCCGGCTGCACGGGTGGAAGGCTCCGATCTGAAGGTTACCATGGTCGGCCATTCCACATTGCTGATCCAAACGGCTGGCCTGAACATCCTCACCGATCCGGTCTGGTCGCAGCGCTCGTCGCCGTTTTCCTTCGCCGGTCCCAAACGCGTCAGTCCGCCAGGCATCGCTTTCGCCGACCTGCCGCCGATCGACCTCGTGCTGGTCAGCCACAATCACTATGACCATCTCGACCTCGCCACGCTGAAGCGGCTGAAGGAAACGCACGACCCGTTGGTGATGACACCGCTCGGCAACGACACCATCATCAACGCCGCCGTGCCCGGCATGCGGCTGACGGCGCATGACTGGGGCGACAGGATCGCCGTTGGAGATGGCACCGCCATCCACGTCGAACCCGCGCATCACTGGTCGGCGCGCGGCGCCCGCGACCGGCGTATGGCGCTGTGGGCCGGCTTCGTCATCGAGACACCAGGCGGAAAGATCTATTTCGCCGGCGACACCGGCTTCCATGAAGGCATTAACTACCGGCTGATCGCCGGGAAGCATGACGGCTTCCGCTTCGCCATCCTGCCGATCGGCGCCTATGAGCCGCGCTGGTTCATGGCGCCGCAGCACCAGAACCCGGAGGAGGCGGTGCAAGGCATGCTTTTGTGCAACGCCGCCTTGGCCGCGGGTTGCCACTGGGGCACCTTTCAGCTCACCGACGAGTCGTTCGACGAGCCGGTTCGCAAGCTGGCCGAAGCACTGGACGATCAAGGCATCTCGCGGGAGCGCTTTCGCGCCTTGCGGCCCGGCGAGGTATGGGACGTGCCTTGAGGCGCATCGGCGATTGCCATTTACGCCGTGGCTGTTTTGCCCCACGATGCCGGCTCAAAGGAACGGAGAGGCGTCTCGTGAAAATAATCCTGGCAGCCCTGCTCGCCACCGCCATCTGCACGCCGGCGGCTTTCGCGGGCGAAATCAGCGACCGGGCCGCCGAGGCCGAGAAGTTGCTCCAGTCAGGGGATGGCTCCGGCGCGATGGAAAAATTCAACAGCGCCGAGGAAGCCTTCTGGAAGGCGATGCCGCTTGGCGTGCTGAACGTCAAGCAGGTGGACAGCGCCACCGGCTTCGGCATCTACGGCGAACGAGCCAATCACATCTATAAGCCCGGCGAGAAGATCGCCCTGTACATGGAACCCGTCGGCTATGGTTATGGCTCGGACGGGCTCGGCAACAGCTCCATTGCGCTTTCGGTCGACATCACCGTCGTCTCCGCCGCGGGACAAACGCTGGGCACGATGGAGAAGGTTGGCCGTGTGCAAGTCGCCTCGCGCTCGCACAACCGCGAGTTGTTCTTCAAGCTGGACCTCTCGCTCGATGGCCTGCCGCCCGGCAAATATCGCTGCGACTTCCTCATGCATGACGAGAATTCGGCCAAGACGGCGCCGTTCAGCACCGATATCGAGATCGCCGGCTAATTTCGTAGCCTGGAACCCAAATGCCATGGGGACGTTTTCATACGCTTTCAAAAATCCGACGTCTGAGGCATCCCCATGATCAAATGGATCATCATTCTTCTCATCATCGCCGCCGCGGCGAGCCTGCTCGGCATGCCGGCGCTCGCGGGAGCCGCGGCCACCGGCGCGCGCGTCCTCATCGGCATCGTTCTGATCATCTTCCTGCTGGTGGTGCTTGGCATCTTCGCGGTGACGTAGGGCCGGCGCCTTCAGCGCGGCTGAACACGCTGGCAGACTGGTAATTCCCGCCCGTTTCCGCCATATAGCGCCAAACGGATATGGAACGACCGCAAGAAATGGCAGGCATCGCCCCCTTCGCCAAGATGAACGGCATCGGCAACGAGATCATCGTCGCCGATATGCGCGGCCGTGCCGACCGGGTGACGGCGGCGGCGGCGATCGCGCTCAACGCCGATCCCGCGACCCGCTTCGACCAGATCATGGCGATCCATGACGCGAAGACGCCGGGCACTGCCTATTATGTCGACATCCTGAATTCCGACGGCTCGGGCGCGCAGGCTTGCGGCAACGGCATGCGCTGTGTTGTGCAGGCGCTTGCCGCCGAGACCGGCCAGAAGACGTTTACCTTCGAGACCCGCGCCGGCATTCTCAATGCGGAAGAGCATGCCGCCGGCTTGATCTCGGTCGACATGGGCATGCCGCGTTTCGGCTGGCAGGAAATTCCGCTCGCCGAGGAATTCCGCGACACCCGCATGATCGAATTGCAGATCGGCCCGATCGACGCGCCGGTGCTGCATTCGCCCTCCGCCGTCTCGATGGGCAACCCGCACGCCATCTTCTGGGTCAACCGCGATGTCTGGTCCTATGAACTCGAGCGCTTCGGCCCGCTCCTCGAAAACCACCCGATCTTCCCCGAGCGCGCCAACATCACCATCGCGCAGGTGACGTCGCCCGAAACCATGGTCATCCGCACCTGGGAGCGCGGCGCCGGCCTGACCAAGGCCTGCGGCTCGGCGGCTTGCGCTGCCGTGGTGGCGGCGGCCCGCACCAGGCGGACCGGGCGCAGCGTCAGGCTGCTGACCCCCGGCGGCGGCACGCTGCATGTCGAATGGCGCGACGACGACCACGTCATCCTGACCGGTGCGGCCGAATGGGAGTTTTCCGGCAGCTTCGATCCGTCCAACGGCACCTGGGCCCGCGACACCGAAAGCGCGGCCTGATGTCGGCTCTGTCCAAGAGCCCGGTCTTCGAGGGCCCCCTCTCCGAGGCTCCCCGTTCCAATGGCATTGACGTGGTGACCTTCGGCTGCCGGCTGAACACCTATGAGTCCGAGGTGATGCGGCGCGAGGCTGAAAGTGCCGGCCTTGGCACGCTGGCCGGCGGCGCCGTGATCTTCAACACCTGCGCCGTCACCGGCGAGGCGGTCCGCCAGACCAAGCAAGCGATCCGCAAGGCTCGCCGCGACAACCCTCGCGCGCGCATCATCGTCACCGGCTGTGCCGCGCAGACCGCGCCACAGGACTTCACGGCCATGGACGAGGTCGATCTCGTTCTCGGCAATGAGGAGAAGCTGAAAGCGAACTCCTACCGCGCGCTGCCGGATTTCGGCGTCAACGACACCGAGAAGGCGCGCGTCAACGACATTTTTTCGGTGCGCGAGACCGCCGGCCATATGGTCGACGCCATCGAGGGCCGGGCCCGTGCTTTCGTCCAGGTGCAGAATGGCTGCGACCATCGCTGCACCTTCTGCATCATTCCCTATGGCCGCGGCAATTCGCGCTCGGTGCCGATGGGCGCTGTCGTCGAGCAGGTCAAGCGGCTTGCCGGCAACGGCTATGCCGAGGTCGTTTTGACCGGCGTCGACATGACGTCTTTCGGCGCCGACCTGCCGGGCGCGCCCAAGCTCGGCAAATTGGTGAAAACCATCCTGAAGCAGGTGCCCGACGTGAAGCGCCTGCGGCTGTCCTCGATCGATTCGATCGAGGCCGACGACGAATTGCTCGACGCCATCGCCACCGAGCCCCGGCTGATGCCGCATCTGCACCTGTCGCTGCAGTCGGGCGACGACATGATCCTGAAGCGCATGAAGCGCCGCCACAGCAGAGACCAGTCGATCCGCTTCTGCGAGGATGTGCGCAAGCTGCGCAAGGACATCGTCTTCGGCGCCGACATCATCGCCGGCTTCCCGACCGAGACCGACGACATGTTCGAGAACTCGATAAAGATCGTCGCGGAGTGCGACCTGACCCATCTCCACGTCTTCCCGTTCAGCCCGCGCGAAGGCACGCCCGCCGCGCGCATGCCGCAAGTGCGCCGCGAAGTGGTCAAGCAGCGCGCCGCACGACTGCGCGCCGCCGGCGAGGCGGCCTATCGGCGCCATCTGGCCTCGCTTGCCGGAACACGCCAGTCGATCCTGATCGAACGCGATGGCCTTGGCCGCACCGAGGGTTTTACACTTGCCGCACTGGGCACAGGCGCGCCGGGCGAAATCGTCGAGGCCGAGATATCGGGCCATGACGGCGCTCGCCTGATCGCCGCGCCCCTTGCCGCCCGCGCCGCCTGAGAAACGCAAAGCATGGCTGGTTTTTTCAAGAAGATATTTTCGTTCGGCAAGAAAGAGGTTGTCGAGGAGCGGATCGACGAGACCGCCCCGCTGCCGCCGATCAAATGGGAAGCACTGGACGCGCTAAAGCCGGCGGCCGAGCAGGCCATGCCGGAATTTTTGAAGCGCGAAGAACCGGAAGCAGCGCCCCACCCTCCCCTCGATGGGGAAGGTCCCGAGCGCAGCTCGGGGGTGGGGTGATAGCGCCGGCGCCGATCACCCCCACCCCCGAGCTGCGCTCGGGACCTCCCCCATCGAGGGGGAGGTAAAGGACGCGCCCCCGATGGCGCCTGTCGAGGCGCCGGCACCCGAGCCCATTCCGACTATACCGTCACCGCAGGAGCCGACGGTTCCCGCCGAACCGGAGCCGCTGCCGGAACCCGAGCCGGAAGAGGAACCGGCGCCGGTCGAGCCCGCCCCGAAGCCGCCGGCTCCCGAAATACCCGCCGAAGAGCCAGCGCCGCAAGAAACCCCCGACGTGCCGGTGGTGCCGGAACGGCTTCCGGAACCTGCGCCACAGGAAATTCCTGAACGGCCAGGGATCGCGCCGGAACCGGAGGAACTGCCGGAGCCAGCGCCCGCCGAAGTGCCGGCACCGATCGAGACGCCGTCGACGATCCCGTCCGCAAGGCTTGCCCCGGAAGTCAGCGCCGCCCCTCATCCGCCTGCCGGCACCTTCTCCCCGTATAGGGACGGGGGGAAGGGCGCTGATCGCGACGCCGGAACCCCTTTTGCTGATACCGAAGAAGAAGCCTCGACGCTGACGCCCCCCTCTCCCCGTACTTCACGTGGAGAGGGTAAGGGTGAGGCGCAGCGCCAACCTGCGGAAAATTCCGCACCGACCGCCGAAGCTTCGCCGACGATTCCGGCGCCACCAGCGGAAATCGTGCCCCCCCTTCGGCAACCATCCCCGGTCGAAGTACAGCCGGTCATTGCCGAGATCGCGCCGGAACCTCAGTCTGTCCCACAACCCCTGCCGGAACCGAAACCCGCCCAGGGAAAGGTAACCGTCTCCAAAAAGGTCGAGCAGAAGGCCGAGCCGGCGAAAGCGCCCGAGGCGGCGCCGCGGCGGTCCTGGTTCCAGCGCATGCGGGACGGGCTTGCCCGCTCGTCGCGTGAACTCACCGGCAACATCGCTGGCGTCTTCACCCGGCGCAAGCTGGACGAGGACACGCTGCAGGATTTGGAGGATGTGCTGATCCGCGCCGACCTCGGCATGGAAACGGCGCTGCGCGTCACCGATGCGCTGGCTTCCAGCCGTTACGGCAAGGATGTCTCCGACACCGAAGTCCGCGCCATCATGGCGGCCGAGGTCGAAAAGGTGCTGACACCTGTCGCCATGCCGCTGGAGCTCGATCTCTCGCACAAGCCGCATGTCGTCCTGGTGGTCGGCGTCAACGGCACCGGCAAGACCACCACCATCGGCAAGCTGGCGGCGAAACTGACCGATGGCGGCCTGTCGGTGATGCTGGCCGCCGGCGACACGTTCCGCGCCGCGGCCATCGAGCAGCTGAAGATCTGGGGCGAGCGGACGAAATCGCCGGTGATCGCCTCGAAACTTGGCGCCGACGCCGCCGGCCTCGCCTATGACGCCTTCGAGAAGGCCAAGGAGGCGGGTTCAGACGTGCTGATCATCGACACCGCCGGCCGCCTACAGAACAAAACCGAACTGATGGCCGAGCTGGAAAAGATCGTGCGCGTGCTGGGCAAGCTCGACCCCGAGGCGCCACACACGGTGCTGCAGACGGTCGATGCCACCACCGGCCAGAACGCGCTCAACCAGGTCGAGATCTTCCGCAATGTCGCCGGCGTCAACGGCCTGGTGATGACCAAGCTGGACGGCACGGCGCGCGGCGGTATTCTGGTGGCGATCGCGGCAAAGCACAAATTGCCGGTCTATTTCATCGGCGTCGGCGAACAGGTCGAGGACCTCGAGCCTTTCTCGGCAAGCGAATTCGCCAGGGCGATCGCCGGAGTGGCCTAAACAAGCATGCCCCAAAAAGTTGCAGGCTTTTTGGGCCAGACCATGCATAAGAAAGAGATTCCATGAACCCACCTATCCTCGAGCGCGATCCCTCCGATCCGCAGAAAGAGAAGAAGGAAGGCGTCAATCCCGTGCTCAAGCTGGTGCTTGAGCTCGGGCCGCTGATGGTCTTCTTCTTCGCCAATGCGCGTGGCGAATGGCTGACGCAGAAATTTCCGGTGCTGGCCGAATTCGGCGGGCCGATCTTTGTCGCCACCGGCTTGTTCATGGCGGCAACCGTCATCGCCCTTGCCGTCTCGTGGCTGCTCACCCGCACCTTGCCAATCATGCCGATGGTGTCGGGCGTCGTCGTCCTCATCTTCGGCGCGCTGACGCTCTACCTGCAGGACGACATCTTCATCAAGATGAAGCCGACCATCGTCAACACGCTGTTCGGCGGCGTGCTGCTCGGCGGCCTGTTCTTCGGCAAGTCGCTGCTCGGCTATGTCTTCGATTCGGCGTTCCGGCTCGATGCCGAAGGCTGGCGGAAACTGACCTTCCGCTGGGGCCTGTTCTTCCTGTTCCTGGCCATCGTCAATGAAGTTGTCTGGCGCAACTTTTCCACCGACGCCTGGGTTACCTTCAAGGTCTGGGGGATCATGCCGATCACGCTCCTGTTCACCTTCAGCCAGATGCCGCTGATCCTGCGCCATTCGCTGGACGACAAGGCAGGCGGCGAGGAGAAGGCCGGCAAATAGGGAGTAAAGGCATGGAATTCGTCACCACGCGCGAAGAGCTGCGGACGATCTACAAGACGCCGCGCCCCACCGACGGTTCCATCCGCAAGGAATTGAAGACCCTCGACGGCCACTGCCGCTCCTTCATCGGCAAGAGCCCCTTCGTGCTGATCGGCTCCTCCGACGGCGAAGGCAATTCCGACGTGACGCCGAAGGGCGACAAGCCCGGTTTCGCCGCCATTCTCGACGACCGCACCATCGCCATCCCCGACCGGCCCGGCAACAACCGGCTGGACACGCTGGAAAACATCCTGCGCAATCCTTCGGTCGGCCTGCTCTTCCTCATCCCCGGCATGAACGAGACGCTGCGCGTCAATGGCGATGCCCGCATCACCGTGGATGCCACCTTGCGCGAGCGCCTTGCCGTTAACGGAAAGGAACCGCAAAGCGTCATCGTGGTGTCAGTCAAGGCCACCTACATGCATTGCGCCAAGGCTTTCATGCGCTCCGATCTGTGGAAGCCGGAGAGCTGGTACGACCGCGCCATGCTGCCGACGCTCGGCCAGATCCTGCGTGACCAGCTGGCGCTCGCCGACTCCGCCGAGGCGACTGACCGCTGGCTGGACGACGATTACCGGCGGACCATGTGGTAGGCTCGGACGGACACGATTCGTCCGAACCGGCCTTCTTCACCGTGCTCAACATCATCGCCATCTCCGGCAGCCTGCGCGCCGCCTCGACCAATTCGGCCCTGGTGGCGGCCTTGGCCGCCAACGCGCCTGCGGACTGCCGCGTCCAGCTTTATGACGGCCTCAGCCGGCTGCCGATCTTCAATCCCGACGACGAAGGCGAGCGCACGCCTTCCGAAGCGGCACGCTTGATCGAGATGATCACCCGCGCGGACGGTGTCATCATCTCGTGCCCGGGAATATGCCCATGGCGTTCCGGGCGGGCTGAAGAACGCGCTCGACTGGCTGGTGTCGGGCGAGGCCGCCATCGACAAGCCGGCGATGCTGGTGCACGCCTCGCCGCGCTCGCTCTATGCGCGCGCCGCATTGGCCGAGATCATGCGCACCATGTCGTTCGCGCTTTACGATGGCGGGCTTGAGATTGCCTTGCTGGGGAAGAAGTCGCCGGAGGTGGAGAATATTCTCACGGAACCGGCGAACCGGCTGGTCATGCACGATGCGGTTGCGGCTTTTGCGGAGTTTATCGGGACGCGTTGAGCGTGTTGGCCACTATCCTTCGTTTGCGATCCTTCGCGCCCGCCTCTGCCCTACCGGGCATCTCCCCCACTTGGGGGGAGATTGGCAGTTCCGCCGCCGGCTTCCTCTCGTAACGTTGATTATTGGCGAAAGCGGTAGCGGCATCAGATCTCCCCCCATGTGGGGGAGATGTCCGGCAGGACAGAGGGGGGCGCTGTCCCGCCGGCCCCTCACAATGTCCGCGTAGCAGCCTTAGTCGGGTTAGCCCTTGCGCAGCGTTTCGACATCGGTCTTGCCGACATACCAGTCGCGGGCATTGACCTCCTCAAAAACCACCCAGACATCGTCATTGCCGAGGCCGGTGGCGTCCATGATGGCGGCCGTGACCTTCCTGGCGATCTCAGCCTTCTTGCCGGCCGGATCGGCGGCGATCACTTCCTTGACGATGCGGATGTTGACGAATGGCATGACGTCCTCCCCTTGGATTCTGCCGGTCGCCGCCCGGCAAGTGTTTCGAAGCTCGCTCCGGCAAACCGCAGCGCGGGGGTTGCAGTACCCGTGGCGCGGCGAGCGCATCAGATAGGCGCAGAAACGCCAGCAGAGGCCGCCAGAGAAAAGTTTCCAGTAGCCTCAATAGGTCTTGGCCCCATTCACCATCAGCCGCACCGAATAGAGCGAGGTGGTGCCGGCGATGTAGAGACAATTCAGCTTGGCGCCGCCGAACACGCAATTGGCGGTCACCTCCGGCACCTTGACCTTGCCGATCAGCGTCCCGTCCGGATCGTAGCAATGGATGCCGTCAGCCGCGCTCGTCCAGATGCGCCCGTCCGCGTCGAGCCGGAAGCCGTCGAACAGGCCGGCGGTGCAGTCGGCGAACACCTTGCCGCCCGAAACCTTCTTGCCGTGCTTGCCGACGTTGAACACGCGCATATGCGCCGGGTTCTCAGCGCCATGCGTGCGGCCGGTATCGACGACATAGAGCAGGCTTTCGTCGAGCGAGAAGGCGAGGCCATTCGGCTTGACCATGTCGGTGATGGCGGCCTCCACCTCGCCAGTCTCGGGATCGACCCGGTAGACATGGCAGGCGCCGATCTCGCTCTCGGCCTTGTCGCCCTCATAGTCGGTGTCGATGCCATAGCTCGGGTCGGTGAACCAGATCGAGCCGTCGGATTTCACCACCACGTCGTTGGGCGAGTTCAGCCGCTTGCCCTTCCATTTGGCGGCAATCGTGGTGACCGAGCCGTCATGCTCGGTGCGGCTGACACGGCGGCCCGAATGCTCGCAGGTGACCAGCCGGCCTTGCCGGTCGACGGTGTTGCCGTTGGAATTGCCGGAGGGCTGGCGGAAGACGCTGACGCTGCCATCCGTCTCGTCGTAGCGCAGCATGCGGTTGTTCGGGATGTCCGACCAGACGACGTAGCGGCCGGCGGCGAACCAGGCCGGCCCTTCCGCCCAGCGGCATCCGGTGAACAGCTTCTCCACCTGCGCGCTGCCATTGAACAGGCGCGCGAAGCGCGGATCGAGAACTTCATAATAGTCTGAGGCCGCCATGCATTTCCTCCCGGCATCACGTGACGTCGGATCAAGCCAGCCCGCGATCGATATGGCAAGCCGTGGATTTCGCATTTGTAAGACAAAATGGATTGGGCCAGCCTTTCGCGCCGGCGGTCCGATGTGCGGAAGGACGCTTTAGAACGCCATTAACCTGCTATGCGCTCCGCGCAATGGTGCATTGCAACATCTTCTTTTTGCAGCGCACCATTCCTATGTCATGCTGCGTATCGATCAAGGGAGGAAGAACCAGCCGCGACAAACGCGGCATAGAAGGAACCTTGACATGATCTTCAACGATCTCGTGACCCGCGCTCGCACCAGCATCGCCAAGCGCAAGCAGTACAACCGCCTCGTCGCCGAAATCGACAGCTTCTCCAGCCGCGACCTGGCCGACATGCGCGCCGACCGCAGCGAGATGCTGTACCAGATCCACAAGCAGATCTACGGCTAGTATTCGGTCGGCCAATCACGTTCGTCATCCTTGGGCGTAGCGACGCGAAGCGGAGCGATGACCCAAGGATCCATGCCGTGATTTTCGAGAGTTACCGCGGTGCAGGGCTCGTACGCGTTTCGGACCGCCGCACTTCTAACGAATGTCACGGAATGGATTCTAGGGTCTGCGCCGCGTCGCTTCGCTTCTTGCTTCGCCCTAGAATGACGACCGAAGGGCCGCCTCAACCCGGCGCCGCCAGTGCCTTTTCGATCTGCGGCAGCAGGAGATCCCTCGCCGACTCCGCCGTCAGCGGACCGACATGCTTGTAGGCAATCTTGCCATCCTTGCCGATGACGAAGGTTTCCGGCACGCCATAGACCCCCCAGTCGATCGCCGTGCGGCCCGCCTCGTCGACGCCGATCGCCTGGAATGGATTGCCGAGGTCGCCGAGGAAGCGGCGGGCGTTTTCCGGCCGGTCCTTGTAATTCAGCGCCGCCATGGTGAAGCGCTTGTCCTGCGCCAGCGCCAGCAGCACCGGATGCTCTTCCCGGCACGGCGCGCACCATGAGGCAAACACGTTGACCAGCGTGACCTTGCCGGCGAAGGCCTTCGAATCGAGCCCCGGCAGGTTTGACCCTTCCAGCGCCGGCAAGCTGGTTTGCGGCGCCGGCAACCCGATCAGCGCCGAGGGCACTTCCGAAATATCGCGTCCCGACAGCAGCTGCGACAGGAACAGTCCCGCCAGGCCGAGGAAGACCAGCAGCGGCAAAAATACGAACAGGCGCCGGCGGGGGGGCGGTGTTTCGCTTTCACTGCTCATGGCTTCGGTGTCCCGGCCTTGTCGGAACGGCGTCGCACGCCGGCGGCTTCGAGTTCGGCGAGTTCGCGCTTGCGCGCCCGCTGGTCGAGAAGGATCCAGCCGATCAAGCCGGCCAGCACCACGGCGGTAATCGCATAGGCCGCAGCGACATAGAGGGCATACGCGCTCACGGCCGCCGCTCCATCGACGTTCTTCTTTCCGACCGGATCGTTTCGCCTCGCTCGATCATGCTTTTCCCTTAACGGCCTGCCCGTGGCTTCGCAATCGGCTGCCGCGCCGCAGTCCCAAACCTGCATGGTCGCCGCGCCGCCGCCGTGATGTCGCGCAAAACCCTGGCCGAGGTCACTCAATCCGTACCATGGCGCAAGGCCAGCGCCGCCGAGGCCGGCCCCAGCACGGCAAGAAACAGCGTCAGCGCGGCAAGAATGAGGAAGGGTTGCAGGAAGGGGTCCGGATTGGCCGTCGCCCCATAGCTCGCCGAGACGCCGAAGATCAGCACCGGGATGGTCAGCGGCAGCACCAGCACCGAGATCAGCAGCCCGCCGCGCGGCAGCGCCACCGCCACGGCCGCACCCGCGGCGCCGATGAAGGTGATCGCCGGCGTGCCGACCAGCAAGGTGAGCGCCGTGGCGCCGATCGCCAGCGGCTCCATGTTCATGAACAGGCCGAGCAGGGGAGCTGCGACCACCAGCGGCAGCACGCTTCCCGCCCAATGCGCCAGGCACTTCACCAGCACGCTGAGCGCCAGCATGTGCCGGTCGTTGCCGAGCACCAGCAGGTCCAGCGAACCGTCCTCACGGTCGGCCTGGAACAGCCGGTCGAGCCCGAGCAGGCAGGACAGCAGCGCCCCGATCCAAAGGATCGCCGGGCCGATGCGGGAAAGCAGCTTCAGGTCCGGCCCGACACCGAACGGGATGGTGGCGATGACGGCAAGGAAGAAGATGACGCCGGTCAGCGCCCCGCCGCCGGCGCGGATCGAGAGACGGATGTCGCGCAGGAAGAGGGACCACATTTACACTGCGGCCTTTTGTTTAGGTGGGAGTTCCTTCGCGCCCCCCTCTGTACAGAGGGGGGTGCCGTAGAGCGCAGACATCAGCCGGCCTCCCCCATCCGCAGCGCCTTTGCCCCCTCGATCCCCAGCGGCAGATGCGTTGCCGCCACGACAATCCCTCCGTCTCCCAGATGTTTGCGCATCAGCCCCGCGAACCGCTCCTCCGAAGCCTTGTCCAGCCCCGCCGTCGGCTCATCGAGCAACCATAAGGGTCGATGGCTGACCAGCAGCTTCGCGATCGCCGCGCGGCGACGCTGCCCGGTCGAGAGATAGCCGAACGGCAGATGGCCGATGCCCCCCAGCCCGACCGTTTCCAGCGCCTCTTCAACGCCGGTATCTCCACTGCCATTGAACTCCCGCCAGAAGCGCAAATTCTCCGCCACGCTGAGCGCCGTCTTCATCGCGTTCTGATGACCGAGATAATGGCAGGCCGAAGCGATCGACGGAAACGCCTCACCACCGCCCTCGAGCAGCAGATGGCCCTCGGCCTTCGGCAGCAGCCCGGCGATGATCCGGAGCAGGGTTGATTTGCCGGCGCCGTTCGGTCCCGTGACGACCAGCGCCTGGCCCTGGTCGAGCGCGAAGCCGATGCCGGAGAAAACCGATTCGCCGCCGCGTTCGCCGCCCAGATTTTCGGCGATAAGCCGCATCCCTCGCCTGCCCTGAAAACAATGTTTCGCGAGCGCTGCCGCATCGCACAAATTTGCTCCGCAACTGTCTAGAACTATTCCAGAAAATTCTCTATATGCGGTGCATCCGTGCCAGCGGTCGGCGCGGGAACAGAATTTGCGCCGAAACCAGCGCACGCGCCGCCTTGAACGGCTCGGGTTGCTTGGGAACGGACAGCGGAAATGGCCGTACCCGCACCTTTGCGCGTGATTGCATGCCATCGGCGTCCGTTCCCTTTCAGGCTGAACAGACAAGGACGGATCGCACGTGTCAAAATCCCTGGATAGTTTCAATTGCCGCCGCACGCTGACCGCGGGCGGTGCGGAGTATGCCTATTTCGACCTCGTCGAGGCCGAGAAGAACGGTCTCACCGGCATCGCCCAACTGCCCTATTCGATGAAGGTACTGCTGGAGAACCTCTTGCGCAACGAGGATGGCCGCTCCGTCACCAAGGACAGCATCCAGGCGGTCGCCGGCTGGCTGACCGACAAGGGCACCGCCGGCGTCGAGATCGCCTATCGCCCGGCCCGCGTGCTGATGCAGGATTTTACCGGCGTTCCGGCCGTGGTCGACCTTGCCGCCATGCGCGACGCCATGGCCTCGCTCGGCGGCGACCCGCAGAAGATCAATCCGCTGGTGCCGGTCGACCTCGTCATCGACCATTCCGTCATCGTCGACGAGTTCGGCACGCCGATGGCCTTCGCCCGCAATGTCGAGCTCGAATATGAGCGCAACGAGGAACGCTATAAGTTCCTCAAGTGGGGCCAGCAGGCGTTCCGCAACTTCCGCGTCGTGCCGCCCGGCACCGGCATCTGCCACCAGGTCAACCTCGAATATCTCGGCCAGGTGGTGTGGACCAACACCGAGGATGGCGAAACGACAGCCTATCCCGACACCTGCGTCGGCACCGATTCGCACACCACCATGATCAACGGCCTTGGCGTGCTCGGCTGGGGTGTCGGCGGCATCGAGGCCGAGGCGGCCATGCTCGGCCAGCCCGTTTCCATGCTTTTGCCGGAAGTCATCGGCTTTCGCCTCACCGGCAAGCTCAAGGAGGGCGTCACCGCCACCGACCTCGTGCTCACCGTCACCCAGATGCTGCGCAAGAAGGGCGTCGTCGGCAAGTTCGTCGAGTTCTTCGGCCCCGGACTCTCCAACATGACGCTGGCCGACCGCGCCACCATCGGCAACATGGCGCCCGAATACGGCGCCACCTGCGGTTTCTTCCCGGTCGACAGCGAGACAATCCGCTACCTCACAATGTCCGGCCGCGAGGAAAGCCGCATCGCGCTGGTCGAGGCCTATTCCAAGGCGCAAGGCATGTGGCGCGAGGCAGGCTCCGCCGACCCCGTCTTCACCGACCTGCTCGAACTTGATCTCGGCGATGTCGTGCCGTCGATGGCCGGCCCCAAGCGCCCCGAAGGCCGTGTCGCGCTCGAAGGCATTCCGGCCGGCTTCGCCAAGGCGATGGACACCGAATACAGGAAGGCGGCGGAAATTTCCAAGCGCTACGCCGTCGAAGGCACCGATCATGATCTCGGCCATGGCGACGTCGTCATCGCCGCCATCACGTCGTGCACCAACACCTCGAACCCGAGCGTGCTGATCGGCGCTGGGCTGCTCGCCCGCAACGCCAACCGCCTTGGCCTCAAGCAGAAGCCGTGGGTGAAGACCTCGCTGGCGCCCGGCAGCCAGGTGGTCGCCGAATATCTGGAGAAATCCGGCCTGCAGAAGGAACTCGACCAGATCGGCTTCAACCTAGTCGGCTTCGGCTGCACCACCTGCATCGGCAATTCCGGCCCGCTGCCGGCGCCGATCTCCAGGACCATCAACGATAAAGGTTTGATTGCTGCCGCGGTCTTGTCCGGCAACCGCAACTTCGAAGGCCGCGTCTCGCCCGACGTGCAAGCCAACTACCTCGCCTCGCCGCCGCTGGTCGTTGCCCACGCCTTGGCTGGAACCGTCACCAAGGACCTGACGTCAGAGCCGCTTGGCGAGGACAGCAACGGCAATCCGGTCTACCTCAAGGACATCTGGCCAAGCTCGGCCGAGATCCAGGAGTTCATCGAGAAGAACGTCACCCGCGAGCTGTTCGCCCGCAAATATGCCGACGTCTTCAAGGGCGACGAATACTGGCAGAACGTCAAGGCGCCGGAAGGCCAGACCTATGCCTGGGACGACAACTCGACCTATGTGCAGAACCCGCCCTATTTCGCCGGCATGACCTCGGGCTTCGGCAAGATCGGTGATATCAAGGGGGCTCGCATCCTCGGCCTGTTCGGCGACAAGATCACCACCGACCACATCTCGCCGGCGGGTTCGATCAAGGCCGCGTCGCCGGCCGGCAAATACCTCACCGACCATGGCGTCGGCGTTGCCGACTTCAACCAGTATGGCACGCGACGCGGCAACCATGAGGTGATGATGCGCGGCACCTTCGCCAACATCCGCATCCGCAACCACATGCTGGGCGAGAACGGCCGCGAGGGCGGCTACACCATCCACTACCCGTCGAAGGAAGAGGAATCGATCTACGACGCGGCGATGGAGTACAAGAAGGAAGGCGTGCCGCTGGTCATCTTCGCCGGCGTCGAATACGGCAACGGCTCGTCGCGTGACTGGGCGGCCAAGGGAACGAATCTCCTTGGCGTCCGCGCGGTCATCGCCCAGTCCTTCGAGCGCATCCATCGCTCGAACCTGGTCGGCATGGGCGTCATCCCCTTCGTCTTCGAGGACGGCACCTCCTGGGCGTCGCTCAACCTCAAGGGCGACGAGCTCGTCGAGATCGACGGCCTGAATGCGATCAAGCCGCGCCAGACGATGAACGCCAAGGTCACCTATGGCGACGGCACGGTGAAGAACGTGCCGATCGTTTGCCGCATCGATACGCTGGATGAGCTCGACTACTTCAAGAACGGCGGCATCCTGCAATACGTGCTGCGCGATCTCGCTGCCTGAGGCAGCAAGGGAATGAGGCAGTAGGGCCGTAGGGAAGCAACACCTACTGCCCTACTGCCCTACTGCCCTACTGCCCTACTGCCCTACTGCCCTACTGCCCTACTGCCCGGCAATAAAAGCCAGGCCGCTCAAAGCATTAGCGGCTCGGCCCAAGTTCCTGACCAGTTCGCCCGCAATAGAGATCGTCGGGGATCAGGAGAGTTTGCCACATGGTGGTGATGCCACCCCCAAATCGAACCGCGTCGTGAAATGCAGTGCCGCTCCTATCGCCGCCTTATCTGCGGCTGCGATGCAAAAATTTCACCGCAACGTGACTTCCCGTTGACTTGCGCTTCTGCCACATATTTCCGCAAATCAGAACAAAGCCGGCATCACCGGCGGGAATTGGAATGGTCATGGCCAGGCGAAGATCACTGTGGCTGGCAGCCTTTGCGCTGGCCTTCTCGGCGTTTGCCGGTTCGGGCCACGCGGGCGAGTCCGAGAGGGTCCAGGCCGAAAAATCCCAGCCCGACAAGCCGCTTGGCGTGGTCGAACTGTTCACCAGCCAAGGCTGCAGTTCCTGTCCGCCAGCCGACGCCTTCTTCGCCGAGCTTGCCAACAAGGAAGACATTGTCGCGCTCGCCTATCACGTCGACTATTGGGACTATCTCGGCTGGAAGGACACGCTGAGCCAAAAGGAAAACACCGAGCGGCAGAATGACTACATGCGCGCCTTCGGCAGCCGGTCCGTTTATACGCCACAGGCGGTCATCAACGGCCGCATCCATGTCAACGGCGCCAACCGCAGCGAGGTCAATGGCGCGCTCGCCCGCATGGCCAGGGGTGGCGAGGGCATTCGGGTCCCTGTCAAGGTCAGTCGGACCAGCGACCGTGTGATCATCGACGCCGGCGACGCCGGCGCCGGCCCCAGCGATGCCCATGTCGTCATCGTCTATTTCGAGCCGCCGCAGACGATCAAGATCGCCCAGGGCGAGAACACCGGTCGCAAGATGACCTATTGGAACGCAGTCACCGACATCCAGACGGCGGGCATGTGGCACGGCAAGGCGCAACGCTATGAATTGCCGCTGAGCGAGGTTTCCAAGAAGGGCGGTTGCGCCGTGCTGCTGCAGTCCGTCGGCAAGGACGGCATGCCGGGGCCTATCCTGGGTGCCGCCTTCATTCACAAGCCCTGACGGCCATAGCGAGCGGTTCATCGGTTCACGAAAACGCTGAACCTATCGCAAACGCTATTCTGGACGGAAGACCGTTCCACATTTCCTGGAATTGCTTTGCTGACTGCAACAGGATGTCTGAGTTGTCCGGGAGACCGGCTGGCACGCCAAACCGCAGGCATGAAAAAACCGACGTCAGCTTGCTTCTGACGCCGGTCATTCAGGGTATTTGGGATCGTCGCACCCGATTTCTCCAAGGAAAAACCGAGGTTGGTTCGATCCGACGCAGACCCGTGGGCGGGGGGCTTGGGGTTTACGAGTCGGTGCCGGACCGAACCGTCTCAGGCAACGCCGGTAAATTCGTCGGACATTGGGGCATGAGCGCGGATAAAAAAAGGCAGAAATGTGGCGAAGCATCACCAATTCCAACAGGACGCATTACAAAAGTGACTGGACGTGTCCAAAAAGGCGCACCCCCGCCTCTCCTCGCCGGCTCTTGCAATTGTAACGCGAAGGGGCCAACTTTGGTTGGCAAAGATTCATTTTGAAGGATCGAGGCATGACGGACGATGGCGGCGGGACGGGGGATGGTGACGCATCCGCAATATTGATCCCGCTGCACGAGGCGCGACGTGACCGCCTCGACCAGCCGGTGCGCTTCGACCGGCGGGAACTGGACCAGATCCTCAGGCTCTACGGGCGCATGGTCGCCGCCAATGAATGGCGCGACTACGCCATCGACCATTTGACCGACAGAGCCGTGTTTTCCGTCTTCCGCCGCGCCAGCGAAGTGCCGCTGTTTCAGATCGTCAAGGATCCGAAACTGGCGCGCAAGCAGGGTGCGTTCGCCGTCATCGCGGCGGGCGGGCGCATCCTCAAACGCGGCCAGGAGCTTGGCCGCGTGCTCGGCGTCTTCGATGGCAAGCTGAAGCTGGTGCAGGCCTAGAGCAATTCCAGGAAAAGTGCGCAGCGGTTTTTGCGTCCGGAATTGCGTAAAGAACTCAATCCCTTATTTCTGCTGCTGAAATCGACGCTCCGGTAGGGAAGCCGGATCAGGCGGCAGTGACGCTCCACCATTCAGTGGCAATTGCATGAACACCGTGTCCAGCCAACGCCCGTGCTTGTAGCCGGAACCTTCGAGGCGGCCTGAATGGCGGAAGCCGAGCTTTTCGTGCAGCTTGACCGAGGCGCTGTCGGCATGGCCGTCGCCGATCACCGCGACGATCTGGCGGAAGCCCGCTGCCTCGACCGCCGCGATCAGGCTTTGCATCAGCTTGAGGCCGACGCCCTGGCCCTTGGCATCGGGCGCGATATAGACCGAATCCTCGACGATGAAGCGATAGGCCGGGCGCGGCCGGAAGGGACCGGCATAGGCATAGCCGAGCACGAGGCCAGCCTTTTCCGCCACCAGATAGGGGAAGCCGCCGGCCGCGAGCGTTTCGAATCGCGCACCCATCTCGGCGCGGCCGGGTGGCTCCAACTCGTAACTCGCCGTGCCGTTGGTTACTGCGTCGGCATAGATTTCGGTGACGGCGTCGAGGTCGGCCGAGATCGCCGGCCGAATCACGATAATGCTCATTTATTATGCAAGCCTTTCATCTGCCTTCAATAACAGCAAAGGCCGACACAAAAGGAAAGGGCGGCCGTTGGGCCGCCCTTCCGCCAGTCGATGGTCCAGCGAGACCCGCGGACGAAGCCTTAGCGGCGGTCGCCCATGAACTGCAGCAGGAACATGAACAGGTTGATGAAGTCGAGGTAGAGCCTCAACGCGCCCATGATCGCCTTGCGGCCGGCGACATCGGAAGCGTCACCCTCGAAATACATCTCTTTGATGTTCTGCGTGTCATAGGCGGTGAGGCCGGCGAAGACCAGCACGCCGATCGCCGAAACGGCGAAGGACAGCGCCGAAGACTGCAGGAAGATGTTGATCACCGACGCGATGATGATGCCGAACACGCCCATGATCAGGAACGAGCCCATCGCCGTCAGGTCGCGCTTGGTCGTGTAGCCGTACAGCGACAGCGCGCCGAAGGCGGCGGCGGTGGCGAAGAAGGTCTGCGAGATGCTTGCCGTGGTGTAGACAAGAAAGATCGAAGATAGCGACAGGCCGACCAGGCCGGCATAGACCCAGAATGTGGTCTGCGCCGCCGAAACGCTCATCGACTGGACGCGGAACGACAGGAAGAACACGGCGGCAAGTGGCGCCAGTATCACCACCCAGCGCAGCGGCGAACCGAAGATCGCGTAGCCGAACGAGGTCAGCATCTCGCCGCTCGGCAGCGTGGCGACAGCCGAGGCCGGATCGGTCGTGGTCGCCAGCATGATCGTGCCGACGGCGGCAAGGCCGGTGATGAGGAGACCAAGCCCCATCAAATTGTAGACCTTGATCATGTAGGCGCGCAGGCCCTGGTCGATATCGACAGCGGCGCCGGGCACGGCGCGCGTCTGATAATTGCGAATGGGATCAGCCATTGTAGTCCTCTATTGCTTCTGCCCCGTCCGGTGTCGGGCCCTGCCGGATATACATCCGCCGAACCCAGGCGCCGCTGGCGGGGCTCCAGCATGCCTGTGGCGAAATATGATGGTTATTCGCGTCGAGAACAAGACCGTAACGGCGTGTAACGGTTCGTGAGAGGACGAAATCCAGCTCCATCAGTGCCTTCAGGCGGCATTCTTACCAAGATTTAACCCGAGACAGGGCGCTCCGACCGGCGAATCAGAGATTGCGCAGCACGGGTGCCGCCTTGTGGCCGAGCACACGCCAGGTGCCGGCGAGGCCGATGCCGACGGTGATGAAGAGCGAAAACAGGATGGCCGCCACCGCCACCTCGGGCATGAAATGCGATGGCAATGTCATGATGCGGGCGACGATGTACCAGGCCGCGATGCCGCCGGCCGCCAGCGCGAATACCGCCGTGGCCAATCCGATTAGCATGTACTCCAGGGAGAATGCCGTGATCAGCGTTCTCCTGGTGGCGCCCAGCGTCTTCAGCACCACCGCATCGTGGATGCGCGCCCGGTTGCCGGCGGCGAGCGCGCCGGCCAGCACCAGCACCGAGGCGATCAGCGCCACGCCGGCCGCCGCCCGGATCGCCGTGCCGAGCTGGCCGACCAGCCGGTTGACGACTTCGAGCGCGTCCTTGACGCGCACCGTGGTCACCGCCGGGAAGGCCCGGGTGACGGCATTGAGGATGCGGGCATCGTCGGCCGTGGTGGCGCTCTTTTCGGTCAGCGTCGCCATCCAGCCATGCGGCGCGCCGGCGAAGGTGTTGGGCGAGAACACCATGACGAAATTGATGCCCATCGTCTCCCATTCGACCTGGCGGAAATTGGCGATCCTGGCCGTGACATTGCGGCCGAGCACATTGACGGTGACGGTATCGCCGAGTTTCAGCCCGATCTCCTTGCCCTCCCGCGCCGAAAACGAGACCAGCGGCTCGCCGGCATAATCGTCCGGCCACCAATTGCCCTCGGTCAGCGTCGCGTTTTCCGGCTGCCTGGCGTCGTAGGTCAGGCCACGATCGCCTTTGAGCACCCACGCGCCTTCAGCCGGGACCTTGACCTTGTCGACATCGACACCGTTGAGCGCCATCATCCGCCCGCGCAGCATCGGCACCTTGACCAGCGTCCCCCGTGGCGCCTCCTTGCCGATCAGCGCGGAGAACGCGTCGACATCGCTGCCCTGGATATCGACGAAGAAGAAGTTCGGCGCCCGCTCCGGCAGGCTGCCGGAGATCTGCTGCCGCAGATTGCCGTCGATCAGCGCCAGCGTCACCAGCAGCGTCAGCCCAAGCCCCAATGACAGCACCACCGACGGCGTCAGCGCACCTGGCCTGTGGATGTTGCCCACGGCGAGCCGGAGCGCCACGAAGCGCACCCGCGGGCTTTTCCTTGCCGCCCATTGCACCAGCCCGCCGACCAGGCGCAGCACCAGGAAGGCGAAGATGGTGGCGCCGACGAAGATCGAGGCGATGCGCCGGTCGCCGGAGAACAGGATGGCGAGCGCCGCCAGCAGCAGCGCGATGCCGATGGCCGACGCGACATAAATGGGGCGCGGAAAGCCGCGGCCCTCCAGGCCCATCTCCCGGAACAGCGCGGTTGCCGGCACGTCGCGGGCGCGCCCGAGCGGCAAAAGCGCGAAGGCCAGCGTCACCAGCAGCCCGAACAGCGCCGCCATGGCGAGCGCGCCGGGGTAGAAGCCGCCTTGCGCCGGCACCGGAATGACGGACTGCAGCGCGGCGCTTGCCACGAACGGCATCAGCGCCCCGAGCACCAGGCCGGCGGCGATGCCGAGTGCCGCGATGATCAGGATCTGCACGAGATAGACGGCAAAGACGAAGCCGCCGGAAGCGCCCAGGCTCTTGAAAGTCGCGATGACGCCGCGCTTGCCGTCGAGATAGGCGCGCACCGCATTGGCGACGCCGACACCGCCGACAACAAGCGCCGTCAGCCCGACCAGCGTCAGGAATTGCGAGAAGCGCTCGATGTTGGACGACAGCGCGGGCGCCGCGTTGCCGCGCGTGCGGATCGACCAGCCGGCCTCGGGGAAATCCTTGGCGGCTTGGTCCTGGATGGCCTTGAGCCGCGCCTCGTCGGCATCGGCGGGCAACCGGATTTTGTAGGCATTTTCGACCAGGCTGCCCGGCTGGACCAACCCGGTGGCCGCCAGGGCCTCGGTCGAGATCATCAGCCTTGGCGCGAAGCCGAAACCGTCGGACACGGCGTCCGGCTCGGTCACCAGCCTGGCGCGCAGTTCGAAGGTGGCGGTGCCAAGCTTCAGCCGGTCACCAGGCTTGAGATGCAGCCGTTCGAACAGCAGATCGGGTGCGGCCGCGCCAAAGACGCCGAATTCTTCGCCGAAAAGTTCATGCTTCGTCAGCTTCGGTTCGGTTTCCAGCGCGCCATAGAGCGGATAGGCATCGTCGACCGCCTTGGCCTCGACCAGCGCCTGGTCGGAGCCATCGGCCAGACGCGCCATCGAGCGCGTGCTCGCGGTGCGCGAGACGACACCCAGCCCGTCGAGGAAGCCGCGCTCCGCCTGGCTGGCGTCGCGCTGGTTGATCTGGAAGCGGAGGTCGCCGCCAAGCAGCGTCTGCCCCTGGTTGGCGACACCGGCGGTGATGGAGCGGGCCACCGAATTGACACCGCCGATCGCCGCGACGCCGAGTGCGATGCAGGCGAGGAAGATCAGGAAGCCGGACAGGCCGCCGCGCAGCTCGCGCAGCGAGAAGCGGACGGCAAGCTTCAATGTCCGCGCCAATGGCATCAGGCGGTGACCTTCAACGGCGCCGACGCCTCGATCCGCCCGGAGCGCATCCAAACCTGGCGCGAGCAGCGCGCCGCCAGCGCCGGATCATGGGTGACCAACACCAGCGTCATGCCACGTTCCGCCGCCTTGGCGAATAGAAGGTCGGCGACCTGCCGCCCCGTCGCCTGGTCGAGATTGCCGGTCGGCTCGTCGGCGATGAGGATGCGTGGGGAAGGCGCCAGCGCCCGGGCGATCGCCACGCGCTGCTGTTCGCCGCCCGACAGTTCGCCGGGGTAATGGGTGACGCGGTCGCTCAGGCCCACCGCCGCCAGTTCCCGTTCCGCCACCGAAAACGGATCGGCATAGCCAGCCAGCTCCAGTGGCACGGCGACGTTTTCCAGCGCCGTCATGTTCGGGATAAGATGGAAAGACTGGAACACGATGCCAATGTTTCGTCCGCGAAACGAAGCGACCTGATCCTCGCTCCTGCCGTTGAGGAGCTCGCCAGCGATTCGTACCGTGCCCGAATCGACCCTCTCCAAGCCTGCCATCACCATCAGGAGAGTCGACTTGCCGGAGCCCGAAGGGCCAACGATGCCGGTCGCCTCGCCATACGCCACCTCGAGGCTGACGCCTTTCAGCACATGGACCGACGAAGCGCCTTCGCCGAGCGTCAGCGATACGTCTTTCAGCGTGATGACCGCTTCTGTCAAAATGAAAGCGTCCTATATGGAGGATGAGGGCTTTGCTTACTTGTAGCCGTCGCCCGAAAGAATCTCTTGGTCATATGGGGCCTGACGCATGTCTTTCAAACGCCGATTTGCCGCAGGCCTGATCCTTTTCCTTGCCATTTGCGGCGCCATTTCGTCGGCGCGGGCCGAGCCATTCAAGATCGTCGGCTTCGGTGACAGCCTGATGGCGGGTTTCGGCCTCGGGCCCGGCGATGGATTTACCGACAAGCTGCAGACAGCGCTGCGCGCCAAGGGCCACGACGTCTCTGTCGCCAATGCCGGTGTCTCCGGCGATACGTCGAGCGGCGGGCTGGCGCGGCTCGACTGGTCGGTGCCGGACGGCACGCGACTGGTCGTCCTCGAACTCGGCGCCAACGACATGCTGCGCGGCATCTCGCCCGACATCACCAGGAAGAACCTCGATGAGATGCTGGGCAAGCTGAAACAGCGCAAGATTGCCGTGCTGCTCGCCGGCATGCGCGCCGCGCCCAATCTCGGCGCGGATTACCAAAGCGCCTTCGACGCCGTCTTTCCGGACCTGGCGAAGAAATACGATGTCCCGCTCTACCCGTTCTTCCTCGACGGTGTCGCCGGCCAACCCGCTTTGCAGCTCGAGGACGGCCTGCATCCGAACGCAAAGGGGGTCGACCTGATGGTCGAGCGCATCCTGCCGACGGTCGAGAAGGCCATCACGGCGGCGCCGGGAGGTGCATGAAAACCGAGAAAACTGCCTTCCCTTAGGGAAACTTTTAGCAAAGCCTGTGACCAATATACCTCTTGCTCCGTTTGACTATCGATGATTCGCTATGGGTGACAGTTCGATTCGAGGAAGGGAGGCTCTTCATGCCGCGTCTTTTCACCGCCCTCGAAATTCCGCGTGATGCTGCCCTTTCGCTGTCCCTGCTCCGGGGCGGCTTGCCCGGGGCCCGCTGGATCGATGTCGAAAATTACCATTTGACGCTGCGCTTCATTGGCGATGTCCAGGGCCATGTCGCCGACGAGATCGCCAATGCGCTCGACCGGGTCCATCGCCCCTCCTTCTCGCTGACCTTGTCCGGCGTCGGCGCCTTCGGCCAGAAGAAGCCGCATGCCGTGTGGGCCGGCGCCGTCCCCTCGCCCGATCTCAACGCCCTCCAGGGCGAGATCGAGCGCATCTGCCAGCGGCTCGGCATTCCCGCCGATCCGCGCAAGTTCATGCCGCATGTGACTTTGGCGCGCTTGCGCAATTCAAGCCCGCTGGATGTCGCCCAATATCTCTCGGCGCGCGGCAATTTCTCGACGCTGCCGTTCCGCATCAGCCGCTTCGTCCTGATGTCGTCACGCGATTCGGTCGGCGGCGGCCCCTATATCGTCGAGGAGGCATGGCCCTTGTCGGGCGGTGATTCCCGCGCCGCCAGCCGCGTCGCCAATGCCTCCGATGCCTCGCGGATCATGCGGTAGACCTCGGCAAAGGCCTCCTGCCCGTCATAGTAGGGATCCGGCACGTCGCGCGCCTTGCCTTGTGCAAACTCGAGGAACAGATGCACCCGGTCGCGCATGGCGGCGGGCGCCAGTGCCCTGATGCCGGCGACATTCGAATGGTCCATGCCGAGGATCAGGTCGAAGCAGTGAAAATCCCGCGACGTGATCTTGCGCGCCAGCTGCCCGGAAATGTCGATGCCGTGATGCGCCGCGATCGCCATCGCGCGCGGATCCGCCGAGCCGACCTCCCAGCTGCTGGTCGCCGCCGAATCGAGCAGCATGTCCCGCATCAGTCCGCGCTCCGTCCATACGGCCTGAAAGACGCCCTCGGCCAACGGTGAGCGGCAGATATTGCCGAGGCAGACGAAGAGAATGGATTTTATGGGCTTTGCGCTCATCGATCCAGGCTGTTCTATCCAGGTCGTTTCCTAAAACCGCAACCCACTTTGGGCGACATGCCTGCTTGTGCATGTCGTTTTCCCAAAACCGCAACGCACTTTTGGGCGACATGCAGTATGGTGAGGGTCGTTTTTGCAAATAGCATGGGAACCGAACATGACGAGAGAAAAACTGTCCAAGGATGCCATCACCGAAGCCCTGGCCGGGCTCGCCGGCTGGGCGCTGGCCCCGGACGGCGCTTCTATCAAGCGCGGCTTCGTCTTCAGCAATTTCTCCGAAGCTTTCGCCTTCATGACCCGCGTCGCGCTGGCGGCCGAGAAGATGGATCATCATCCGGACTGGTCGAATGTCTACAAGACGGTCGACGTGACCTTGAACACCCATGATGCCGGCGGCGTGACCGCGCTGGACATCGAGCTGGCGAAGAAGATGAACCGCTTCGCCGGCGGCTGAACACCTCTTCCTTCCTGTCACCATCCGGCCAGACAGCCAAATTGGCGCCGGCATCTTGCAGGGGGGTTGGGCTTTCACCACATCTTCCCGCGCGGACATGCGCCAGGAAGCGCATAGGCCGGCAAGGAGATGTTGATGGCGCAAGAATCCGGTTTTGATTTCTTCGGCTTTGGCGACAAGCTCGGCGGCGAAGGCGAAGTGCGCGAGAAGTTCTGGCGCACGGCCAAGAAGGCCGCGCGGCAGATCCCGTTCATGGAGGACGTCGTCGCGGCCTATTACTGCGCCATGGACAAGAACACGCCGCTGCGTGCCAAGGGCATATTGGTGGCGGCGCTCGGCTATTTCGTCCTGCCGGTGGACCTGATCCCGGACTTCATCGTCGGGCTCGGCTTCACCGACGACATCGCCGTGCTGACCGCCGCGATCACCGCCGTCAGCGCCCATATCACGCCGGCGCATCGCCAAGCCGCCAAGGATGCCATCGCCGATAGGAGCTGAGCCGGCGCGGTGTAAGGCGTGGACGAGGCTCTGCTCCGCGGCCGGTCAAACCCACCGCCGCACCCGCGCCTTGTAGGCACGATACGCATCGCCGAATTTCCGCTCTAGATAGCGCTCTTCCCGCGCGATGACGCCGGTATTGATCACCCACAGCAACGGGACGATCAGCCCGATGACCCAAAAACTTCCCGCCGCGACGCCCAGGCCCAAATAGACGAGGGTCGCTCCCAGATAAAATGGGTTCCTGGTCCGCCGGTAGATCCCGTCGATGACCAGCGCCGTCGTCGGCAGTGTCGGCGGAATATTGGTGCCAGCGGCGCGAAAGCGCCCCGCCGCCATGAAGATGATAACGAAGCCGCACGCCGCGAGCACGGCCCCGCCCAGATAGCGGGTGAGCGACGGCGCGGCCAGGACCGGGAGGGGGATGACAGCCTCGAGGACCGCTGCCGCCGCCAGGAAGCCGAGAAAGATCAAAGGTGGCAGCGTGATGACCCCCGCCACGTCGGGCGCGCCCGATCCGCCTGCAGCCTCCCGATCACCCGATCGCGGCGCCGCCGCGGCGCCACCGGTCACCGCCCGAATGGCAACACGAATGCCGAACACGACCAACAGGACAACAGTGCCACCCACCAGGATCAGGACTGTCCCGGATATGGCCATGACTGAAATCTCCCATACGCTACCAATGAGGGCGCCCAGGCCGAGCGCCTCGGAGCGCCTCAGAAACGAAAGCGGGCATCTTAGCGGCTGGAGGGAAATTCGTCACGTGTCCCGGAAGTCAGGGGGGCTGCCGGACCTGGCTTGAAAAGTCAAACTCTTGCCGCTTTCGTGGCCTCCAAGTCGCCAAAGGGACGCCGTGCCGGCAGCTGACAAGGCGGCGGTGCGGAAATGGCGGCGGTTTCCTGGGGGGTGTGGGTCCTTTTCTCAAAGGAAGTTCACCGTTTGGTAACCCAGATTAAATCAAAATGAAGCGACGGCAGATCAAAATGAAGCGACGGCAGGACGCAAGGCGGCCCGCCTCCGCACCATTTGGAATACGGGAAAGACGATGCGCGGATTGACAGCTATAGTTTCGAGCCTGGTCCTGGTGGCCTTTGCAGCGCCGGCACTGGCGCAGCAGGCGACCAAGATCGGTCAGCACAATGCCTGGGGCACCTACAGCTACCAGGCATCGGGGGGCAAGGTCTGCTACGTGCTCACCGTGCCGACCGACAAGCAGCCGCCGACGCTCGACCACGGCGACATGTTCTTCTTCGTCAGCCAGCGGCCCGGCCAGCAGGTGTCCTACGAACCGCAGTTCATTGCCGGCTACAATTTCCAGGAAGGCTCCAAGGCTACCGTCACCATCGACAAGAAGTCCTTCTCGATGTTCACGCGCGGCAAGTCGGCCTGGGTCGAGAACGCCGCCGAGGAACCGGTGCTGATCGCCGCCATGAAGACCGGCACCGACATGAAGGTGACGGCGAAGTCCGGCCGCGGCAACCCCACCTCCTATGTCTTCTCGCTGAAGGGCATTTCGGCCGCGCTGTCGTCGATCGCCAAGTGCAAGTAACAAGTGCAAGTAAGCACAAGCCGCGTCTGAAACCGAAGGCCGGGCCGCAAGCTCGGTCTTTTGCTTTGCATATGTCTCTCAGCCCCCGGAAACCGGCGCGGCTTCCGCCCGCCGCCGCCGGATCGCCTCGGCGATGAACACCCGCGACAGCGCGTGGTAGAGCGGCTCGTGCGAGATCATGCGCGCCGTGCCGTAGCCCAGCATCGAGGCCAGCATCAACGCGATGACATTGTCGTGATTGCCGGTCATCTCCAGGATGATGACGAAGGCCGTCATCGGCGCCTGCACGACGCCGGCGAAATAGCCTGCCATGCCGAGCAGCGCCGCCGCGCCCGTGCTGGCGCCGAACAACAGGCCGAGCGAACTGCCAATGCCGGCGCCGACCGCCAGCGAAGGCGCGAAAATGCCGCCGGGAATGCCCGAAACCATCGACAGCAGCCCGGCCAGGAACTTTTCGGCAAAGAAGAACCATGGCAGCGGCGTGCCCTCGACGGCGCCGCACGCCTGCGCGTAGCCGGTGCCGAAGGTGAGCCCGCCCGACGCAATGCCGATTGCCGCCACGGCAAGTCCGCAGGCGGCGGCCACCAGCAGCGCGCGCCGCAAAGGCTGCTGCGTGTGCCAGCGCCGGA
Source organism: Mesorhizobium sp. B2-4-14 (assembly GCF_006442155.1). Taxonomy (NCBI): domain Bacteria; kingdom Pseudomonadati; phylum Pseudomonadota; class Alphaproteobacteria; order Hyphomicrobiales; family Phyllobacteriaceae; genus Mesorhizobium; species Mesorhizobium sp. B2-4-14. Next base: position 52,428 of record NZ_VFVA01000020.1, on the reverse strand, counting down.
TCCGCCGCGTCGTCTTCAGGGCCAGCAAGGAAAACAGCGCGCCAAAACCGCCGCCAATGACGCCGCAGGCGATCACCAGCGGCCAGTCGGCGGCGAACGAGATCGTGTCTTTTGACACACCGAAATAGGTGTAGTTGCCAAGCAGGCCGAGCGAGGCGATGCCGGCCAGGATCACCGCCGTCAGCACCAGCCCGTTGGTGCGCGATTCATAAGTCCGGCCCATTTCCTCAATGGCGAAGACGATGCCGGCCAGCGGCGTGTTGAAGGCGGCGGCGATGCCGGCGGCCGAGCCGGCCAGGATCAGGCCGCGCGCCTGCGCCATGCCGCCCCAGCGCGCCGCCTGCAGCATCAGCGACGCCCCGACCTGCACGGTCGGGCCCTCGCGGCCGATCGAGGCACCACAGAACAGGCCGACGATGGTGAGTGCGATCTTTCCCGCTGCCAGCCGAAGCGACAGGAGATGCCCTCGATCCTCCTCGTCGCGCAAATGGCGCGCGGCGATCGCTTGCGGAATGCCGCTGCCTTGCGATCCGGGGAAGAAAGCGTAGGCAAGCCACGCGCTCAGCACGAAGCCCAGCGGCGTGATCACGAGCGGCAGGTAGAAGCGCCAGCCACCATCGGCGCCGATCATGACATGGAAAAGTTCCTGCGCCTTGTCGGCCAGCACCGCGAACAGCACGCTGATGACGCCGATCGACACCGCGCCGGCCCAGAACACCAGGCGCGGCTGCCACACGCGCCGCGAGCCCAACATCGCCCGCGACCGCCGCAGCATGGGATATTTTCGCGATGTGCCGGCCATGTCTGTCCTCTGGAAGGGTGGTTCCGACCTAACACAGCCGCGACCTGCGGGGCCAGTCCTGCATAGGGAGCGATTCTTCCTTCTTTCCCCGTAAGGAAGGGCCTCGCGAAGAGTCGTCGGTGACGGACCGCATGAGCGCTGCGTCAGGTCGCCGCAGCCGGCGTCGCAAGACCAGGCAAGCGCCCGCTTCGGGACGATCTTTTAAAAATCTTTTGTGTCGCGATCCGTTTCCATCCTGCGGATCGTCCTTGCTTCGTCCGAAACAGAAGGAGACACGCCATGTCCGACAAATCCGTTATTCTGGTCAATCTGCTGAAGGTCAAACCCGGCAAGCAGGATGCGCTGATCGCGCTCCTGAAACAGAACACCGACACGGTGATCCGCACACTCCCGGGCTGGAAGGCGACCAAGCTGGTCGCGGCGGCGGACGGTGCCGGCGTCGTCATCTACTCCGAATGGGAGTCACCCGCGGCCATAGAGGCGATGCGCGGCGACCCGCGCATGAAAGTCTATTTTCCGAAGATCATCGAGCTGGCGAGCCTGGACTCGATCGTGGGATCGACGGTGTTGAGCGAGACCCGGTGACGGCCGGACGTGCGAGCAAGCAACCATCACGAAATCGACGAAAGGAGAACCGCAATGGCCAAGATGGTCGTCGTCTACAGGAAGCCGGCTCACGTCGATGCGTTCGAAAAGCACTATTTCGAGACGCACATACCTCTGGCCAAGAAAATCCCGGGCCTCAGGAAATATGAGATCAGCAGCGGACCTGTCACGGTAATAGCCGGACCGCCCGATGTTCACCTGATCGCGACGGTGTATTTTGACGATCTTGACGCGATGAAAAAAGGCTTCGCAAGCCTTGAGGGGCAAGCGGCTGGGGCGGATCGGCGGCTTTATGCGCCTGATGAATCAGGCGTTCAAATGTTCGTTTTCGACACCAGGGAAGTTTGACCTGTCTCCTGTCCGCTACATCGCGACAGTTGACGGCGCCATCGGCGGCAAGACAACTACCCACATTGGAAAGCAGCCACTCGCCATTCCTGTCACAACCGGCGGCCCTTGTCGAAAATTCTCGACATCGGCATCCAGTCCGTGGCGGAGCAAAGCCCGGGAGCACCGTGGGTCTCCACCGATGAATACGGAAGAATTCGAGGATCGGCTGAAAGCGCTGCGGCCGCGCCTTCATCGCTATTGCGCGCGCATGACGGGGTCGGCGATCACTGGCGAGGATGTCCTTCAGGATGCCCTCGTCAAGGCCCTGCACGCGCGAGCCCAGGGCGCCGAGGTGGACAATCTCGAGGGCTGGCTGTTTCGCATCGCCCACAATGCGAGCCTGGATTTTTTGCGCGAGAGGTCCCGCAACACCGTGGTTCCGCTTACCGAAAACATCGAGGCCGCACCCATGCCCGAGGCGGATATCGTCGCGATCAGCTTTCAGACCTTTCTGCGACTGCCTGAACTTCAGCGCTGCGCGGTGATCCTAAGGGATGTGCTGGGACATTCGGTCGAGGAGATCGCTGGCATTGCCGAGTGCTCTCCGGCCGCCGCCAAATCGGCGCTTCAGCGCGGCCGCGTCGCGCTGCGCCAACTTGCCCAGGCGCCGGAGGACACCAGGCTGCCGCTGATGTCGGATACGGACCGGCGCAAGATCGCCGCCTTCGTCGATCTGTTTCGCGGCGGCGATTTCGACGCCATCCGTGCCATGCTCGCCGACGATGTGAAGCTCGAACTGGTGAACCGGCTGCACCTGGAAGGGCGCGACAGGATTACGCCCTATTTCACGCGCTATGCGGAAGTGACGAAATGGCGGTTCGCCCTTGGCGCGGTCGAAGGACAACCGGCCATGCTGGTCTTCGACAGCACCGGCCCGATGGACAGACCCGCGCATTTTGTTCTGGTCGACTGGTCGGAAAACAGGATCATCGGCATCCGGGATTTCCTGTTCGCTCCCTATGTGCTGGAGGCCACGGACTGGGTTCAGCTCGGCTAAAAGCCCATGGTCGCCTGGCACAGACACTGGTCAAGCTGTGAGGCGAGGTCGCTACCGCGCATCTGACCGGTTGTCGCGTGCTTGCTCGAGCCAAAGCCATGAGAGGCTGGCGCCGGACCCCGCCGGCTCTCGCCGGCGGGGCGGTGGCACGACTACATGGCCATCTTCTCACATTCGGCCTGTGCCTTCTTGGTCGACGTATCGATCATGTAGGCTTTGCCTTTGGCGTCGGTCATCATCATCATGCAGTGTTTGATAGGCTTCGCCATCTTCATCATTTCGCCGCTCATCTTTGCGTCCGGCGTCATGGTGCCCATATGGCCGTCCGGCATGATCGCCGTCACTTGTCCGGCCTTCATCATCGTCATCGTGCCCATGGCGTCTTCGGCAAAAGCCTGCGAGGCGGACAGGCCGACAAGGCCGGCAATAAAAACAAGCTTGATCGAGTGCATTCCACGAACTCCCATTTTTCCGGAGCACAGTTGCCCCTTTCAGCCTTCGCGGCCGCGGGGCCTGCTGTTACCTCAACACGAACATGTGACCGGAGCGCTGGCAACGACGCGGTGGAGAAGACCTTGGCGGTTCCCCATGACGCGCCGGTCGCTTCGCCCGCGCATGACTCCGCGCTCAACCTGTGCTATGCGCCGCGCTTGATGTCCGGCACGATGGATGAAATCGGCCGCAAACCGCTTATATCAGTGCAACCATGACCCTTTCGCTTGACCTCACCGCCGACGGTGCCCGTGACGCGTTGCGCGCCCGCGCCGTGCCCTCCGAAAAGCCGTCGCTGATCGGCCTGACGCGCGCCGAGCTGGCGGAGGCTCTCGTCGCGTCCGGCGCCGTACCAGAACGCCAGGCAAGAATGCGCGCCCAGCAGCTCTGGCACTGGATGTATGTGCGCGGCGTTTCCGACTTCGCCGGAATGTTCAACATCTCCAAGGATTTGCGCGCCGAACTGGACAAGCATTTCACCGTAGCCCGGCCCGAGATCGTCGAGGAACAGATCTCTTCCGATGGCACGCGAAAGTGGCTGTTCCGCTTTCCGCCGCGCGGCGCCGGCCGGCCGGTCGAGATCGAAACCGTCTACATTCCCGAGGAAGGCCGCGGCACGCTTTGCATCTCCTCGCAGGTTGGCTGCACGCTGACCTGCTCGTTCTGCCACACCGGCACGCAGAAGCTGGTGCGCAACCTGACGGCGGAAGAAATCCTCGCCCAGTTGCTCACCGCGCGCGACCGGCTCGGCGATTTTCCCGACCGCGACACGCCCGATGGCGCCATCGTGCCGGCCGAGGGCCGCAAAGTGTCCAACATCGTCATGATGGGCATGGGCGAGCCGCTCTATAATTTCGAGGCGGTGAAGAAGGCGCTGTTGATCGCCTCCGACGGCGACGGGCTTTCCTTGTCAAAAAGACGCATCACGCTGTCGACCTCCGGCGTCGTGCCGGAAATCTTCCGCACCGGCGAGGAGATCGGCGTCATGCTGGCGATCTCGCTGCACGCCACCAATGACGACCTGCGCGACCTTCTGGTGCCGATCAACAAGAAGTATCCGCTGAAGGAACTGATTGCCGCCTGCCGCGCCTATCCCGGCCTGTCGAACGCCAAACGCATCACCTTCGAATATGTGATGCTGAAGGACGTCAACGATTCGCTCGAGGATGCCAAGGCGCTGATCAAGCTGCTCAAGGGCGTCCCGGCGAAGATCAACCTAATCCCGTTCAATCCGTGGCCTGGCACCAACTACCAGTGCTCGGACTGGGAAACGATCGAGAAGTTCGCCGACTACATCAACAATGCCGGCTACGCCTCGCCGATCCGCACGCCGCGCGGCCGCGACATCCTGGCCGCCTGCGGCCAGCTCAAGTCGGAATCCGAGCGCATGCGCAGGGTCGACCGGCTGGCGCTGGAAGCCATGATGATCGCGGGGCACGGCGAGGCGTGAGCCGTCTCGTCGCCGGGCTCAAGCGTATCGCCATAATAGCGGTCGGTTATGTCGCCGCCGTGCTGACCTCGATCCTGGTGCCCGTGCTGCTTATCGCCCTTCTGGCAGGGATCGAAGACGACAACTGGTCCATGGTCTTCGCATTCGACTGGCTGGGTTCCTTCCCGCTCGCCGTGTTGACCGTGGCGGTCTGCGCGCTGCTGATCGTTGGGCCCGCGATCTTCCTCGCCGAGCGGCTCTGCCTGCGAGGATGGTTTTATTTCGCGGTCACGGGTGCCATCACGTCCATCGCGTTTGGCGTTTTTATCCCGGGCTCGGCCGGTGGGTTTGTTTTCAATCCGGGCTTTCTCGGCTTCCTGGCCACGGCCGGCACTGCCGCCGGTTCGGTCTACTGGTTTGTGGCTGGACGCAAGTCCGGTCACCTCATGCAGCGGGATCCGCGATGAACCGTCTTGTCGCCTACTTCGTCCGCTTTGCCATCATCCTGTTCGGCTACGCCGTCGCCGCGCTGGCGGCGAGCGCCTTCCTCAACATCCTGTTCCTGGCGTCGCACGGCTATACGCCGGACCACACGCACCCGACAGCGACGGCTTCGCTGTATTTCTCAATTCCCTTCGTCGCCCTGTTCGTCGCCTACTTTGCCTTCATGCCGGCGGTGATCGTCGTCCTGGTTGCCGAAATCCTCGGCCGGCGCGACTGGCTGTTCTATGCACTGTCGGGCGCGGTGGTCGCGGCCGTCTTCCTCGGCCTCGTCGATCACGCCGGTGACACCACCTTCGCGGTCACCGGCACCAACCCGATCATGGCGGTGATCGGCGGCGGCATGGTCGGCGGCATCTTCTATTGGCTCAGCGCCGGGCGCTGGGCCGGAAGCTGGTGGCAGGACGGAAGACCCGTTAGCCTGGGCGATCGAAATCCTGATCTCGATCGCAGCCCTTGACCGCAGCCTGTTGCTTTCGGCATGAGTAGCCGATGCCGAAAATGCCGAAGCCGGGCGCAACGCCCTCTCCCGCACCGCTCATCACGCCGCTTGCCGCTCAGAGGTTGAGGCCGGTCTTTGTCGACCGCTGGAGCGACAAGGTTCGGATCCGCACGCTCAGGCCATCCGAGGTTACGAGTGAGATCGCGGAGTGGTTGACTGATCCGGCGGTCATGGAAGGCCTGAACGCACCGCAGAAGGCGATGGGGCTCGAGGCCTTTCGTGTCTATGTCGCCAGCTTCGACAATCTGAAGCGCAATCTGATGACGATCCTGCGCCGGCCAGACGATACCCCGCTGGGCCTGGCTGTGGTGGAGGTTGATCTCAGGCACCGGCTTGGCTCGTTGCACCTGATCATCGGCGATCCGGAAAACCGCGGCCGGAACATGGCATTCGAGGCGTCGGTGGTGCTGCTCCGGCATTTCTTTCGTGAGCGCAAGCTGGAAAAGGTTACTTTCCAGCCCTTGGCCCGCAACCAGGCGGCTATCGCCGTTTGCGAACGGTCAGGCCTGCGGCTGGAAGGCACCTTGCGCTCGCACCGCATAGACGGCCGCACCGGCAAACGCCTCGACCAGATGCTCTACGCGTTGACTCTCGAAGAGTATGAAGAGCGTGCGAAGGTGGACGCGGCCGCCGGGGTCGTCCGTCCGTTCGGCGGGCCCGGTCTTCCCGGCTAACAGACCGCCTTAGAATCTGTACGCTATGCCGAACTTCACCGTGTCGAGTGAGGGCCTGAAAGTGGCGCCGGCCGTACCGCCCGGCCCCGGCTCGATCTCATCGAACATATAGTGGAGATATTCCGCCTTCAGCGACCACTTGTCAGCCAGTGCATACTCCGCGCCGAGGCCCAACACGCCACCGAATTTCACGCCGGAAAAATCCGATGTCGATGCGGGTACGGAAGTTGGAAAAAAGATCGGACCTGAATAGGAAGTGGCCTGAAAATGTCCTGCCGCCAGGCCGCCAGTCGCGTAGGCCAGCAGACGGTCGGTCGCCGCATACCCGGCGCGCAGCCGCGCCGTCGCCACCCAGTCGACGTCGTATGTATACGCTTCACCCTTGCCGCCGGTGAAGGCCGCGCTGTCGCCAAATTCAGTGTCGCCGAGACCGACAAAGTCGAAATCACCGACCACGCCGTAGACGACGTTGCCGAACTGCCAATCATGACCGGCGTAAAGGCCGCCGAGAAAACCGTCCTTGTGGTAGGTGTCTTGGAACCTGGTGAAATCGGCGTCGAACCGGACAGAGGATCCTGCATATCCTCCTTCGACACCGACATATGAACCCGACCAATTGTACCGCGCGTCCTGAGCGTTCGCTTCGGCGCACAGGCCCATCACGGCAACTGATGCCAAGAGTATGTTTTTCATAGATTCCCCAATCACCCTTGGGGCCTATCTAAATGTGCGGCAATTGGCCGGCAAGAGCAAATTTGCAACGCTGTTCGCGAAATCCGACGCGCTGAAAAGTGCCTATTTCGCCTGCGCCGTGAGTATCTTGAGCGCGAAGGCCGAGAAGACGCCGGCGAAGAGATAGTCGACCACGCGCGTGACGCGCGGGCTGGCCTTCATCGCCGCCGAGAACCTTTCCGCCGCCAGCACCATCGGCGCCGTCACCGGGATCGACAGCACGATGAACATGGTGCCGAGGAAGAACAGCTTTCCCGGCGCGTTCGGGTCATGTGCGGAGACGAACTGCGGCAGGAAGGTCATGAAGAACAGGATGATCTTCGGGTTGAGCAGGTTGACGCCGAGCCCCGCCGCCCAACTGCGCAGCAGCGAGATTTGCGGCCCCGTCTTCTTTTCCGGCGAAAAGGCCGAGCCCTTGGCGATCGCCTGCCAGGCGAGGAAGACGAGATAGCCAGCGCCGAAGATCTTCAGCGCGAAAAAAGCCATCGGCGAGGCGACGATCAGCGCCGAGACGCCGACCACCACCAGGGTGGTGTGAATCAGCGTGCCGCACAGCGCGCCCGCCATCGAGGCGAAGCCGGTGGCGCGCCCCTGGCTCAGCGTGCGCGACACGAACAAGGTCATGTCCGGCCCGGGCGTGATCGCCAGGATGACGGTGGCGATGGCGAACTGGATCAGCGTGGTGGTGTCGGGAATGAAGGACATGCAAGGCCCCAGAACAATTCCGGGAAAAGTGCGAAACGGCTTTCCGGGCGGAATTGCGTCAGACAAGGAGAGGGAGACAGAGCGGCTCGCCGTTCGTGAAACGATGGACCGCTCCGGGAATGCGTGTGCCTATACAGGATGCGCGGCGATGGCGCCAGACACGGCAGGGCGAGCTGCGTCGCGCCACGCGCAGCATGCCAAGCCGCGCCGGACCGGAGGCTAAGCGGCAGCCGGCCGATGGATCTCGGCAAGCGTGGGGACCGCCGCACCGGTCAGCACGATCTGGTCGATTGGTTTGGGCCGGCCGAGGAAATAGCCCTGCGCCTCGTTGCAACCCTCGACTTGCAGGATGCTGAGCTGGACATGGGTCTCGACGCCTTCGGCGAGCACTGGAATGTCGAGGCTGCGCCCCAGTGTCAGCACGGCGCGGATGATCGCCTTGGCCTGCGGGCTGCGCTCGACATCGGCCATGAACGAACGGTCGAGCTTGATCTTGTCGAAAGGGAACGAGCGCAGCGTGTCGAGCGAGGAATAGCCCGTGCCGAAATCGTCGATCGCGATCGTCACGCCCAGCGCCTTGATCTGGCGCAGCACGTGCAGCGTGCGAACCTTGTCGGCGACGATCGTCGATTCCGTCAGTTCGAGTTCCAGGCGCTTCGGCGACAGCCCGGTCTCGACCAGGATCTGGTGGATGAGCGTGGCGAGGTCGGCATGGGCGAACTGCACCGGCGACAGGTTGACCGCGATCTTGTGGCCATTGCCCCAGGAGGCTGCCTGACGGCATGCGGTGCGCAGCACCCATTCGCCGATCGCCAGGATCGAGCCATTCTCCTCGGCGATCGGGATGAATTCGACCGGCGGGATCATGCCGTACACGGGGTGGGTCCAGCGCAGCAGCGCCTCATAGCCGCAGGTAGCGCCGGTCGCGACCGAAGTCTGCACCTGATAATGCAGCGACAGCTCGCCGCGTTCGATCGCCTGGCGAAGATCGTTGGCCAGCGCGCGGCGCGCCCGCGCCGTCTCGTCCATGGCCGATTCATAGAAGCAGACGGCCCGCGTCACGTCGTTCTTGGCCCGGTACATGGCCAGGTCCGCATTGCTGACCAGCCTCTCCCGGTCGGCGCCGTCACGCGGATAGACGGCAACGCCGATGCTGGCGCCGGTGACGATCTCGAAATCGTCGAGCCGCAGGGGCTCGAACAACGATTTTTCCAACCGCGAGACCAGGCCGATAAGATCCTTCTGGTCCTTGAAGCGCTTGATGGCGGCAAATTCGTCGCCGCCGAGCCGGGCGACGAACTCGCCGTCGCCGACGAGTTTCGCCAGCCTGCGGGCGATGATCTTGAGCGCCTGGTCGCCGGCGGCGTGTCCCCTGAGGTCGTTGATTTCCTTGAAACGATCGAGATCGATGACGATGACGGCGGTCATCGCATCCTGGTCCTCGCGCGCCCGCTTGATCTCATGGTCGAGGCGGTCGTTGAAGGAGACGCGGTTGGCAAGACCGGTAAGCGCGTCGTTGAGGGCGAGATGCTGGAGCCGCTCGAAGCTCTCGAGCCGGCCGCGCTCGTCGATCAGATAGCTGGCGAAGCCGGTGGCGGCGACGATCAGGCCGACAACGGCGACCGCGACGGCCATCGCTTCCAGGATGTCGGGATTGGTGCCCGTGGTGATGAAGGAGAGCGGCGTCACCGCCACCGCGGCCATTGCCGTGAAATGCAGGCCAACGATCGCCAGCACCAGCAGCCCGATGCCGAGATAGTGCGACCAGCGGTACGGCCGGCGCACCGCCTGGCCGATCGCGGCGGCGGAAAACACTATCGAGATCAGCAGCGACGCGACGACATAGCGGGCGTCCCACTCGACGATGCCGGCCACGTGATAGGCCATCATGCCGGTATAATGCATGGCCGAGATCGCCAATCCGACAAGGCATCCACCCCATTCCGGCGCCAGACCGCGGCCTTTGTCCAGAGCAAGGCCGAAGCCCGTCCCGGTTCCGACCATGGCGATGACCAGGGATATCATGGTGAGCGCCGGATCGAAGGTGATCGGCGCACCGGGCTGGTAGGCCAGCATGGCGATGAAATGCGTGCACCAGACCGAGGAGCCGGCCGCGACCGCGGTCAGGAACAGCCAGCCCCGCATCTGCACACCAACGGTTTTCCTGGCGCGGTCCAGCAGACCGATCGTCACCCAGCACCCGGTGACGCACATCAGCGCCGCCAGCAGAACGAGCCACAGATTATGCTCCGTGACGATACAGGATATAACGCGCATCAAGGATGGCCCAAGCCCGAGGATACCCGCGACGAAGCGAGCGAGGCTGCCCCGGCACGGTCCTGTGGGCCGGCGCAGCTCCGTCGGGTCTTTTAGCGGCGGGGCATGAAAACTTGATTAAATACGACAGCTAAATGCAGCCTTCGATTGCAGCAAGTTGTTTTCCTGGCCGGTGTTCAGCACCCAGCTATACGCTGGATCGGCAGTCTGGCGCCGCGCCTGCTTGCTCGCTTTGCCGTTCCTGCTAAAAGGCGCTCCGACCATCCGTGATGCCCGCTCAGGGCGTCCGCCATCCCACGGAGCAGAAATGTCCAAGGCCAAAGACGTCAAGAAAGTCGTGCTCGCCTATTCCGGCGGCCTCGACACCTCCATCATCCTGAAATGGCTGCAGACCGAACTCGGCGCGGAGGTCGTCACCTTCACCGCCGATCTCGGTCAGGGCGGCGAATTGGAGCCGGCGCGCCGCAAAGCCGAAATGATGGGCATCAAGGATATCCGCGTCGTCGATGTGCGCGAGGAATTCGTCTCCGACTTCGTCTTCCCGATGTTCCGCGCCAACGCCGTCTATGAAGGCACCTACCTGCTCGGCACCTCGATCGCGCGGCCGCTGATCTCCAAGCATCTTGTCGAGATCGCCAGGGAAACCGGCGCCGACGCCATCGCGCACGGCGCCACCGGCAAGGGCAACGACCAGGTCCGGTTCGAATTGTCGGCTTACGCGCTGAACCCCGACATCAAGGTCATCGCCCCCTGGCGCGACTGGTCGTTCAAGTCGCGCACCGACCTGATCAATTTCGCCGAGCAGCACCAGATTCCGGTGCCGAAGGACAAGAAGGGCGACGCGCCGTTCTCGGTCGACGCCAACCTCCTGCATTCCTCTTCCGAGGGCAAGGTGCTGGAAGACCCGTGGAGCGAGCCGCCGGAATTCGTCCACCAGCGCACCGTTTCGCCGATGGATGCGCCGGACAAGGTCACCGAGATCGAGATCGAATTCCTGAAGGGCGATCCGATCGCGCTCGACGGCAAGAAGCTGTCGCCGGCGACCATGCTGGCGGCGCTCAACGATCTCGGCCGCGACAATGGCATCGGCCGGCTCGACCTGGTCGAGAACCGCTTCGTCGGCATGAAGTCGCGCGGCGTCTATGAGACGCCCGGCGGCACCATCCTGATCGCGGCCCACCGCGCCATCGAATCGATCACGCTCGACCGCGGTGCCGCGCACCTCAAGGACGAGTTCATGCCGCGCTACGCGGAACTCATCTACAACGGTTTCTGGTTCGCGCCCGAGCGGCTGATGCTGCAGGCGATGATCGACAAGAGCCAGGAAGATGTCGAAGGCACGGTGCGGCTGAAGCTCTACAAGGGCAATGTCATGGTCACCGGCCGCAAGTCGAAGAAGACGCTCTATTCGGATGCGCTGGTCACCTTCGAGGATGACCGCGGCGCCTATGACCAGAAGGACGCCGCCGGCTTCATCCGCCTCAACGCGCTCAGGCTGCGCACGTTGGCGGCGCGCAACCGCAACGGCTGATATCCGGGCTCAACGGGAAATAGAAAGCCGACGCCGGCGTCGGCTTTCCTTACGACCAAACAAAAGCCCGGCACATGGCCGGGCTCCTGCTGCTGAACGAAAATCGGGTCAGTCGGCGTCGATCGCGGTCGCGATCCGGGCGATGGCCTGCTGATAGACGCTCGCGGAATTCCAGCCGGCAATTGCGCCCATATTCGCCTCCGCGCTCGCGCCGGCCTGCCAGCCATGCCCCTTGAGGAAGTTGGCGGTGGAAGCCAGCGCAGTGGCCTTGTCGCGGAGGTTTCCGCTCCCTACGCCATATTTCAGGACATTCCCGGGCAGGAACTGTGTGTGGCCGATCTCGCCATGCATGGCGCCGACCGACGAGGCGGTCAACGTTCCGCGATCAACCAGTTTCAAGGCCGCAATGGCATGCGGGTGAAAGTAGTCCGGACGGCGGCAATCATAGGTCAGCGTCAAAATGGCCGAGATCGTGTTCTGGTTGCCCATGGAGGCACCGAAGCCGGTCTCCATGCCCCAGATGGCGAGCAGCACACCCGGCGATACGCCATAGTTCCGCTCGATCTGGTCGAACAGCGCCGCGTTCGACTTCTTCAGCGCACGGCCCTTGGAAATGATCGCCGCCCCGCCACGGCGCTTCATGAAATCGTCCACCGAGCCGCTGAAAGCCTTATGGATGGCGCGGTCGGCGGCGATCGTCCTTGTCGCGTAGGTCGCGCCAGCAAGAGCCGCCAGACCCCTCGAGCCTACACCTTCAGCCTTGGCCTCCGCGGCAAAATCCTGTTTCCAGGCATCGAAGCCGGCGCCGTTCTTGCCACAGCTTGGCGCCGCTTGCGCGGTCGTCGCAAGCCCAAGCACAGCCACCACCGCGGCCGCTAAAATCCTACCCTTGGCAAGAAACGCCATATTGTTCTCCTGGTTGCCTGATTCACGTCCCAGTTGCGAATTTGCCAGCGAAACGCACATTTGTCACCGTCCGCGGCGCCGTGCTGGCGAATGCCGGGGAATTTACCTACGATCAAGTAATTATTGTGGCGAACGCGGCCGAGAGCCGGCTGATCCACCTGCCGTGTTGCTGATTGGCGTCACCGTACGGAACGACGTTTGAAGGCCCGCGTTTTCGAAGCGACACCTCCCCGCACGCCGAGACCGATATGAAACTCTTCGACTGCCCGCAATGCGGCCACCGCCTGTACTTCGAGAACGCCCAGTGCCTGAACTGCTCCAGCCGCGTGCTCTACGACCCCGAACATGCGCGCTTTGTCCTGTCCGGCGTCGACGGCATCATCCAATGCACCAATGCCGATGAATGCGCCTGCAACTGGATGGCCGAGCCGGGGCGGGTTTTCTGCCGGGCCTGCGCGCTGAACCAGTTGATCCCCGATCTCTCGGTCGACGGCAACCGCCGCCGCTGGATCCGGGTCGAGGCGGCGAAGAAGCGTGCCGTCTATTCGCTGCTCGCCTTCGGCCTGCCGGTCGCGCCCAAGCATGCGCTCGCCGACGAGGTGGGCCTGGCTTTCGACTTCCTTGCCGATCCGATCGGCGGCGGCCCCGGCGGCGAACGCATCCTGACCGGCCACGACAATGGCCTGATCACGCTCAACGTCGCCGAGGCCGATTCGGCCGAGCGCGAGAAGCGCCGTGTCGAGATGGGCGAGAACTACCGCACGCTGCTCGGCCATTTCCGGCACGAACTCGGCCATTACTACTGGGATCGCCTGATCCGCGACGATCAGCAAAGGCTGGAAGCCTTCCGCGCCTTGTTCGGCGACGAGCGCGCCGACTACGAACAGGCGCTGAAGACTTACTACGCCAATGGTGCCGCGCCCGACTGGCAGCAAGACCACATCTCGGCCTATGCGACCTCGCATCCGTGGGAGGACTGGGCGGAGACATGGGCCCACCATCTGCACATCACCGACACGCTGGAGATGGTCCATGCGCTGAACTTCCCGCTCGGGCGGCTGGAGACGGTGGAGGCCAACGACTTGCCGCGGGGCGACACTGGCGGCCGGCTGCAGGCAGCCCCTTCCGAGCCTGCGAACAGACCCGAGTCTTTCGACAAGGTCCTCGCCCGCTGGCTGGTCCTGTCGGAAGCCTCCAATTCGATCAACCGCTGCATGGGTCTGCCGGATCTCTACCCCTTCGTCATTTCGGACGTCACGGCTCGAAAACTGGCCTTCGTTCACGACCTTCTGACCGGTTTGCCGAAAGACGTCGGAACAAATCGTGAGTTGGCAACGGCGCTTTAGCCGGAACGCATGCGCCGCTGCGCCGTTTTCACCGCCGAGGGACCATGAAAACGGAGAGAACCATGAAATCCCTGTTGTTTCCCGCGGTCGCCGGGATGTTGGCCGTGATGTCGGGTGCCGCGCTTGCCGACACAGCCGTCTCGGCCGTCACCGATCTCAACGTGCGCGCCGGCCCCGGCCCGCAATATCCGGTCATCGGCGTGCTCGCCGCTGGCCAGTCGGCAACGCTCAATGGCTGCATCGAGAACAGCAAATGGTGCACCATTGCCGAAGCGGGCGGCCAGGGCTGGGTCTATTCCGACTATGTGACGGCCGATTTCGGCGGCAGTCGGGTGGTGCTGACGCAGCGCCCGCACGGTTCCAGCGTCGCGATCGTCTCGCCGCCGGAAGACATCGGCAACTACTCGAATGATTATACCGGCGCGATCATCTCCAGCGACCCGGTCGTGGGCGACTTTCCTGCGCCTCCAGCCGAGGTCCGGACCTATGTCGACACCCACCGCCTCGACCCGGTCTATCTCGACGGCGAGGTGGTGACCGGCGCGATCTTGCCCGACACCGTCGAACTGCGCCCAATTCCGGATTACAACTACCGCTATGTCTATGTGAACGGTCAGCCGGCGCTGATCGATCCGCAGACACGGCGCGTCATGTACGTGATGCGTTGACATAGGCTTTCTCAAGCGGCCGCGACAGCACCGCCGCTTGAGCATGCAGGGCCAGTCGATGTTTCTGGCGCGCGCTTGGATCGGAAGTGCAGGCGCGCGCCGCTCCTTTGCGAAATCGATTCCGATCTTTAGGCCCATCGGCTAGTCAGCAGGTGGTGGATTCGGCAAAGGAACCGTCGTGATATCTGACCCTGCCGCCTTCGACCGTTACCGGCATTCGCCAAACCACAAAACCACCTTGTGGCGGCTGTTTTTCGGGACAGGGATCGTCGTCCTGTTCTGGGTGGTATCCACCGCGATCGTGCTGTTTGGCGGGACCTATGCCTTGTTCACCTGGCAGGCTTCGAAGGGCGGGGCCGCGCCTGCCGGCGGGATGCAGGGTTTCCTCGCCTCGCCCATCGGCATCCTCAGCGCGCTTGGCTCCTTCGCCGGCATCTGGATCGGCCTGTGGATTGCGATGCGCTGGGTCCATGGCGAACCCTTGTCGGCACTTCTTGGCAACAGCCGGCGTGTTTGCCGGCCGGATTTCCTCAAGGGGCTGGTCGCGGTGCTGATCACCTCGCTTATATCCGAAATCCTGCTCTACCTCCTGGAGCCCGGCATCGCACGCGGCACGATCAGCCTGTCGTCCTGGTTGCTGTTCCTGATCCCGATCGTCGCGCTCACTTTTCTGCAGACATCGTCGGAAGAGGTGCTGTTTCGCGGCTACCTACTGCGCGGTCTGGCCTACCGCTACAGAAGTCCGTTCATCTGGGCACTGCTGCCGGGACTGCTGTTCACATCACTGCACTGGAGCACGAATTCGTCCGCCGCCATCAATGCCTGCCTGCTGGCCTCGATCGCCGCTTTTGCCCTCCTTCTGACGCTCGTGGTCTATGCCACCGGCAATCTGGGTGCTGCGCTTGGCGCCCATCTCGGCAACAATCTGACCGGCTTCCTGCTGATCTCGCATCAGGCGAGCTACAATTCCTTCGCCCTGTTCACCGCCACGCCGCTCGAAGGGCCGGGCTGGACAACGACGGACGCGGTACTCATCGCCATGATCGGCATCGTCAGCAGCCTGCTGACGATTGTGCTGCTGCTTCATCCCCGCTCGCTGCTCAAGGTTGCGGCTGACACAGCCGAGCCAGCCAGCTGACACGGGCACGATGAAAATCATCTCGCAGGGCCGCCACGCCTTGCTGCCCAGCCCTTGCCTTGACTCTTGCGTCGATTTCCTGTCTACACGCCTCGAATTCCGCGACGAGTATCCCTCCGAGCAAGCCGACCAGGACGCCGAAGCCTCTTAGGGGGCCAAGTGCCGTAAATCGATCCTGGAGGCCAACACCCGGCAGCGCTGTGCGCCCCCGGGTGCTTTTTGGTTTTGGGCTTTTGCTTTTGCTTAGACTGGGTTTTGCTTGGAGACGGGGCGCGAACGCACTACCTCTCGGGCACCATCCGGGTGTCAGGGAAAAGGACAAAGAATGTTTGAATCGCTGCAGGAGCGCCTTGGCTCCATCCTGAACGGCCTCACCGGTCGCGGCGCGCTGTCGGAGGCTGATGTCTCGGCGGCACTGCGCGAGGTGCGCCGTGCGCTGCTCGAGGCCGACGTCGCGCTGGAAGTGGTGCGTTCCTTCACCGACAAGGTGCGCGAAAAGGCCATCGGCGCCGCGGTGCTGAAGTCGATCAAGCCCGGCCAGATGGTCGTCAAGATCGTCCATGACGAGCTGGTCGACATGCTCGGCGCCGAAGGCGTCGCCGTCGATCTCAATGCGCCGGCGCCCGTCGTCGTCATGATGGTCGGCCTGCAGGGCTCCGGCAAGACGACCACTTCGGCCAAGATCGCCAAGCGGCTGACCGAGCGTCAGAACAAGAAGGTCCTGATGGCCTCGCTCGACACGCGGCGTCCCGCCGCGCAGGAGCAGCTGCGCCAGCTCGGCGAGCAGGTCAAGGTTGCGACGCTGCCGATCATATCAGGCCAGAACCCGGTCGACATCGCCAGGCGCGCCGTGCAGGCGGCCAAGCTCGGCGGCCATGACGTCGTCATCCTCGACACTGCCGGCCGCACCCATATCGACGAGCCGCTGATGGTCGAGATGGCCGACATCAAGAAGGTGTCGAACCCGCACGAAATCCTGTTGGTCGCGGACTCGCTGACCGGCCAGGACGCCGTCAACCTGGCGAAGAGCTTCGACGAGCGCGTCGGCATCACCGGCCTGGTGCTGACCCGCATGGACGGCGACGGCCGTGGCGGTGCGGCCCTTTCGATGCGCGCCGTCACCGGCAAGCCGATCAAGCTGATCGGCACCGGCGAGAAGATGGACGGGCTGGAGGAATTCCACCCCAAGCGCATCGCTGACCGCATCCTGGGCATGGGCGACATCGTCAGCCTCGTCGAGAAGGCCGCCGAAAACATCGACGCCGAGCAGGCGGCGGCGATGGCCAGGAAGATGCAGTCGGGCAAGTTCGACCTGAACGATCTGGCCCAGCAGCTTCAGCAGATGTCCAAGATGGGCGGCATGGGCGGCATCATGGGCATGATGCCCGGCATGGGCAAGATGAAGGACCAGATGGCCGCCGCCGGCCTCGACGACAAGATGTTCGGCCGTCAGCTCGCCATCATCTCCTCGATGACCAAGGCCGAGCGCGCCAACCCCGATATTCTCAAGCACTCGCGCAAGAAGCGCATCGCGGCCGGCTCCGGCACCGACGCGGCCGAGATCAACAAGCTCCTGAAGATGCATCGCGGCATGGCCGACATGATGAAGGCGATGGGCGGCAAGGGCAAAGGCGGCGGCCTGATGCGCGGCATGATGGGCGGTCTTGCCTCCAAGATGGGACTTGGTGGTTTGGGGGGCGGCATGATGCCCGGTGGAATGGGCGGCATGCCCGACCTGTCGAAGATGGATCCCAAGCAGCTCGAAGCGTTGCAGAAGCAGGCGCAGGCCGCCGGCCTCGGCGGCATGAAGGGCTTGCCTGGCGGCCTTCCCGGCGGCGGCCTCCCCGGCCTGACTGGCGGCATGAAGCTTCCGGGCCTCGGCGGCGGGCTGCCGGGCCTTGGCAAGAAGAAGTGAGGGGCGCGCTGTGAACGAGGAAAAAGACATGGCGGACGCCCGCATTGTCCTGGCCGGCTACCGCGCCTCGATCGACAACATCGATGCCGCGCTCATCCATATGCTGGCCGAGCGCTTCCGCTGCACCAAGGCGGTCGGCGTCCTGAAGGCCGAGCATGGCCTGCCGCCGGCCGATCCGGCACGCGAGCAGCAGCAGATCGCCCGTCTGCGCCAGCTGGCCAAGGACGCGCATCTCGATCCGGATTTCGCCGAGAAATTCCTCAACTTCGTCGTCCGCGAAGTGATCCGGCACCACGAACAGATCGCCGCTGCCAACGGCGTGACGAAAACCGGCTGACAACCAGCCACAATCTCATCAACGAAATCAGAGCTTTTAGGAGAAAAGAAATGGCACTGAAAATCAGACTGGCCCGTGCGGGCTCGAAGAAGCGTCCTTACTACCACGTCGTCGTCGCCGACGCCCGTTCGCCGCGCGACGGCCGTTTCATCGAGTCGCTCGGCTCGTGGAACCCGCTGCTGCCGAAGGACGGCGAACGCGTCAAGGTCGACGCCGACCGCGTCAAGCACTGGCTGTCGCACGGCGCCCAGCCGACCGACCGCGTGCTGCGCTTCCTCGACGAGGCCGGCCTTGCCAAGCGCGACGCCCGCTCCAACCCGAAGAAGGCCGAGCCGGGCAAGAAGGCCCAGGAACGCGCGGCACTTCTGAAGAAGGCGCAGGACGACGCCGCTGCCGCTGTTGCGGCCGCAGCCGCCGCGCCGGCGGAAGAAGCCGCCACGGCGGAGTAATCGCTTCGCATCCCTTGCGGATACCAGAACGGCGGGCCTGTGCCCGCCGTTTTGCCGTTTGCAGTCCCAAGAGCGCTCAATAGCCGCTCGGGCAGCGGTCGACATAGACCCGCCCATGGCGGTCGCGGTACCGGCATTGGCCACTCTCGCTGGCATGGCCGATCAGGGCGCCCGCCACGGCGCCGACGGCGCCACCGACCACCGCGCCCTGGACCGGATCCCCGGCAACGGCCGCGCCAACCGCGGCACCGCCAAGGCCGCCCACGGCCGCGCCTTTTTCCGTCTGCGAACATGCACCGAGCGCCGTCGCCAACACCAGAACAGTCAATATCTTCTTCATTTTAGCTCCTCTCACACGCGGGTCGCCGTCTCGCCGCCGAGTCCTTAACTCTCAGACGGCTAATTTGATCCGGGAAGAATGAAGATCGCTACAGTGCCCGCTGGATGGCGCTGAACATTCTCTCTCTCGACTATCGGCTGAGCGGGATCAGCGCGCGGACCCGGGGATCGCGCAGATAGAGGCCGCCCCACAGGATGATGCCGAGATAGACGCCGAACAGCGTGTGTGAGAACAGCGGGCTGCCGATGCGCACATGCGTGGCGATGGCGCCGCCCATATAGCCGGTGAGCAGGATCGCGCCGAGCACCGATGTGCGTGGCAAAGCGTAGAGCGCGGTCGAGACCAGTCCTATGACGCCGAGCAGGCGCGCGACATTGGCGTCAGCGGGCCAGCCGAGCTCGGACATCGTCTGTGTGACGATGTCGAGCGGCGGCAGCTTGATGGCGCCGTCGAAGATCATGAACAGGACGATGACGCCGCTGAGCACGCGGCCGGACCACAGGGCGCCCGAGGAGACAGGCGCGGTTTCGGAAATGCTCATTGGTCTTCCTCCGGTGGTTCGGGTCCCTTTTGATGGTCGAACCAAGGACGCGGGGTAGAGCGGCAATCCTACAGGGGGTCTGGATTCTTTTGATCCGTCCTCTGCCGGATCTAGGAAAAATAGAACTTCTCAGCCGGGATCATCTTCGGCGGCGTCTCGCCAAGCGCCTCGAACACCGAGATTTCGCAGACGCGGCACAGGCCGTCGAGGGCGAGGTCGTTGGCCTCGGTGCCGAAAGGATCCTCGAGCTCTTCCGAAAGCGCGTCGAGACCGAAGAAGGTGTAGGCGATCAGCGCCGTGAACAGCGGCGTTGCCCAGCCGGTGGTCGAGATCAGGCCGATGGGCAGCAGCAGGCAGACGATGTAGGCCGTTCGGTGCACCAGCAGCGTATAGGCGAAGGGCAAGGGCGTGCCGGCGATCCGCTCGCAGCCGGCCTGGATGGCCGATATCGACGCCAGCCTTTCGTCCAGGATGCGGAAGCCGATCGCGTCGAGTTCACCGCCCCGGCGTTGGGCACTGGCGCGCCGGCCCATGCGCCTGACCATCTCGTCCGCCGGATTGGCAAAGCTTGCGGCCCGCTCCGCCTCGGCATCGATGAAGGCGCCGGCGTCCTTCACGCTGTCGATCTTGCGTAATTGCCCGCGCAGGAAATGACAGAAGGCCAGCGCCTCCATCAGCAGCGCGCGCTGCTCGGCCCGGTTGGGAATGAGGCTGGTGGTGGCGCGGGCCAGATTGCGGATTTCGAAGACCAGTGCGCCCCACAGCTTGCGCGCCTCCCACCACCGGTCATAGGCGGCGTTGTTGCGGAACGAAAGGTAGATCGACAAGGTCACGCCCACCAACCCGAAAGGCGCGATGCTGAAGACGCCGAGATCGAGATGGAACTGGCGCGCCACGACAAGGATGACCGCCGAATAAAGCGCGAAGCCAAGGATCTGCGGCAGGATGCGCGGCACCACGGAGCCGCGCATGACGAAGAACAGCTGCAGGAAGGTGGGGCGCGGGCGAACGATCATCGAAGGGCCTTTCACGGACCGGCGTCGGCCCTCAGCTCCTCTATTGTGCGATCGGACAGATGCGCAAGCTCAACCGCCAGCGACATCGCCATGTCGTGCCCGCCGTGTGCGGACTATCGGCATCCGGCAGTTGCGGATATTGAGGAATTGCAGGGCCGCCCCAGTACAGGCAAGAAAAATGACCGGCGAGACCGATCTGAAAAAGCTGCTGGCATCGATGACGCCGGAATTGCTCGATGGCACCTATGTCTTCGCGACGCTGGGGCCCGGCGTTCTCCAGCCGGAAGGCCTCGATCCGGTCATGATATTTCGCGAGCGCGAGGGCACGACGCTGATTGTAACTGAGGATGCGGCGAGCGCCGCAGGGCTGGCCGCTTCATTCCGCTGCCGGATGATCACGCTGAACATCCACTCATCGCTGGAAGCAGTCGGCTTCCTCGCCGCTATCACCGCGCGGCTCGCCGGGGCCGGCATGGGCGTCAATCCGGTCTCGGGCTTTTATCACGACCACCTGTTCGTTCCGGCTGACCGGGCGCAGGAGGGATTGGGGTTGCTGCACCAGTTGGCCAGGGACAGCGCAGGCTGAAATCAACACCTGCGAACACAGAGAATGTCAGGCAGACCTTCCTCGTTGGTCGTGCCGTCGCCGAACGCTTCGGCACGAAACCCGTGGCGCTCGTAGAAACGCCGGGCGCCGGTATTGGCCTGGAAGCAATGGAGTTTCACGACCGGCAAAGTAGCGGTCGCGTCGATCAGCAACCGGCTGCCTATGCCTTGCCCGGTCCAGGCCGGGTCGAGGTAGAGTTGTTCCACCCAATCGCCACTGACGGCAATAAAGCCGACAATCTCGCTGCCGGCTTCGGCGACCGTCGCCTGCTGCCGTGGCAGCAGGATGTCGCGGATGAAGGCAAGATCCTCAGCCGGCGTGTGGATGACCGGCATCCAGTCGAACGAGTTGAGCGCCGCCCGCATCACCTTGGCGATGGCGGCGGCATCCGAACCGATGGCCGGGCGCAGAGTGATTTTGGTGCGATCGCTCATAGGTCGGCGCTGCCCCTCATCCGCCCTTCGGGCACCTTCTCCCCGTGAACGGGGAGAAGAAGCGCCCCGGCCGAAGGCCGAGCCCGCGACGACGGGCCGCCGGTCGTCCGGCGCCCTCGCGGAGGGCCCGCCGCAGCAGCGGCGGAAGGGCCCGTGAGCGCTAGTTGAACAGCCGTCAGGCCGCCTTCTGCTTCGGCTGGATCAGGCCGCGCTCGATCAGCAACTCTGCGATCTGCACGGCGTTGAGCGCCGCGCCCTTGCGCAGATTGTCGGAGACGATCCACATCGACAGCCCGTTGTCGACGGTCGAATCCTCACGGATGCGCGAGATGAAGGTGGCATCCTCGCCGGCCGATTCGAGCGGCGTGATGTAGCCGCCGTCCTCGCGCTTGTCCAAAACCTGGCAGCCGGGCGCATCGCGCAGGATGTCGCGTGCCTCGTCGGCGGTGATCGGCTTTTCGAATTCGATGTTGACCGCTTCCGAATGGCCGATGAACACCGGCACGCGCACGCAGGTCGCCGTCAGCTTGATCTTGGGATCGAGCATCTTCTTGGTCTCGGCCACCATCTTCCACTCTTCCTTGGTGAAGCCGTCGTCGAGGAAGACGTCGATATGCGGAATGACGTTGAAGGCGATGCGCTTGGTGAACTTCTTGACGTCCACCTGGTCGGCGACGAACACGGCACGCGTCTGCGTGAACAATTCGTCCATGCCTTCCTTGCCGGCGCCGGACACCGACTGGTAGGTGGCGACGACGACGCGCTTGATGGTCGCGACATCATGCAGCGGCTTCAGCGCCACGACCAGCTGCGCCGTCGAGCAGTTCGGGTTGGCGATGATGTTCTTGCGCGTGAACAGCGAGATCGCGTCGGGATTCACTTCCGGCACGATGAGCGGCACGTCCTGGTCGTAGCGGAAGGCCGACGAATTATCGATGACCACGCAACCCTGCTTGCCGATCTTCGGCGACCATTCCTTGGAGACGTTGCCGCCGGCCGACATGATGCAGATGTCGGTGTCGGAAAAATCATACTGGTCGAGCGGCCTGACCTTCAGCGTGCGGTCGCCGAACGACACTTCCGTGCCCATGCTGCGCCGCGAGGCCAGCGCCACCACTTCGCTCACCGGAAAGCCGCGCTCTTCCAGTATGTTGAGCATTTCCCGGCCCACATTGCCCGTGGCGCCGACGACTGCAACCTTGAAACTCATCGAAATCTCCTGTCCCTCTCCGCTTGGTTTGTTGGAGAAAACCCGCCGGCCGATGCGGGTTCCGTCCCCCGGGCCGGACCCGGGAGAGGGTGGTTAGGCCAAGGGAATCACACCGTTTTGGTGGTGGTTTTGGTGGTTTTCTTGGCCAAGAATGGGGTTTTGCCGGAACGAGGCGACGCGCCGACGCGCCCGGCCGAATGGTTTACATCGTGGCTGGGGGCATCGAATGCAAGAGGAGCCGTCGAGAGGCCGCGCATCGAAAAACGATCCCGTTCGAAGCGGGCTTTTACGCGGTTTGCGGCAGGAGTCAATTGGTCGCGCGGCGCTGCTCTTCCCTTCCCCCCTTGTGGGGGAAGGTGGCCGAGCAAAGCTCGGTCGGATGAGGGGTGCTCCAGCTTGGCACCGACGGCGATCCTTCCAGCACCCCTCAACCGTCTTGGCGCTGCGCGCCAATCCACCTTCTCCCACAGGGCGAGAAGGGAAAGCGGTAGCTCTTGCCCTGTACAAGAGCGGCGCCACGAAGTACGAACGGCCAAGATTGTTTTGGCTGGCGCTGCGCCAGCCCCGGTATGTGCTCCATGGTGAGCGCGGAACCCTGAATTCCGAAAGAACGAGATGTCCAACTTCGAAGGTATCGTTCCTGCGCTGGCACAAGCGCTGGAAAAACGCGGCTATTCCGAGCTGACGCCGGTGCAGAAGGCGGTGCTGGAGCTCGGCCAGGCCGACGCATTGGTGTCGGCGCAGACCGGCTCGGGCAAGACCGTGGCCTTCGGCCTCGCCATGGCACCGACGCTTCTCGATGGCGCCGAACGCTTTTCCGGTGCCGCCGCGCCGCTGGCATTGGCAGTGGCGCCGACGCGCGAACTGGCGCTGCAGGTGACGCGCGAGCTGGAATGGCTCTACGAGCCGACCGGAGCCACCGTGGCGTCCTGCGTCGGCGGCATGGACATGCGCACCGAAAGGCGCGCGCTGGAGCGTGGCGCCCACATCGTCGTCGGCACGCCAGGCCGCCTGCGCGACCACATCACCCGCAATTCGCTCGACATGTCGGCGTTGAAGGCAGTGGTGCTGGACGAGGCCGACGAGATGCTCGATCTTGGCTTTCGCGAGGACCTCGAATTCATCCTCGACGCCGCGCCCGCCGATCGCCGCACCCTGATGTTCTCGGCCACCGTGCCGCGCTCCATCGCAACGCTCGCCCAAGGCTATCAGCGCGATGCCGTGCGCATCTCGGCCGCCGGCGAGGAGAAGCAGCACCTCGACATCGAATACCGGGCGCTCAACGTCGCACAGGCCGATCGCGAGAACGCTATCATCAACGTGCTGCGCTATTACGAAGCCAAGAACGCGCTGGTGTTCTGCAACACGCGCGCCGCCGTTAACCATCTCACCGCGCGCTTCAACAACCGCAATTTCTCCGTCGTCGCGCTTTCGGGCGAGCTTAGCCAGAACGAGCGCAGCCATGCCTTGCAGGCGATGCGCGACGGCCGCGCCAAAGTCTGCATCGCCACCGATGTGGCGGCGCGCGGCATCGACCTGCCCAATCTCGAACTGGTCATCCATGCCGACCTGCCGACCAATCCCGAAACGCTGCTGCACCGCAGCGGCCGAACCGGGCGCGCCGGGCGCAAGGGCGTCAGCGCGCTGATCGTGCCCAACAGTGCCCGCAGGCGCACCGAACGGCTGCTGCAGAGCGCCAAGCTGACGGCGACATGGGCAAGCCCGCCCTCGGCCGACGACGTCATGCGGCGCGACGACGAGCGCATCCTGGCCGATCCCGCCTTCGACGAACCGGTGAAGGAGGACGAGCGCGCTTTCATCGACGCGCTTCTCGCCAGGCACGGCGCCGAGCAGGTGGCGGCCGCTTTCGTGCGCCAGTGCCGTTCCAGCCGCTCGGCGCCCGAGGATCTGATGGAGGTCGCGCCGTTCACGCCTTCGCGTGACAGCCAGGCGGGCGAAAAATTCGCCCGCCGCGACGAGGCGCCCAGCCGCCGTGATGATTTCGGCGCCAGCGTCTGGTTTTCGCTGTCGGTCGGTCGCCGGCAGAATGCCGAGCCGCGCTGGCTGATCCCGATGCTGTGCCGCGCCGGCAGCATCTCCAAGCGCGAGATCGGCGCCATCAAGATGCAGCCGGAGGAAACCTTCGTGCAGATCGCCGCCGACTGGGCCGACCGCTTTCTCGCCGCGATCGGTCCGGACCGCAAAGTGCAGGGCAACATCGCGGTCAAGCGGCTCGAGGGCACGCCGGACCTGTCGCGGGCCGGCTATCAGCCGCCAAGCCCGGACAAGAAACCGCATCGCGGCAAGGCGCCGTTCGACCCGAGCGCACCGAAGCGCAAATTCGAGAAGCGTGCACCGGCTTCAGCCGATCAGCGCCCGGCGGCCGCGCATGAGGCAAAGCCGTGGGCGAAAAAACCGGGCAAGCCGAAATTCGAAAATGCCGGCGCGCCGAAGCACAAGAAGACGAAGAAACGCCCTTCATAGGACAGGGCTGCCAGATCAGGGCGGTTGGTGTTCGGCGCGCTGCCTGCACGCGCTTTCCTTCAAACCGGCCTTAATGGCGGCCCAACTCGCCGACGCCGGTGTCGGCCGGTGCTGCTTTGCGATGCGCTCCGCCAGCGAGGATCGCCAGGCGTGATCGTCCGCCATCCTGCGGATCGCGGCGCACCAGCCGGCCTGATCGTTGGAATCGATCGCCGGCATCAGCCCGCCGCTCGCCTCGATCAGCGACGGCGCGGTCGCAGTTTTGCGTGCATGTTGCAATTGTGGACAACCTGTAGTAGCAATTGGCGTATTGCTGCATGAATGGGGGGCGGGGCATGCGCGGAGCAGTGCTTCATTACGACCAGGATCAGGATTACGGGTACATCAACGGAACCGACGGTAAGCGCTATATCTTTTCGCGTAACGATCTAAGCCAGGAGATCCCCCTCGTCGGGGGAACGCTCGTCGAGTTCCAGCCGGACGACGGCACGGCCCACAATATAGCCGTGGCCGCCGCCGCAATCACGCCGTCGTCAAGCACCGGTCCACGGCCGGGCCGACCTGCCGAAAAGGGTGCCACGGGGCTGTGGGCCTACTTCAGGCGCACGGTGAGCGTGAACTATTTCAATTTCGATGGACGCGCCCGCCGCAAGGAATTCTGGGCCTTTTGGCTATGCTTTAATCTTGTGCTGGCGGCGCTTCTTGGCTTCGGGATACTCGTCAATCTGGCCATCAACGGCTTCGGCATCAATGCAGGCAAGAGCTCGATAGGATACCTGCCCGCCCTTATCTTCATGGCGGCATTCGGCCTGTCATGGATTGCGCTGACAGTGCGGCGTCTGCACGACATCGGCCTGAGTGGCTGGCTTGTCTTGCCCTGCTTCATCCCAATCATCGGTGGAGTGGCCGTGCTGGTCTTAGGGCTAGCGCCCTCTCAGGTCGGTGAAAACCCGTGGGGGCCCGTGCCGGCAGGGGTGGAGGTTTAGAGGCCAGCTCCAAAAGGACGAGAATGTTTCTCGGCCGGGAACAAGGGATAACTCACAGCTGATCCGCCGTTCAGAGTCGGAGTTGAAGATTCCCCTTGCACGATAGTCCGTGCACAGATAATCTGCACGCAGATCGAATCATCGATCGGACTAGACGGATGGAGGCCAGATTATGTGGAGCAATGAGTACACCGCGATTTCGCCGCTACCGGCTCGCGCTATCTGGAATGCGCTCAAGGCACTGCATGAAGGCCGCCTGACCTATGAAGGGTCGGATACCTTCGTGCTGCACGGGCCATTCGCCAAGGGCACCCGTGTCTCGGTGACCCCGGTGGGCCAGGACACTTTCGAATCCACCATCGTCGATCTCGTGGAAAACGTCACCTATGCCGACCAAACCTCGTTCGGCGATTCGACGCTGCTGTTCCGGCATACGCTGGTGCCGGTCGAAGGCGGCACGCAGGTGACCCATAGGCTCGAAATCTCGGGCCCGTCGGCCGCCGAGGTCGGACCGGAGCTCGGGCCGCAGATCAGCGGCGACTTCGACACCTCGATGGCCAGGCTGTTCGAAGAGGCAAAGGGGTTGGCGAGCCGTGGCTGACGGGGAGAATTTGGGCACACGCTTCAAGGGCGGACCTTCGGAGAGCCCCGGCTTGCTGCTCTGGCGAACCACCATGCGCTGGCAGCGCGTCATGACGGCGGCACTGGCGCCGCTCGACCTGACGCATGTCCAGTTCGTGCTGCTGGCCTCGGCCATGTGGCTCGGCCGCGATGGCGAGCCGCCCAACCAGGTGCAACTCGCCGCCCAGGCCGGCACAGAAGTGAAGATGACCTCGGACGTCGTCGCCCGTCTGGAAGCCAAGGGGTTGATCGCACGCGAAGCCGATCCCGGGGATTCGCGGGCCAAGGTGATACGCGTCACCGCCGCCGGGGCGGCCGCCGCACAGCGCGCCATTGTCGCCGTCGAGGCCGCCGACGCGGCCTTTTTCGAACCGGTGGACCAAGCCCAGCTCGTCGGCCTGCTGCGTCAGTTGGCCGGCGAGATACGCTGAGGCTGAAGCCTTCGGCTAGGGCAATTCCAGGAAAAGTGTGAACGGTTTTCCGTCCGGAATTGCGTCAAAACAAGGAGTTAGAGCAGATTGCCGTTTCTGTGAAACGGTGAACTGCTCTAAGCCAGGAACTTGGCGATGATGGCCTCGCCCATCTCGACCGTGCCGACGTCGGTCATACCTTCGGACATGATGTCCTTCGTCCGCAGACCGGCATCGAGCACGGCGGCGATCGCAGCTTCGAGACGATCGGCCTCCTCGACCATGCCGAAGGAATAGCGCAGGCACATGGCGAAGGAGGCGATCATGGCGATCGGGTTGGCGATGCCCTTGCCGGCAATGTCGGGCGCCGAACCGTGTACCGGCTCATAGAGTGCCTTGCGCTTCTTGGTCCTGGCGTCAGGCGCGCCGAGCGAGGCCGACGGCAGCATGCCGATCGACCCGGTCAGCATGGCTGCGATGTCGGACAGCATGTCGCCGAACAGATTGTCGGTGACGATGACGTCGAACTGCTTTGGCCAGCGCACCAGCTGCATGCCGCCGGCATCGGCCAGCATGTGGTCGAGCTTGACATCGGAATAGCGCGCCTTGTGGGTCTGGGTAACGACCTCGTTCCACAGCACGCCCGACTTCATGACGTTGCGCTTTTCCATCGAGGTGACGTGGTTCCTGCGGGTCCGCGCCAATTCGAAGGCGACGCCCGAAATGCGCTCGATCTCGAACGTATCGTAGACCTGCGTGTCGATGCCGCGCTTCTGGCCGTTGCCGAGATCGATGATCTGCTTGGGCTCGCCGAAATAGACGCCACCGGTCAGCTCGCGCACGATGAGGATGTCGAGGCCTTCGACCACCTCCTGCTTGAGCGAGGACGATGCGGCGAGCGCCGGGTAGCAGATGGCGGGGCGCAGATTGGCGAACAGCTCCATGTCCTTGCGCAGCCGCAGCAGGCCGGCTTCGGGGCGCACCTCGTAAGGCACCGCATCCCACTTCGGCCCGCCGACCGCGCCGAACAGAACGGCGTCCGCTGCCATCGCCTTTTCCATGTCGGCATCGGAAATCGCCGCGCCATGCGCGTCGTAGGCGCAGCCGCCGACTAGGCCCTCGTCGGTGACGAAGCCGCTGCCGAGCTTTTCGTTCATGGCCGCGATCAGTTTCTTGACCTCGGCCATGGCCTCGGGGCCGATGCCGTCGCCGGGGAGCAGGAAAAGATGCTTCGTTGCCATGAAAACCGTCCCAAAAAGATTTGAACCGGCGCTTTGCTAAACGCCAAGCGGGCTCTGCGCAAGCCGTAACGGGCAGGTAGAACGCCGCGATGCGAACCAGGGCACGTCGGTGATCCTTCGCGCCCCCCTCTGTCCTGCCGGACATCTCCCCACTAGTGGGGAGATTGGCTATCATATCGGCCTTCGCCAATCCCAACATCGAAGGAAGGGGCGAGACCGCCAAACTGCTGATCTCCCCACTAGTGGGGGAGATGCCCGGCAGGGCAGAGGGGGGCGCTGTCCCGCCGGCGTCTCGCAAGAAACTCGTGGGCGCGCCTACCGATGCGAAAGGATATTCACCAGCCTGCCGAAGGGATCGCGCACATAGAAACGCCGCACGCCCCAGGGCTCGTCGGCCGGGCCGTATTCGATGACGAAGCCAGCCTTCTTCATGTCGGCAAGCGCGGCGTCCACATCGTCCACCTCGATCGACAGGTCCGGCACCGGCGTGCCGGATCCGCCTTGCGCCATGAAGCTCACCTGCACATGCATCCGCTCCTCGGAGCCGTAGGTGGCGATCCAGCCCATGTCCATGAGCAGATCGAGGCCGAGCACGTCATGATAGAAGCGCTTCGCCGCCGCGATATCCGTTGTGGCGATGTTGGTTACGATGCGCCGGACCGCCATTGCTCCGGCCCCTATGCCGTTCGCCGCAGCGCCGTCACCTCGATCTCGATCTTCATTTCCGGCTTGTTGAGCTGGCAGACGATCATCGTCGCCGCCGGCTTGATGTCGCCGAAGGTCTTGCCCAGAATGGGGAAGACCACGTCCACGAACGCCTGGTCGGTGATGTAGTAATGCGCCCGCACCACATCAGCCATGTCGAAGCCGCCGTCCTTCAGCGCCTTGCCGATCGTCGCCAGGCAGTTGCGCGTCTGCGCCTCGACCGTTTCCGGCATGGTCATGCTGGCATAGTCGTAGCCGGTCGTCCCGGAGACGAAGCACCAGTCGCCCTGCACCACGGCACGCGAATAGCCGGCGGTCTTTTCGAAAGGCGAACCGGTGGAGATGAGTTTACGCATGGGGGACTCCGCAGGATTATTCAGGTCATTTTGCAGGCAAGAGGCCGAGCCGGCCATGGGCCAAGCCGGTCGGACTGTTGTCACCATGTGGCGATATGCAACCTCGGAGATTGGCCAGAGCATCCCCCGCATCGTCATCCTGTGGCGAAGCAAGGAGCGAAGCGACGCAGCGTAGACCATAGGATCCATGCCGTGACATCAAGGCGTTGCCGCCGTTCAGAATTCTACCCCGCTGCGCCCTGTGATCGCGATCACGGCATGGATCCTCGGGTTAAGCCCGAGGATGACGAAATTGGAGTAGCGAAATCCAATTCGCCGAGCCCAGCGCTTTGTCCAGTGAATTTACGCATAAGGAACCTCGCGGATTGTTCAGGTCATCTTGCAGGCAAGAGGCCGATCCGGCCATGGGCCAAGCCGAGGCGGACTGTTGTCACCATAAGGCGATACGCAACCTCGGAGATTGGCCAGAGCATCCCTCGCCTCGTCATCCTATGGCGAAGCAAGGAGCGAAGCGACGCGGCGCAGACCATAGGGTCCATGCCGTGACATCAAGGCGTTGCCGCCGTTCAGAATTCTAGTCCGCTGCGCCTGTGATCGCGATCACGGCATGGATCCTCGGGTCAAGCCCGAGGATGAC
This sequence comes from Mesorhizobium sp. B2-4-14, assembly GCF_006442155.1. Taxonomy (NCBI): domain Bacteria; kingdom Pseudomonadati; phylum Pseudomonadota; class Alphaproteobacteria; order Hyphomicrobiales; family Phyllobacteriaceae; genus Mesorhizobium; species Mesorhizobium sp. B2-4-14. Next base: position 22,443 of record NZ_VFVA01000020.1, on the reverse strand, counting down.
GAACGTGGAGTAGCGAAATCCAATTCGCCGAGCCCAGCGCTTTGTTCAGTGAATTTACGCATAAGGAACCTCGCGGATTGTTCAGGTCATCTTGCAGGCAAGAGGCCGATCCGGCCATGGGCCAAGCCGAGGCGGACTGTTGTCACCATAAGGCGATACGCAACCTCGGAGATTGGCCAGAGCATCCCTCGCCTCGTCATCCTATGGCGAAGCAAGGAGCGAAGCGACGCGGCGCAGACCATAGGATCCATGCCGTGACATCAAGGCGTTGCCGCGGTGCAGAATTCTAGTCCGCTGCGCCTGTGATAGCGATCACGGCATGGATCCTCGGGTCAAGCCCGAGGATGACGAACGTGGAGTAGCGAAATCCAATTCGCCGACCCCAGCGCTTTGTCCAGTGAGTTTACGCATGAGGAACCTCGCGGATTGTTCAAGTCATCTTGCAGGCAAGACGCTGATCGGCCATGGGCCAAGCCGGTCGGACTGTTGTCACCATGGGGCGATACGCAACCTCGGAGATTGGCCAGAGCATCCCCCGCATCGTCATCCTATGGCGAGGCAAGGAGCGAAGCGACGCAGCGTAGACCATAGGATCCATGCCGTGACATCAAGGCGTTGCCGCCGTTCAGAATTCTACCCCGCTGCGCCCTGTGATCGCGATCACGGCATGGATCCTCGGGTCAAGCCCGAGGATGACGTCGAAAATCTAATTCGGCGAGCCCAGCGCTTTGTCCAGCGCTTCCTTCACGTCGGCAGGCCATGTCGTCACCGCTGGCCATGCGTTCGGCTGGCCATTGTCGCCGCGGCGGGCGAAGTAGAGCTTGTGCTTGGCTGGGTCGACCGCCATGAAGCCGTCATTGCCGCCGCAATCATGCGGTACGCAGCCACTGGCGTAGAAGACGCCCGAAGCGGTCTTTTCCGTGCCGCCACTGACCAGCAGGCTAGTCGCCATGTCGGACATATCCTTACCCAGCAGCTTTTCGGCTTCCTTGTAGACGGCCTCATTGTGGAAGGCGTCGATGATGTTGTCGTATTTCGACGGGTCGATATCCTTCCAGTCGGTGCCGGGCTCCGGCATGTAGGTCAGATTGCCCGATGTGGTCAGCCCTGATGTCGGCGACCACTGCAGCGCCCGCTTCTCATCCCCGGGCAACAGGTAGGGAACAAAATAGATGGCGTTGTCGGAGACAGCTGCCGGCGGCGCGCCGCATTGGTCCTGCTCGACCGTTGTGGTCTGGATTTCACCGTCTTTCGGCTTCCAGACGATGACCTTGGCAGGGCCGCATTGATTGCCGCCATCGCCGACATCCACCAGCGCGACATTGACATCGCCGATCTTGACGATCTTGTCGAAGAAGACGTCGTAGTTGCTGGCGAGCTCCTTGCCGTCGAAAGCCAGCACCTTCTCGCCATACTGTTCCTTCTGGGTGATGGTCAGTTGGCCGCCCTCGAACGGCACCGGCGCCTGCTTGTCGTCGTCGGTAGCGTCGGCGGCGTTCGTTCCCTGGCCGGCGGCCGGCTGATCCGTTGCCGGCGCCGGCTGCGCGGCGGGCGTCTGTGTCTGCGCGAACAGGCTGCTGGCCGACGCCAGCAACAACGCCAGTCCGCAAGCGCCGGCAAGAAGCGAACGTGTCATGACTGTCCCTCCCTTCAGTCGCCGCCAACCCGGCCTGGAAAGGCCGGCCTATCCGTTCCGGACGGTGCCGCTCAGGCCCAGGGGCGCTGTTCGGCGTTGCGCGTCTCGAACGCGGCGATGGCGCCGGCCTTCTCCATGGTCAGGCCGATGTCGTCGAGGCCGTTGAGCATGCAGTGCCGCTTGAACTCGTCGAGGTCGAACTTGACCACGCCGCCATCCGGACCCCGGATTTCCTTGGCTTCGAGGTCGACCGACAGGGTGGCGTTGGAGCCGCGCGAGGCGTCATCCATCAGCTTCTCCAGGTCCTCGGGGCTGACGGTGATCGGCAGCACGCCGTTCTTGAAGCAGTTGTTGTAGAAGATGTCGGCGAACGAGGTCGAGATGACGCAACGGATGCCGAAATCGAGCAGCGCCCACGGCGCGTGCTCGCGGCTCGAGCCGCAACCGAAATTGTCGCCGGCGACGAGGATCTGCGCCTTGCGGTAGGCCGGCTTGTTGAGCACGAAATCCGGGTTTTCCGAACCGTCGTCATTGTAACGCATTTCGGCGAACAGGCCGGTGCCAAGCCCGGTGCGCTTGATCGTCTTGAGATAATCCTTGGGGATGATCATGTCGGTGTCGACATTGACGATCGGCATGGGAGCGGCGACGCCGGTGAGCTTGGTGAATTTTTCCATGGCTTTGGCCCGTGTTTTCGTTGCGGGGATTTTGCTGGGGCCCGGTTTACACAAAGCCGCGGGCAAATAAAAGGCAACTGTTTGTCCGCCGGCATCGGGCCGAGCAAAAACGGCTTCGAATCCATGCCACGATGGTGCACTCTGGCGCGATGTCGGAAAACCCCCAGGTCCTCTACGCCCGTGAAACTGGCCTCGGCGTTGCCGAATTCCGCCGCGTGCTGGTGGACTCCGGCTTGGGCGAGATCCGCCCCGTCGACGACGCCGACAGGCTGCAAGCGATGCTGTCGGGCGCCAATCTGGTGCTCACCGCGCGTCTCGACATCGAAGGCAAGCCGCTGATCGGTGTTATCAGAGCCGTGACGGACTTTTCCTGGGTCTGCTACATCTCCGATCTCGCCGTCTCGCCAGCCGCGCAAGGGCTTGGCGTCGGCAAGGGCCTGATGGACGAGGCGCGGCGACAGCTCGGACCCTGCGTCGCCATCAGCCTGGTTTCCGTGCCCGACGCCGCCGGCTTCTACGAGCGCATCGGCATGAAACGCATGCCGGACGCCTTCTGGTTCTCCCGCGAACGCTGATTTTTCTCCTGTGACCGCATCTGGCCGGCAAAGACGCACGATCTTGCCGCTTGACATGCAACCAAATGGTTGCATATTAAAGCCATGAGCATGGATGCCGTCTTTCGCGCCCTGGCCGACCCAACACGCCGGCAATTGCTTGACAGCCTCCATGCCAGGAACGGGCAGACGCTGAACGCGCTGTGCGCGGAGATGGACATGACACGCCAGGCGGTGACCAAGCATCTGACGGTCCTTGAGGAGGCAAACCTCGTCACCACCATCCGCAAGGGTCGTGAGAAGGAGCATTACCTCAACCCGGTTCCGATCAACGAGATCGCCGAACGCTGGATCGGCAAATTCGAGCGGGGACGGCTGACCGCCCTCAGCGACTTGAAGAAACGCCTTGAAAGGGACGAACCATGAGCAACGCCTTCGTTTATGTGACCTACATCCGCACCACGCCCGAGAAGCTGTGGGAAGCGCTGACCGATCCGGAATTCAACCGGCAGTTCTTCCTCTGCTCCTATCAGGAGAGCGATTGGAAAGTGGGCTCCAGCTGGAAGCTGATCTTTCCCGACGGTCGCGTCGCCGACAGCGGCGAGATCCTCGAGATCGACCCGCCGCGGCGCCTCGTCATCAAATGGCGCAATGAATGGATGCCAGAGGTGAAGGAAGACGGCTACACGCGCTGCACCTTCACCATCGAGCAGGACGGCGAATTGATGAAGCTTGCCGTCACTCACGAGGCCGATGGGCCGCACAGACTGATTGGCAATGTCGCCAAGGGGTGGCCGCTGGTGCTGGCCAGCCTCAAGAGCCTGCTCGAGACCGGCAAGGGTTTTGAGCGCCCGCCATCTAAAGGGTGATCATTCCGGGAGCGAAACATGCCATGGAGACAGCGATGCATCTCCCCACCCTGCATGCCATGAGCAATGGCGACACCGTCTTCGCCACTGTCGACCTCAGTGCTTCGCCAGAGCGCGTCTTCCGTGCGCTGAGCACCGATCAAGTCGAACTATGGTGGGGATCCGTCGACACGTACCGGATGGTCGACTGGTCGGCCGATCTCCGTGTCGGCGGCCGCTGGACGGTTGTCGTCCGCACGTCAGACGGCAGCGACCTGCCGGCCGGCGGCGAATTCCTCGAGATCGAAGCGCCGCGCCGGATCGTGCAGACGCGAGCTTACGCATGGGACCATCCAACGCTTGGCCGGCGGCAAACCAAGGTCGCCTGGTTGCTGCAACCTGTCGCCGCCGGCACGCGGCTCACCATTTGCCACGGCGGTTTCGCCGGCTTGGCGGAAGCCGCCGCCGAGCATGCCGATGGCTGAGCGCGGGTGCTCACCTGGCTGGCGGGATATTTTGACTCGCAAGGGCGTGCGGCTGCTTAAAATAGCGCGCGCCGCAGCGATACGGTTCTGCCTTGACCTTCACGTCAGTCGAGCCACATCACCAGGCATGACAAACCGCAGAACGTTCATAGGCACGGCGGGCTGGGGGATTTCCACGCCATACAAGGATGATTTCCCGCAGTCCGGTTCCCGTCTCGTACGCTATGCCACGCGGCTGCCCATCGTCGAAATCGACACCTCCTTCTACAAGCCGCACCGTCGCGAGACCTATGAACGCTGGGCGCGTTCGGTGCCCGGGGATTTTCGCTTTGCCGTCAAGACACACAAGGCCGTCACGCATGAGCGCCGCCTTGTCGGTTGCAACGATCCCCTGGAAAGCTTTCTCGAACAGGTCGAAGGTCTCGGCGAGAAATTGAGTGTGCTTCTGGTCCAGTTGCCGCCGAGCCTTCCGTTCGAGGCGGACATCGCGCAGGGTTTTTTTGACCTGCTGCGCAGCCGGACCGAGGTCAGGCTGACCTGCGAGCCGCGCCATCCCAGCTGGTTCGATGCCGATGCGGAAGCGCTTCTGGCCGCCTGTCATGTCGCGCGCGTCGCCGCCGACCCGGCCTCTGTGCCGGAAGCCGCGGTGCCTGGCGGATGGTCGGGCCTTGCCTATTTCCGCTGGCACGGCGTGCCGCGTGTCTATTATTCGGACTACGATGCCGAGAGCCTCGACCGGATCAGCCGGCAGATTGATGAAGCAGCCGCTTCCGGGGCGGAAGTCTGGTGTATTTTCGACAACACAGCCCAAGGGCATGCCCTTGGCAATGCCATCGCTGTTGACGAGATGATCTGTCCAGCGTCGCCATGCTAGAGCGAAGCAAGGAGCAAAGCGACGCGGCGCAGACCTCAGGATCCATGCCGCGACGTTGGAATTTCACGGCGGTGCAGAATTTTTACCGGCAATGCGCGCCGATCGGTGCGCCTTTTCATTCTGCGCCGTTGGAGCCCACGGCAACAGTCACGGCATGGATTCCAGGGTCTCCGCGACGTCGCTTCGCTCCTGCTCCTCCCTGGAATGACGAAGAACCTGAGACGTCTTGGCAAATCCCGAAGATCGTCCCGTATTGCCCTCAGATCACATTCAATTCCCGGAACGCGCGCCCTTCGGCGACGCGCTCGTATCCGAACGCCGAGCAATCGATCGTCCGGTAGCCGCCATGCACGATCAGCTCGGCCAGCGCCTTGCCGACCGCCGGCGCCTGCTGCAAGCCGTGGCCGGAAAAACCGTTGGCGAAAAGGAAATTCCGCACCTCGGGGTGCGGGCCGATCACGGCGTTCTGGTCGAGCGTGTTGTAGTCGTAATGGCCGGCCCAGGCGCGGGTCGGCTTGATCGCCTCGAAGGCAGGGATGCGGGTCGCCAGAACCGGCCAGATCACCTCTTCGAAAAGCGGCCAGTCGACCTCGAAATCGCCGGGATCGGCAGGGCCGTCGCCCTCTTCCGGTTCGGCGCCGCCGGTGAGATAGACCGAGCCTTCCGGCCTGACATAGATGCCGGATGGGTCGACCAGCAGCGGCATATCGGCATATTTCTCGCGCGCCTCGAAGACGAAGACGTTACGCTTGCGCGGCTCGACCGGCAGCTCGAGCCCGGCAAGGGCGGCGATCTTGCCGGCATTCGGCCCGGCGGCGTTGACGACAATGCCGGCCTCCAGCGTCTCGCCATTGTCGAGGCTCACGCCGGTCACCTGATTGCCCTGCCGCGCGATGCCGGTGACATCAGCCTTGATGAAATCGATTTTCTTGTCCCGCAGCGCCTTGCGAAACAGCATCAGCATGGCATGCGCGTCGAACCAGCCCTCGCCGGTGCGGCCATAGGCGCCGGCGGTGATGCCTTCTGCCGACAGCCAGGGGAAACGACGCGTCAGCTGGTCGGCATCCTCGAAAAGGATGTCGGCGCCTTCGGCGACCTGCGCCTCATGGTTGGCCTTGAGGATCGGCAGCCCCTCCTCACCGGCAAGAATGAGATAGCCGCCCTCGCGAAAACCGATATCGGCATCGGAACCAAAGGCCTCCTTCAGCCGCCGGAACAGCTGCAGCGTGAATTGCGACAGGCGGATGTTTTCCGGAATTGAGAATTGCTGACGGATCGAGGCCATGGATAGCGTCGTCGCGGCATGGGAGAATTGCGGATCGCGTTCGATCAGCGCGATCGAGCCGGAAAACCCTTCCTCGCGCAGATAATAGGCGATCGAGGATCCGACGATGGCCCCGCCGATGATGACGATGTCGTAGCGCACGCTTATGCCCTTTCCGAGTCGAGCCGCGATCGTGGAGCTAGGCGGCAGGCAAGACAATCTCGAAGCGCGTGCCGCGCTCGCTGTCAACCAGCCGGATCATACCATCATGCGCTTTCAGGAGGGCCAGCACGATGCCGAGCCCCATGCCGGTGCCGCCGGACTCACGCCGCGTGGTGAAGAACGGCTCGAAGATGCGCGCCCGGTTGCTCGGTGAGATGCCGGCGCCATCGTCCCCGACCAGTACCACGGCCCTGCCGCCGGCGCTTGCGGCGGTGATCGAAACCAGCGTCGCGCCGTGCCTGGCGGAATTGTCGATGAGATTGCCTAGCACGATTGCCGCGTTCTCGGCCGATATGCGCAAGGTCAGATCGCCGCCCGCCTCGACGCGAACCGCCAGCCTGGTGTCGACGGGAAGCAGCGCCAGCGCCGACCTGACCGAGGTGCTCTCGCCGCTGGGCGCGAGATTTTCGGCGCGCGCCAGGTCGAGCAGGCGCCGGACCAGCAGGTTGAGGCGCCCGGCATCGGTGACGATGTTGCCGGAGAAGCGCCGCCGCTCGTCATCGTCCATGGCCGAGCCGGAATCACGCAGCAGCTCGGCCGCGCCCTGGATCGCCGTCAGCGGCGACTTGAGCTCGTGCGAGACATGGGTGGCGAAGGTCTGGATGCTGTCGGAGCGCGCCTGCAGCTTTTCCGCCATGTCGAGGAAAGCGGCGGAAAGCTCGGCCATTTCGTAGGTGCCGTGATGGTCGAGCGGCCGGATCGCATCGCGCTCGCCGGCGGCGATGCGCTGGGTGCGGTCGATCAGCGCATAGATCGGTCGGCTGACGGTGCGCAGGAACACCAGGCCGATGAGCAGCGTGCCGCCGAGGATGGCGATGGCCGCCAACGTCACCTTGCCGCGCTCGCCATAGAGATGCTTGACGATGTTGTTGGGCGTCCGCGAGACATAGACTACGCCGGCGACGTGGCCGTCGACGGCCACGGGCAAAGCGACGAAGACGCGCACCCTGGTGCCGCGGCTGACCGAATAGAGCGGCGGCGCCGGCTGGTCGGAAATGCGCAGCCTGAGCGCGCTGCCATAGCGGCCGTCAAGCGCGGCGCGCACCTCCTGGACCTCGGCCAGCGACTGCCCGACCTCGTCGCGCCCGGCGATGACGACACCTCGGGGATCGAGCAGCCGGAAGCCGGCCAGCGTGGTTTTCTGCGTGGCGTCGAGAATGCCGGACAGGCGCGTGCCGATCGCGGCGAAGGCGGGATCGGCGGTCGCTTGCACTGCCGCCGGCCGTGTCGGAAGCACATAATCCGAAGCGAGATCGAGGCGCGGCTCGATCGGCCGGTATGGCCCGTCGGGATTGGTGTCCCGGCTCGCGCTTGCACCAGCCTGCGGCATCGGCGCGCCGAGCTTGTCCGGTAGAATGCCGGCGTCGCGCACCTCCTGCGCATAGATGGCGGCGATGGCAGCCCCTTGCGCGATCAGCTCCGCCTCGGTCTGGCGGATCAGCTGGTTTTCATAAAGGCGGAAGAAGAACAGGCCGACCAGCGGCAAGGCCATCACCAGGATCAGGATGGCAACGACGACGGTGGCAAGGCGCGGCCGCCATTTGCGGCCGATCCATTTGCGCGAAGCTGTCAGCCGCATCGGCCGAGCCGGAAGCCGACGCCGTGCACGGTCTCGATGACCTCGGGGCAACCCACCGCCGCCAGCTTGGCGCGGATGTTGCGGATATGGCTGTCGACGGTCCGGTCGGCGACATGGATCTTGCCGGCATAGGCACTGGCCATCACCGCGTCGCGGTCGAGCACATGCGTCGGCCGCGTCAGAAACCCCTTCAGGATCGAGAACTCGATGCCTGTCAGGGCAAGCGGCTTGCCGTCGAAGCTGGCGCTGTGACTGGCCGGCGCCAAGGCGAGCTTGCCATGGGCGAACTGCCTGTCGTCGACCGGCTCGGGCGGTGCGGGGCGGGCGCGGCGCAGGATGACGTTGACGCGGGCGACCAGCTCGCGCGGGCTGAACGGCTTTGTCACATAGTCGTCGCCGCCCATTTCCAGGCCAAGGATGCGGTCTATTTCTTCGTCGCGCGCGGACAGGAACAGCACCGGCACATCCGAACGCTGCCGCAGCCGGCGGCAGACCTCCAGCCCGTCCATCTCCGGCATGCCGATGTCGAGCACGACAAGGTCGGGCGGGCGCCGCTCGATCGCCTGCAGGGCGGCGGCGCCATCTGAAACGGCGGCTGTCTTCATGCCGGCCTTTTCCAGCGCGAAGCAGATCACTTCGCGGATATGCGGGTCGTCGTCGGCGACGAGGATGTGATGCGGCATGGATCAGCGGCCCGGCGCGAAGGGTTCGGATATGGAGGGAATCACAGGTAGCGCCCTGGTGTCGAGATAGAAGAGCAGGCGCCAGTCGCGAAAGCTCCAGGCGCGCCAGTTTTCCAGGGCGCTGCGGTACCATCCCTCGTCGACGCCACGCAGTCTGGCGAGTTCGCGTGTAGCGCCGGCTCCAGCCGTCCTGCCCTGATGATCGAGGAAGCGATCGAGCGCCGGAAACGCGCCCGGACCGAGCGAGCGCAGATACCAGCCGTCGAGGGGGATGCCTTGTCCGGTCATTTCTTGGGAATGGTCGACATTGTAATTGGCGATCGTTGCCGCGAAATCGATGAAGCAGCAGGCATAAAGCGTCGCCGATAGCGTCAGAAGATTGGCGGACGAGAGCCATTCATTGGATTTTCCGAGCGCGATGCGGACGATGATCAGGGCAAGCCCGGCCGCCACCAGCCCCATCCAGACGAGGCCGCAATAGGCCAGCACGACGACGCCCAAGCGGCTGCCATGGCCCGGCGCGGCGGTGAACGGTGGCGTCACGGTCTGATCTTCCCGAGAACTTGCAGCCGGGCTGTCGGCGGGCGTTTGCGGATGAAAGGAATGAGGATCGCCGCAGGCCGCGCGCGTGGCGGGTCGACCAGCCACCAGCCATCGCTGCGCAGCCGGTAAGGCAGGGACCACGGGAGTTTGACTGGCTTATGCATGCCGCCTGTCTGGCAGGTCGGCCGGGAGGCGGCAGGGCGGATCCGAGGAGATTTTCGGCAATCGCGTGCAGTTTCCGTGCAGGACATATGGCGGCTTGCCTCGACCAGCCGCAACCGGCATAGATCGGATCATGACGACCAAACCCTATCGCCCGCGCCGCTCGGTGCTCTACGTCCCGGCCTCCAACGACAAGGCGCTGGCCAAGATCGAGCAGCTTTCCTGCGATGCCGTCATCATCGACCTTGAGGATGCCGTCGCCCCGGTCGACAAGACCGCCGCCCGCGACCGGCTGGCCGGTATTTTCGCCAACCATCCGGAGGCCGGCACCGGTGGCCGGCGCCGCGAGATGATCGTGCGCGTCAATGCGCTTTCCAGCGAATGGGGCACAGACGATCTGATGGCCATGGCGAAGGCGGAGCCGGATGGCATTCTGCTGCCCAAGGTCGACACGCCGCGCGACGTGCTCGAGGTCGGCGATGTGCTGGACGACAATTTCGCCCCCGACAGCGTGAAACTATGGGCGATGATCGAAACCCCCAAGGCCATGCTCAACCTCGGCGCCATCGCCGAGCTTGGCCGCGACCCCGGCTCGCGGCTGGCTTGTTTCGTTGCCGGAACGAATGATCTGATCAAGGACACCGGCGTGCTGGCGACGCCCGACCGCCGCTATCTCGTGCCATGGCTGATGCAGATGCTGCTGGCGGCGCGGGCCGGTGGCCTCGACATGCTTGACGGGGTGTTCAACGATTTTCGCGACGCGGAAACCTTCGCCCGGGAATGCGGGGAAGCCGCCGCCATGGGGTTCGACGGCAAGACGCTGATCCATCCGGCGCAGATCGAGGCGGCGAACCGCGCCTTTGCGCCATCCGCCGCGGCGATGGCCGAGGCCCGCGCGGTGAAGGACGCCTTCGCGCTTGCCGAAAACGCCGGCAAGGGCGTGATCGCGCTGGACGGCAGGATGATCGAGCGGCTGCATCTGGCGCAGGCCGAAAAACTGCTGGCGAAGGCCGCCGCCATCGGCGCATGATCCGGCTAAGCTGTTCACGACAGGACCTGAACCATGAAACTCTACCGCTTTCTGACTGCCCCGGACGACGCCAGCTTCTGCCACAAGGTGACGGCGGCGCTGAACAAGGGCTGGCACCTGTTCGGCTCGCCGACCTACGCCTATGACAAGAAAGCCAAGACGATGCGCTGCGGCCAGGCGGTGGTGAAGGATGTCGACGGCCAGGAATACGGCCCGGACACCAAGCTCAGCGATTGGTAGGAAAAGCCTGGGTCCCTCACTCTCCTCGTCATCCTAGAGCGAAGCAAGGAGCGAAGCGACGCGGCGCAGACCCTAGGATGACGAAAGCGTTGGTTACTCCGCAGCTTCCTCGATCCGCTCCATGTCATCGTCCGACAGGCCGAAATGGTGGCCGATCTCGTGGATCAGCACGTGGGTGACAATGTCGCCCAGCGTTTCCTCGTTTTCGGCCCAGTAGTCGAGCATGGCGCGGCGATAGAGCGTGATTCGGTTCGGGCCTTCGCCGGTCTGCGGGTTCCAGCGTTCGGCGATGCCGCGCCCCTCGAACAGGCCGAGCAGGTCGAACGGCGTTTCCAGCGACAAATCGTCCATGATCTCGTCGGTCGGGAACTCGGCGATCTGGATGACGATCTCGCCGGTCAGCTTGCGAAACTCCTCCGGCAGATGGGCGTAGGACTCCAGCGCCAGGAACTCCAATTCCTCCATCGAGGGCGAGAACTGGTCGTGCCAGGTGCGGGTCTTGTAGATGCGGGCCATGCTTTATCCTTTGATCCCGGCATATAGGCTTTCGCACCGGTAGAGGCAAATCGAGCGGCCGCCACGCCCCTAAACTTCGCGTACCCAATCAGATATGAAGCATGCGGAACGATTCCCTAGCGGTCGATTCGCGCTCGCTTGATGAGGCCGAAGAGTACGGCCTGTTTATGGGTCTCATGGGTGAATACCCGCGCCTCGCCTACAGCATGAAAGCCGTTCGCAAGGCGGGCGACCGGCTGGCGGAGCCTATTAGGTTCGGGCGAGACCTCACTGCTGGACAGTACGCGGAAGCAATCGAAACCTTCTCAATCGCCAATAGTTGGCGCGACTCTCACTTCCTGCCGATGCGGAGCGTTCGGTTTTCAGTCACCCACCACATAAAGAAATTGCATTTGAAGGGGGATATGGCGTCCCGACCAAAGCGAATGGCATCTATTCGCCGGAAACTTCGAGAGTCCACCGCTGACTTGGACACTATGAACGACATCGGTGGTTGCCGGGCGATCATGGCCGACATCAAAGGGGTTCGCGCGCTTCTCGCGTCGATGCGAGATAAGTTCCCTCATGAAATCCACCATCGAGAATTCAATTACATCGATGAACCGAAGCTGGATGGCTATCGAAGCCATCACATGGTTTTCAAGTATCGACCTAGGAGCGCCGACACTGAGGCCTTCGAAGGGCGACGAGTAGAATTGCAGGTTCGGACCAGACTCCAGCACTCATGGGCGACTGCCGTTGAGGCTGTCGGGTTATTCCGTGGCGAAGATTTGAAGCACGGAAAGGGGGAACAGGACTGGCTGCGCCTTTTCCAACTCATGTCCGCTGAGTTCGCCTATGTCGAGGAAAGCCCGACCCATGCCGATATTCCGAGCCACAATAATCGGGTCTGGGAGTTACGCGATATTAACAGGCGGATAGGTGCGACCAACACGCTGGAAAACATCAAGAATCTTACGCACTACTCCGAAAATTTCGTGCAGCCGACAGAGAAATCTCGGTACTATTTGCTCCGTTATGGCAAAGACCATAACGTGTCGGTCTCGCCTTTCTGGACCATAACGTTAGGCGCCCGAAGCTTGGAAGATATCGAGCAAAAAATCGAGTTGGGTGAAAATGATGCTAAGGTTGTATTGGTTGAGGTAGATAAGGTCGATAAACTTGTAGAAATGTACCCGAACTACTTCGGAGACGTGTCCTTATTTGTTCGTAATCTGAAATCTATATGCACAGGGCAAGCCGCTATCGAATATAGTCTAGCACCGCAGCAGGTTGTCTCCCCTAAGCCATACGAAAAGCCTGACTATGGCTGGCTTAAGCGCCGCTTCCGTTTGAAGTAGGGCCATCGGTCTTTCGCGGCAGAATGCGACCAAGAGCCCGCTCGAAATCCTTACCGCTTCGTCAGCTTCAATCTCCCGAGCGGTTTGCTTGGCCCACTCGGCGTGCCAACCACACCATCAAGGGTGCGGCCGACGCGCGCCTTCATCGTTTCACGCCAATGGCTACGCTGCGGACTCAAAATACTCGATCCCTAGGTACGTCATAAGGAATAAATTCCTTCTGACTCTGCTTGACTCTTCCGGTCGCCTCTGGAATCTATGGGAACATAACAGGAACAATTGTGAGTGGAAGCTGACCGTCATGGCGATGAACGCCGTGGCGCGGGAGACTGTTTTTGCCCTGCGCCGCCAGATCGCGAAGATCGAGGGAACGCTGCCCGAGCGCCTGCAGGCGCCGGTCGCGGCGCCCCTTGGGGCTGACGCCAGCGCTGATGCCCCGTCCAACGCCGATCTCACCATCGTCCGGCGCGGCAAGGCCGCGGCCTTGCCGGATGCCTTTCTGCCCATTGGTGTCGAGCGCCTCGATGCCGCCCTGAGCGGCGGCCTGCCGAAAGCCGCGCTGAGTGAAATCCATGGCCTGGAAACCCGCGATGCCGGGGCTGTCGCCGGCTTCGCCCTGTCGCTCACCAGCCTGATCCTCAAGCAGGCGCAAGGGCTGCCGGTGCTGTGGATCGGCACCACGGAAATCTTTCGCGAGGCGGGCTTTCCCTATGCCAGGGGGCTTCATGCCTCGTTCGGCATCGAGCCCGGGCAATTGCTGTTTTCCGAGGCGCCGAGGCTTCTCGATGCGCTGTGGGTCGCCGAGGAGGCCGCAAGGATGACGGCGCTCGCCGCCGTCATTCTCGAAATTCGCGGCAACCCGCAGCGGCTGGACCTGACCGCGACGCGGCGGCTGCATGCCAGGGCGATAAGTGCCGGGCGGCCGGTGTTCCTGCTGCGGCAGGCGGCCGAACCCGAACCGACGGCGGCACCTGTCCGCCTCATCGTCTCGCCGGCGCCGGCCCTGCCGCGCGCCACGGTCGCCGGGCCGCTCGCCGGCTCGATCGGCCGCCCTGCCTTCACCATCACCATCGGCAAGAGCCGCACGGCCCTGCCTGGACAATTCACACTGGAGTGGAACCCCGATGAACGCGTATTCGACGAAAGATGGGGCGAAGAAAGACGGGCCCGGCAACACCGGACAGAGAATCCTGTCCCTGTGGTTTCCCTATCTCGCGGCCGAAAGGATCCTGCGGCAGCGTCTGGGGCGGTCCTGGCGTTCCCGCCCGTCGGATCACCCACCACTCGTGATCAGCCATCGCCAGGGCAACGCGCAGCGCATCTCGGCCCTCGACGAACGGGCTGAGGCGCTGCACCTCAAGCGCGACATGGGGATTGCCGATGCGCGCGCCATGCATCCGTCGATCGACATCGTCGAAGCCGATCCGGAGGCCGATCGCCGCCTGCTCGAAGGCCTTGCCGACTGGTGCGACCGCTACACCCCGCTGGTGGCGCTGGACGGGGCGGACGGCCTGTTTCTCGACGTCACCGGCTGCAGCCATCTGTTCGGCGGCGAACGTGCCATGCTGGACGACATCCTGTCGCGCTTCTTCCAGCAGGGTTTCGATGTCCGCGCCGGCCTTGCCCCGACACCAGGGGCGGCCTGGGCGGCGGCACGGTTCTGCGGCGACCGCATCGTTGCCGGCGGCGAGGAGGAAGCGCTGCTCGCGCCCTTGCCGCTGGCCGCATTGCGCATAGCACCGGAAACCCGCGCCAGCCTGGAAAGTGTGGGCCTGCGCACGGCGGGCGCCGTCATGGCCACGCCGCGCGCGCCGCTTGCCCGCCGCTTCGGCGCCTCCCTGCTTTTGCGCCTCGACCAGGCGCTTGGCCGTCTCGACGAGGCGGTCTCGCCACGTCTGCCCGTCGCGCCGCTTTCGGTCGAACGCCATCTCGCCGAGCCCGTCACCTTGACCGAGGACATCGAACGGCTGGTGGGCCTGCTGGCGACAACCTTGAAGACCGATCTCGAGCGCCGCGGCGAGGGCGCTCGCTCGCTGGCGCTGCTGCTCTTCCGCGTCGACGGCGCCGTCAGCCGCATCGCCTTGGGCACCTCGCGGCCGATGCGCGAACCCATGCTGATTCAGAAACTGTTCCATGAAAGGCTGGCCGCGCTCGAGCAGGACATCGATGCCGGCTATGGCTTCGACCTGGTGCGGCTTTCGGTGTTGGCCGCCGCCGCTTTCGAGATGCCGCAGGCCGATCTGACGGGCGAGACAACCGATGACGGCGCCGATATCGCGCTGTTCGCCGACCGCATCCGCGCCCGGCTGGGCGAGGGCGCGATCCTGCGGCCCGTCGCTGTCGAAAGCCATCTGCCGGAACGCGCCGTAGCCATCATTCCTTTCACCGAAGCGCCGCGCCGGACCACGCCGCCGAGGAAGCCGGACAGGATGCAGGCGCCGATGACCATTTTCCCGCCGGAGCGGCCGATCCGGCTGTTCCGCGCGCCCGAGCCCATAGAGGTGCCGGCCACCGAAATGCCCGAAGGGCCGCCGCGGCACTTCCGCTGGCGCCGCGCGCTCTACCGGGTGACGCGTGCCGAAGGTCCGGAGCGCATCGCCGCCGAATGGTGGCGCGAAGCGCCAGGCGACGCAGCGGCATCGACACGCGACTATTTCCGCATCGAGGATGCCGACGGCCGCCGCTACTGGCTCTACCGGCAAGGCCTTTACGGCAGCGTCTCCCAGATCCCGCCGCGCTGGTTCATGCACGGGGTCTTCGCATGAACGCACTGACCATCATCCCCTATGCCGAGTTCGGCATCCAGTCGAATTTCTCCTTCCTGCGCGGCGCCTCCAAGCCAGAGGAGCTGGTGGTCGCGGCCAAGCTCCTGGGCTTTCCGGCGATCGGGCTTGCCGACCGCAACACGGTGGCCGGCGTGGTGCGCGCCTGGCAGCAGGCCAAGGTCGAAAAGCTCTCCTATCACCCCGGCTGCCGGCTGGTCTTTGGCGACGGCACGCCCGACATTCTCGCCTATCCCAGGGACCGCACGGGCTGGGGCCATCTGTGCCGCATGCTCACCCAAGCCAATCTGCGCGACGAGACCGAGAAGGGCGCCACCCTTCTCCAGCGCGGCGACCTGCTCGAATGGGGAGACCGGATGTCGCTGGCGGTGCTGCCGGATCTGACGGCGGGCGCGGAAGACAGCCTCGCTTTGCTCCGCCAGCTCAAGGACCGTTTCGGCGGAGCCCTGCGCCTTGGCGTCTCGCCCTGTTATGCCGGCAATGACCATTTCCGGATCGAGCAGGCGGCGGCGTTTGCCGAGGCTGCCGGCATCCCGCTGATGGCGACCAACGACGTCCTTTACCACACGGCCGAACGCCGCCCGCTGCAGGACGTGCTGACCGCGATCCGCCTCAACACGCCGGTGGCTGAAGTCGGGCTGGAACTCACCGCCAATGCCGAACGCCACCTCAAGCCGCCGCTGGAAATGGCCCGCCTGTTCCGCAGGCATCCGCGGGCGCTGGCCGAGACGCTGCGGTTCGAGGAAGAACTCACCTTCTCGCTCAGCGACCTCCAATACAATTACCCCGACGAGCCGACGGAATCTGGCCTCGGTCCGCAGGCCGAGCTGGAAAGGCTGGCGCGGGAAGGTGCGGCCAGGCGCTTCCCCGGCGGCGTCCCCGCCAGCGTCATAAAACGCATCGAGGAAGAACTCGCCCTCATCGAACGCCTGAACTACGCGCGCTACTTCCTGACCGTCTATGACATCATAAAATTCGCCCGTAGCCAGAACATCCTCTGCCAGGGACGCGGCTCCGCCGCCAATTCCATCATTTGCTTCTGCATCGGCATCACCGAGGTAGGCCCGGACAAGATCGACACACTCTTCGAGCGCTTCATTTCCGAAGAGCGCAACGAGCCGCCCGACATCGACGTCGACTTCGAGCATGAGCGGCGCGAAGAGGTCATGCAGTACATCTATTCGAAATACAGCGCCAAGCGCACCGCGCTCGCCGCCGCCGTCATCAGCTATCGCGGCCGCTCGGCACTGCGCGAAGTCTCCAAGGCAATGGGCCTGTCGGAGGATGTCCGGGCGTCCCTGTCCGGCTCGATCTGGGGCTGGTCGACATCCGAGCTTGGCGAGAAGGAAGCCCGGGCCGGGGGGCTCGACCGCAGCGATCCCGTATCGCGGCACGTGATGGAGCGCGCCAACGAGATCATGGGCTTTCCCCGCCATCTCTCGCAGCATGTCGGCGGTTTCGTCATCACCAGGGACCGGCTCGACGAGATCGTGCCCATCATCAAGACGGCGATGGACGAACGCAAGATGGTCGAATGGGACAAGGACGACCTCGACGCGGTGAAGATCCTCAAGGTCGATATTCTGGCGCTCGGTATGCTGACCTGCCTGCAGCGTGCCTTCACCCTGCTTGAGACTCATTACGGTGTCAGGGACGAGTTCGACAGGCCATTGACCCTGGATACAATCGCCAAGGAGGATCCTCGCGTCTACGACATGATCTGCCGTGCCGACACACTCGGCGTTTTCCAAATCGAATCGCGCGCGCAGATGTCGATGCTGCCTCGGCTCAGGCCACGCACTTTCTATGATCTGGTCATCGAAGTGGCGATCGTGCGGCCCGGTCCGATCCAGGGCGACATGGTCCATCCCTATCTGCGCCGTCGGCAGGAGAAGGAAAAAACCGAGTATCCCAAGCCGGAACTGAAAGAGATCCTCGGCAAGACACTCGGCGTGCCGTTGTTCCAGGAGCAGGCGATGAAGATCGCCATCGTCGCCGGTGGCTTCAAGCCAGGCAAGGCCGACGAACTGCGCCGCGCCATGGCCACTTTCAAGCGCACCGGCACCATCGGCAACTATCGCCAGCAGATGATCGACGGCATGACGGGCAGGGGCTACGAAAAGGAGTTCGCCGAGCGCTGCTTCAAGCAGATCGAGGGTTTTGGCGAATATGGCTTTCCCGAAAGCCATGCCGCCTCCTTTGCGCTCCTCGTCTATGCCTCATGCTGGTTCAAGACCTTCTATCCCGACGTGTTCTGCGCCGCGATCCTGAACTCGCAGCCGATGGGGTTCTACCAGCCGGCGCAGCTGGTGCGCGACGCGCGCGACCATGGCGTCGATATCCGCGAGGTCGACGTCAATTATTCCGTCTGGGACTGCATCCTCGAAAAGGCGCCTTTCGAGCCGGCCCGCATCCTGCCGCGCCATGCCGAAATGCGCGGTGTCGTCCAGACGGATCATGCGGTGCGGCTCGGCTTCCGGCAGATCAAGGGACTTTCCCAGGAACGCATGGAGGCTTTCGTCGCGCGGCGCGGTGCAGGCTACGAAACCGTCCGGGACGTTTGGCTGCGCTCCGGCCTCGATGTCGGCGAGATCGAGAGGCTGGCGCAGGCCGATGCCTTCCGTTCGCTCGGCCTCGACCGCCGTGCCGCGCTTTGGCAGGTGCGTGCGCTCGACGGCAAAAGTGCAGCCGAAAAGCTGCCGCTGTTCGACCAGCCGGCGTTGCGTCTGCGCGAGCTGGAACCCGCGACGAAGCTGCCGAAAATGCCGCTCGGCGAGCATGTCATCCATGATTACCGCTCGCTCGGCCTGTCCCTGAAGGCGCATCCGGTCGCTTTCCTGCGCGAGCGGCTCGACCGGGCCGGCATCATCCCCAACGCCAACCTGCCTTCCGTGCGCGACGGCAGGCGGGTTTCGGTTGCCGGTCTGGTGCTGGTGCGCCAGCGCCCCGGCAAGGGCAATGCGATCTTCCTGACGCTGGAAGACGACAAGGCTGTCGCCAATGTCATTTTCTGGGAGAGAACCTTTACCCGCTTCCGGCCTATCGTCATGGGCGCGCGGTTCGTGAAGGTCAGCGGGAAATTGCAGTCGGAATCCGGTGTCATCCATATCGTCGCGGAAAAGATCGAGGATCTGACACCCTGGCTGACCGTCCTGCTGGAGAAGGTCAGCGCGGCCGGCCCGCCTGCCATACGACACGCCTCTGGGGAAGGTCGGGATCGCACCAGCCAATCCGGACTAAGGAACGCGCCGGCCGATCAAAGTCTCGCAACGCTGTCGGAAGAAGCGGAAAGGGTCATGCCCAAAGGGCGTAATTTTCAATAGAGCCAGGGCAGGGGCATATGGATTCTTGCGAAGAGGACCCCCACCTTAACCCTCCCCACAAGGGGAAGGGAATGCTGCCGCGCGCCTTTGCTTCCGCCTTGCCATCTAAAAACATGCTCAATTGCCCGGATCGGCGTCAACGGAGTCTCCCTCCCCCCTGTGGGGAGGGGTTAGGGGTGGGGGTACTCGTAAAGCAAAAGCCTGAGCCTCCCATATGCGATTGCCCTGCCCGCAACGGAAATTGGCCGTCATCACCGCTTTTAAAACCAGGCTGGACGGCGAAGCTGCCGATCTCCCCCCAAGTGGGGGAGATGCCCGGTAGGGCAGAGGGGGGGCGCTGTCCCGCCAGCCTCCGGCAACACCTGCATCGCAGCGATGCGCGCCACTCAGCTCGGCCCGCTCAGCCGCGGCGGCGTTACGGGCAAAACGTCCTCCGCCGACAACGTCCGCGCTTCCGAGGGCAGCATGATCGGGATGCCGTCGCGTACCGGATAGGCGAGCTTGGCGACCCGCGAGACCAGTTCACCCCGCTCCGGATCCCAGGCCAGCGGCCCCTTGGTCAGCGGGCACGCCAGAAGCTCCAGCAGCTTCGGGTCGACACTGGCCTTCCTTCCGTCGCGTCCATCCGCCGCCATCACGGCCTCCCTCAACCAACTGCCGACCTGAGATGTGTTGGTATTCGGGTAATGCCGGCCTGCAAATAGCGGCATCACCTGAATATCGGCACATCTCATTGCAGGCTCGAGCCAAAATCCTCATTCTCGCGCGCCAGCGCCATTTCGGTGATGGCGATCAGCGTCTCCGCCCTTGTCTTCAGGTCAGCGGCCTCGAGTAGCGCCTGTTTCTCGGCCGGCCCGTAAGGCGCCATCATCGACAGGGCATTGACCAGCATGGCGTTTTCGGCACGGCTGACGCTTTCCCAGTCGGCTTCGAGATCATTGGCTTGCAGATAGGCGCGAAACGCCTTGAGCAGGGCGGGCCGATCGATCTCGTTCGCCGCCTGGTCGTCACCGAGATCGGCCAGGAACGGTGCCGGCTTGACCTGGCGGAACGGCGTCTTGACCGTCAGCTCCTGGCCGATACGGAACCGGCACACGCCCTGCAGCGAGATCAGGTAGCGGCCATCACCGGTCTCGGAAAAGGCGATGATGCGCCCGGCGCAGCCGACATTGCACAGCTCCGGCTCGCCATCCTCGCGCAGCGCGCCGTCGAGACTGGGCTGGATGATGCCGATGAGCCGCGAGCCGGCCACCGCCTGATCCACCATCTGCAGGTAGCGTGGTTCGAAGATGTTGAGCGGCATGCGGCCGCCGGGCAGCAAAAGCGCTCCCTCGAGCGGAAAGATCGGGATCGCTGACGGCAGATCCTTGGCGAGCCGGTAATGCGCGTTTCCCGCTTGCACCTCATTCCTCCGATCGCTTCACCTAACGCATGTCGCCCAAAAATGACCTCGGTTTTGGGAGGACGACATGCATAAAAACAAAGACATAGTGCGTGTCCACGCCCGATCCGCCTTTGCCTGCCGGGATCACCGGCCCGCCGAAGCCAGCTTTCTAATCTGGCGCAGTCGGCGCCGCCCGCAAGCCCGTGCGACGAAACGGCCTCGGGTTCAGGAAAACAGCAGCGACGACAATTTGCGCCGGGCGGCCAGCGTCGCCTCGTCGGTCATGCCCCAGGCTTCGAAGAAACGCAGCAATTGCGCCTTGGCGCCGTCCTCGTTCCACGTGCGGTCGGCCTTGATGATGGCCAGGAGATTGTCCGCCGCCGCCATGCGCTCGCCTCGCGCGTTCTGGATCATGGCCAGGTCGAAGCGCGCCTGATGGTCGTTGGGATTGTCGGCCAGCCGGCGCTCGAACTCGGCCGGGTTGCCCAGTTCCGCCGCCTGTGCGGCGAGCGCCATCTTGGCGCGCAGCGCGGCAAGCGCCGGGGCGTCCTTCTTGGCCTCGGGCGCGGTTGCCAGCAGCGCCTCGGCGCCTTCAGCGTCACCGGCCCCGAACAGGATCTCGCCCAATCCGGCGATCGCCTCGATGGTCTCGGGCGCCTGCGCCAGGACGGCGTCGTAGATGTCGGCGGCGGCCTGCATATCGCCGGCGTCGCGCGCCTCGGTCGCCGCGGCAATCGCCTCGGCCACGGCCGGCGCGCCATTGCCCTTGCCGCCGACCTTGTCGATGAACTGGACGATCTGGCTTTCGGGGATGGCGCCCATGAAGCCGTCGACTGGCTGACCGTCCTTAAAGGCGATGACCGCCGGAATCGACTGGATGCCGAGCTGGCCGGCGATCGAGGGGTGATCATCGATGTTCATCTTGACCAGCTTGACCTTGCCGCCGGCCGCCTTGACCGCCTTTTCCAGCTGCGGGGTCAGCTGCTTGCAGGGCCCGCACCACGGCGCCCAGAAATCGACCAGCACCGGCTGGCGGCGCGATTCCTGGATGACGTCGGCCGCGAAGGCGGCGGTCGTTGTGTCCTTGATAATCTCGCCGGTTGCAGGGGCGGCCGCCGCCTCCCCAAACGCGGCGTTGGCGCGCGCGGGTTCGGTTCCGCCATACTGCACCGTGGTGGCATACTGGCCGCCATTGCTGCCGAATGACCCGCCAAACCGATTGTTGTCGCTCATCTCGTCACCCTTTCGGTCGCGCCGCCGGCCAGCGGGCAGGCGCAATGTCCTCAATTGGAAGTCGGTTTCGCCATCCATGTGGCGATCATGCCGAGACTTTCAAGATAGCAGCATCATGTCCGGTTGCCTCGACGAATCTGATGAGATCGGCCGCCGCGATCGATGTCGTCGCCTCATTGGTCAGCGGATGGGCGTTGATGACGGCATGGTCCATCAAATCCTTGTCGAGCACCAGCCTGACCTTGTTTGCCGTATCGTTGATGACGCCGAAGACGGTGACCGCGCCCGGCGTGACGCCGAGCAGCTCCATCAGCATCTCCGGCTTGCCGAAGGAAACACGGCTGGCGGCGCCGATCAATTGATGGATCTGCTTGAGATCGACAACCGCGTCCTCGCCGACGGTGACGAGGAAGAAATTATCCTTCTTGTCCTTCAGGAACAGGTTTTTCGTGTGCTCGCCGGTGATCTCGCCGCGCAGCGCCTGCGAATCGGCGACGGTATAGAGCGGCGGATGGCGTTTCGTCGAAACGGCGATGCCGAGTTCGGCGAGAAAGGCAAGAAGCTCGGTTTCGGTCTTCGGCATTGGGTTTCTTCTTCGGCTGGTTCCAGCCATGCCGTTTACGGCCAATGAGGCGCCCGACACAAGACCACCGCGCGTCAGGGCGCACAAATCGACCCTGTGCCGGCAAGTCTCGCTGGCGTCATCGCGTTACGTCAAAAAAGGCTGCGATTTCCCTGTTGCAATCGCCGCGCTCTTCAGCCATATAGGCCCGGCTTGCGGCCAAGGGCCGTGTGAGCGGGTGTAGCTCAGGGGTAGAGCACAACCTTGCCAAGGTTGGGGTCGAGCGTTCGAATCGCTTCACCCGCTCCAGTTTCCTCAAGGAAATCAAGCATTTAAAGCGGCCACCTTCGGGTGGCCGTTTTGCTTTTCAGTTCGTGTCGCCACCTTGTCGCCACGCTGCTGCAAATTGAACCGGCGCTGGACTACGAATGACCGCACGGCTACCGCGTGGCGGTGCGCGTTTTTAACTTCTGGCATTCTGTTCGGAGGGGTTGGGGGCATAGGG